>UQRU01000033.1 GCA_900543475.1 uncultured Eubacteriales bacterium
GTAGCAAGGGTTTCCCTGCATAGCTCCCTGGCCGCGCCGTAGGCGCAAGGGAACTATGAAAACCTCGAAAAAGTGGCTTGCGCCACTTTTTCGACAGACTGAAACCGCCTACCCAAGGGTAGGCGGTTTAAACGGGTTGTAGGGAAATTAGTTTAGGGCCTCTTTGAAAGCCTTACCGGCCTTGAAAGCGGGGGCCTTGCTGGCAGCGATCTGGATCTCGGCGCCGGTCATGGGGTTATGGCCCTTATGGGCGGGACGCTCCCGCACTTCAAACATGCCAAAGCCCACCAGCTGAACCTTTTCGCCAGCCTTGAGGGTCTCGGTGATGGTAGAAAGAACAGCGGATACGGCCTTTTCGGCATCCTTCTTGGAGAGGGCGCTCTTTTCGGCAACGGCCGCGATCAGTTCGGTTTTGTTCATGGTATACCTCCTAGTAAAATCAAAGTAAATCGGGTCAAAATCCTCGTCTATTGTATCAAGGTTTACCCAGCAGGGCAAGCCCTTTTTTAGAAAAAAAGCCCTGTACACCTAAATTTTTTGCAGTTTTGCCTTAACGCTGTCCCAATAGGCGTCCATTTCTTCCAACGTCATGTTGGAAAGCGCCTTTCCATCCGCCAAGACCAGGGCTTCCATGGCGGAAAAACGGGTCATAAACTTATCCGTAGCCTTGTGGAGCATGGCCTCCGGGTCACGGCCCAGCAGCCGTATCACGTTGACCGCCGCAAAGAGCAGGTCGCCCATCTCCTCGTCCATGGCGGCGGGGTCCTGGCGCTCCATAGCCTCCAGCAGCTCTACGGTTTCCTCGGGCAGCTTTTTCATGGCGTCCCTGGGGTCCGACCAATCAAACCCCACCTGCGCCGCCTTTTTTTGCACCTTGGCGCTGCGCATCAGGGCGGGGAAAGCACGGGGTACGGCATCCATGGCCTGGGCCACGGTGGCCTGATGCTTTTCCTGGCGCTTTAGCTGCTCCCAGTTGTATTTTACCTCATTGCTAGAGTTTACATGCACGGAACCAAAAACATGGGGATGCCGGAAAATCAGCTTGTTTACGATGCCGGTGCTCACATCCCGCAGGGTAAAGGCGCCCTGCTCCTGGGCAATGAGGGCATGGAAGGCGATTTGCAGCAGCAGGTCCCCCAGCTCCTCGCAAAGGGCGTCGTCGTCCTCCCGCTCCAGGGCGTCCAGCACCTCATAAGCTTCCTCAATGAGGGAGCCCCGGAGGGAGAGATGGGTCTGTTCCGCATCCCAGGGGCAGCCGCCGGGGCCCCGGAGGCGGGTCATTACCGCCATCAGGTCGTCCACGCTTTTGCGGGTCAGTTGGCTGGGTTGGGCCGGGGGCAGGATGGCGCAGGCCCCGGCTGCATAATCCCGCTGCCGGTCCAGCTCCAACAGGGGCAGTTGGCGGCAATGGTAGCCGTCCTCGCCCAAGACGCAGAACCACAGAAGGTATTCGTCGGGATAATATTCCCCCAGGGCCAGCTTTACATCCCCAGCGGTGAGGGGGGTATCCACATCCTCGATGCACAGGGTATGGTAGGGGTCCAAACTGGCAGGCAGGTCATAGGCCGTGCAAAGGGTCATGCCGGAAACCGGCAGGGCTTGCGGCAGGGCGCAAAGGGCGCTTGCCCCAAAGCCCGCGCCAGGCAGCTGGCGAACGGACAATCCCTCCGCCTGGGCGGCTGCCAATAGGGCTTGCAGGGCCCCGTCTCCCATGCCGCCGCCGCATACCGCGTACACCGCCCCGTCTCCGGCTTCACACAGCCGCCGGGCGATGGCTTGGTTCAGCTGATCGAAGTCCTGGGCGGAAGCGTACAGGTCGTCCATGGAGCGGTAGGCCAGCCCCGTATCCAGCACAGGCCGGGCGCAGGGGCTTTGATCGGTCTGCAAAAACAGGGCGTCCGCCTGCTGGATGCAGCGCCAGGCGGCCTGGCTCATGGCCCCGGGGATGGATAGGGGAGCGATGGTGATGGTGGGATGGTTTGTCATATTGCCTCCATGCTGCACACGCAGCGCACGGTGATGGATTCCAGCGCCCCTTCCGGCCCGCAGCCTTCCGGGGTGGTGGCTTTGATGCTGATCCGCTCCTGGCCGCAGGCCATAGCGGCGGCCAGCTTGGCCCGCATGGCGGGAATGTGGGGGGCCAGCTTGGGCTGCTGGGCCACGATGGTGGCGTCCAGGTTGCTAAGGGCATACCCCTGGGCCAGGGTGCGGCGTAGGACCTGGGTTAGCAAGGTCAAGGAACAAATCCCGGCGTATTGGGGGTCCGTATCCGGGAACAGCTTGCCGATATCCCCCAGGGCGCAGGCCCCCAACATGGCGTCCATGGCGGCATGGGCCAGGGCGTCCGCATCGGAATGTCCCAGCAGCCCCAGGTGAAAGGGGATGGTCACCCCGCCCAGCACCAGGGGCCGGCCTGCCACCAGCCGGTGGGTATCCTCCCCATAGCCCAGACGAGGGGCGGGGGGGGAGAGCAGGGTGACAAACAGGGGGATATCCTCGGGGACGGTGAGTTTTTGATTGGCCAAGTCCCCGGCGCTGAAGGTCACGGGGCCGTATAACCGGCTGTAGATGGCCGCGTCGTCGGTGGCGGCAACCCCTGCTTTTTGGGCATCTTCGTAGGCGGCTACAAGCCGGGCCCGGGAAAAGGACTGGGGGGTCTGGGCCGCACAGAACCCCTCCCGGGGGAGGGTAGCGGCCCCGTCCGCTTGCCATAGGGTATCCCGACAGGGGATGGCGGCCACGCCGCTACCTTGGGCGCGGGCGGCCTGGATGCTGGCTTGGATCACCGACCAGCTCACCAGGCACCGGGCCCCATCGTGGATGCATACCACATCCCCCCGGGCCAGCTGTAGGGCCTGGAACACCGAATCCCCCCGGGTGGCGCCCCCCATACAGACCCGGATGGGCAGCAGGGCGCCGTACTGGTTGGCTAGCCCAGCAGCCAGGTCCTGGGTCTGGGGGGAAACCGCCAGGATGATCTCCAGCACGGGGGAATCTTCCACCTGCAAAAAGGCCAGCAGGGCGTGCTCCAAGGCGGTGCGGCCGCCGAAGGGCAAGGCCAGCTTCGGCTGGCCCATCCGGCTGGAAGCGCCGGCGGCCAGCAGGATCACAGAGGTATCTTTCACCCTTCGCCCTCCAGGATCTTGTACATACCCGCGGCATCCGCCTTGAGGGCGTGCTCCTGTACGGACAGCACCTGCAACCGCAATTGCTTGCCCCCCAGCAGCACCGTGAGCACATCCCCTTCCTTCACCTCGGCGGAAGCCTTGGCCACCTTGCCGTTGATCTGGACTCGGCCCAGGTCGCAGGCCTCGTTGGCCACAGTGCGCCGTTTGATGACCCGGGAAACCTTTAAATATTTATCCAGCCGCATATGGGCCTCCTTTGCTCTAAAAATGATGTAGGCAATGCCTATGCTGAAAGTAATCATACCATATTTCCCAGGAAAAAACGAGGGCGGTCTAAGAACTGGAGCAATGGGCGGGGAAACAGGCCAGTTACACAGCCAGCCGGATGAGGAACCGCTGCCGAAGCCATTTGCTGATCCGGGGAAGACGGCATCCAGCCTCTATGGCGGCCAACGAAAAAGGGAAGGCAGGTTGCCTTCCCTTGGGGAATCCGTGTAAGCTGGCGGACATCAGGCGGCGGCGCCATAGGAGCGCACCAGTTCCTCGTCGATCTCCACCGTGCCGTCGTTCTTCCAGGTATCCAGCATGGCGGTCCACTCCTGGTTTTCCAGATCCGCCAACAGCAGGGCGGAAATGCCGTCCTTGACGTCGTCCAGGGCCACCGCGCCGGCGGGCTCATCCGACAGGTAGTAGAGGATGTGGCAGCCTTCGTCATCCTGGATCACCTGGCTGTACTGGCCCATTTGCAGGGTAGCGAAAGCGGTCTTGACCTCCTTGGACCAATCCACCTCGCTCTCGTACTGGTTGCTGATCAAAAGCCCCTTGGAGGCGATGGTGTCAAAGCTCAGGATGGCATTGTCCTGGGTATTTTCCATCATCAGGGTGGAGAAATCCGCGCCGGCTTCCAGCTGGCTGTACAGGTCGTTGGCGGTAGCCAGGGAGTCTGCCATCCGTTCGGCTTCCAAGGCGTTGGCTTCGGATTCCAGCGTCCGGTACTCGGAAAGGATCTCCGCCAGGCGGGGATTCTCCTGGCCGCTGAGGGCGGCGTCAAAGGCCAGCTCGCCATATTCTGCGGCTAAGGTATCCATATCGGTGATCTTGGTCTGATATTCGTCGCTGGGCAGCTCTTCCGGCGCGATGAGGATATGCAGCACCCGGCTATAGCCTTCCGGCACGTACAGCACCGGGGTACCGCCGTATTTTTCGTAGCTCTCCTGGTCATCCTTGTAGGCGCCGCCGTTTTCCGTATAGGTGGTGGTCTGGGATTCCAGGTTGCTGTCATACCACTCCTGGATGGCCTCGTCGCTTACGGTGATATCCTTGAGGGCGTCCTCCCGGAACATTTCGCTGATGGCGGTCTCGGTATAGTATTCCCGGATCCATTCTACAAACTCATCGTAGCTCATGGCCTTGCCGGTGTAAAATTCGCTTTCGGCTTCCACCAGCTCCTTGGTGCGGGCTTCCACATCAATGGAAGGATCCGCCGCAGCTTCCTCTTCCGCCTGGGGCCGGTAGGTGCTCATTAGATATTCCAGCTCCTCGTTGACTTTGGACTCCACCTCTTCTAGCTTTTCAGCGCTCAGCTCGCTAAAGCCGGACTGTTCCGCCTGATAGGCGATGACCTGCTCCTCCACCAGGATGTCGATGACGAAATCCTGGAATTCCTCCAAAGCGGCAGGATCGGAATACAGGTCGTAGCCATAGCTGGTGTAGTAGGAAGCATAGCTGTCAAACAGGTCGATATAGTCTCCCATGGTGACGGTCTTGTCCCCCACGGTGGCCACCACCGCTTCCCGGTCGATGTCCGTTACCACCGGCACATTCACTTGGCTCTCGCTGGTCTGGGGGGAAAGGGAGCAGCCCGCGAAGATGCTGACGAGCAGCAGGGCCGCAAGGGTCAGGGCAAAAATCTTTTTCATGCTTTTCTCCATTTTAACGTATTGGGTATGGGCAAAGCCACATACTTTTTCATTATATCATGTCTCCGGCTGAATGCAATCGCCCAGCATGTAAACAATCTGTGGCAGGCTCCGGCAAATGGCGGCGGCGTCCTGTTTGGGCCTATGCAGGAGCAAAACAGGCTGTTCGCCGGGGCGGAACTGGACGCCCCCCACCCCTTGGATGGCCTGGAAGAGCTTGGCGCCGTCCATGGGCGCCTCGGGGTCCAGGAGCAGCTTGGCCTCCCCGTCCCGCACCTGGATCCGGGTGATATAGGCCCGCTGGGCGTCCGACTTGAGCTTGCCGATAAACAGCAAATTTTCTACCGGCTTAGGGATCTCCCCATAGCGGTCGATCAGCTCATCCTGCACGTCGTAGAGCTCCTCCTGGGTGGAGATGTGGGCAATGCGTTTGTACATGGCCAGCCGGTCGGTCTCCCGGCGGATATAGGAATGGGGGATGCTGGCCGCCAGGGGCAGCTCCATGACCGTATCGATGTCCTTTTGGGGCTTTTCGCCCCGTGCTTCCCGCAGGGCGCCGTTGATGATTTTGCAATACAGGTCGTAGCCCACCGCCTCCATGTGGCCGCTTTGCTCCGGCCCCAGCAGGTTGCCCGCGCCCCGGATCTCCAGATCCCGCATGGCGATGCGGAAACCCGAGCCAAACTGGGTAAACTCCCGTATGGCCATCAGCCGCTTTTCCGCCACCTCGGAAAGGGCCTTATCCCGCTTGAAAAACAGGTATGCATACCCCAGCCGCACGCTGCGGCCCACCCGGCCCCGGAGCTGGTAGAGCTGGGAGAGGCCCATCTTATCCGCGTCGTAGATGAGGATGGTATTCACGTTGGGCATATCCAGCCCGTTTTCGATGATGGTGGAGCATAGCAGCACATCGTATTGCCGCTCCAGGAAATCCAGCATGGTTTTTTCCAAGGCCCGTTCCCCCATCTGGCCGTGGGCATAGGCGATGCGGGCCTCGGGGACCAGCTCCCGGAGGTATTCGGCGAAGTATTCCATGGTGCGCACATGGTTATATAGGAAATAAACCTGGCCGCCCCGGCCCAGCTCCTTACGGATGGCCTCCCGCACCACCCCGTCGCTGTATTCCATCACATAGGTCTGCACCGGATAACGCTGGGCGGGGGGCGTTTCGATGACGGACATATCCCGGATGCCGGACATGGACATATGCAGCGTGCGGGGGATGGGGGTAGCGGACAGGGTGAGCACATCCACGCTGCGCTTGAGGTTTTTGATCTGCTCCTTGTGGCCCACCCCGAAGCGCTGCTCCTCGTCGATGATCAAAAGGCCCAGGTCCTTAAACTGCACCCCGGGGGCCAGCAGTTTGTGGGTGCCGATGACCATATCCACCCGGCCCGCCTTGAGCCCTTCCAGGATCTCCGCCTGCTGCTTGGGGGTCTTGAAGCGGGAGAGGAGAGCCACGTTTACCGGGAAGCCGGCAAAGCGGGCGGCGATGGTATTATAGTGCTGCTGGGCCAGGATGGTGGTGGGCACCAGCATGGCCACCTGCTTGCCGGAGAGCACCGCCTTAAAGGCGGCCCGCAGGGCTACCTCGGTTTTGCCGTAGCCCACGTCCCCGCACAATAGCCGGTCCATGACCCGTTCGCTTTCCATATCCGTTTTGATCTCCTGGATGCTGGTGAGCTGGTCCGGGGTTTCCTCGTAGGGGAAGCTCTCCTCCAGCCGGCGCTGCCAGGCGTTGTCCGGGGCAAAGGCGAACCCCTTGCGCCGCTGGCGCTCCCCATATAGGCGCACCAGGTCGAAGGCCAGCTTTTTCACCCCCTCCCGGGTCCGGGAGACGGTGCGCTGCCACTCGCCGCTGCCCAGCTTGGAGAGCTTGGCGGCGGCCCCGTCGTCCTCCTTGCCGCCGATGTATTTTTGCACCCGGTCCAACTGGTCCGTGGGGATGTAGAGCTTATCCCCGCCGGCATAGACCAGGTGCAGGTAATCCCGGGGGGCGCCGTCCACCGTCAGGGTCACCACCCCCACAAAGCGGCCGATGCCGTGGAGCTCATGGACCACCAGATCCCCCACGTTCAATTCGGAAAAGACCAATTGGGGGCGTTTGCGCCGGGCTTTTTTCGGCGGGCGGGCCACGTCCCCGTAAAGCTCCCGCTCGCTGATCACCGAAAGCCCCAGCTCGCTGTAGGCAAAGCCTCGCTCCAGGCTCTGGCACAGGATGATCTGTTCCCCCTTGACAAAGGCCCGGTCCAAGCTCTCTACGCAGGGCAGCTGCATATCCAGATCCGCCAACCGCTGCCGCAGCCGTTCCCCATGGGGGCCGGCATAGATTACTACGGTTTCCCCGCTTTTGCGCCAGGCGGCAAGGTCTTCGCACAGGAGGGATTCATCCCCCACATACCGGGAGATGGGCCGGGTCTCAAAGCGGAAGGGGGCCTTCATACCAATGAGGCCATAGCTGCGGGTCAGGGCGAAGAACAGGGCGGTCCTGGGGGTATCCAGGGCTTTGATGGCCTGCAGGGGGGAGCCCAGCATTTCCCCCTGCTCGGGCTGGGCCTCTCCCGCCTGGATGGCGGCGGCGCATTGGTCCAGATATTGGCTAAAAAGGATCTTACCGCTCTCCTCCAGCCGGGCGGGTTCATCCAGCAGAAAGACCCCATCCTGCATATAGTCCAGCAGGGTATAGGCCTGGGGATAGAACAGGGGCATGAGCCGGAGGGCCCCCTCCGGGGTGCCGCCGGCCTGTAGGGCTTCCAGGGTTTCCTCCAGGCCCGGGCGGCCCGCCAGGGCCTTGCAGGCCGCGCTTCGCGCCTGGGGGGTGAGGGGCATTTCGCAGGCCGGGGGCAGGAACACGGAGGAGATGTTTTCCAGGGATCGCTGGGTCAGGGGATCGTAGGTGCGCAGGGTATCCACCTCGTCGTCGAAGAACTCGATGCGCACCGGGTATTCCGCCACGATGGGATATACGTCCAGATACCCGCCCCGGAGGCAGACCTGGCCGGGGCTTTCGCAGACCTCGCCCCGCACATAGCCCGCCTCCACCAGGGAGGCCAGGAGGGAGCGGGGCTCTATCACGTCCCCGGCGCATACCTGGCGGCTCAGCTGTAGAAAGACCGCCGGAGGCGCAAGCCGCTGCAGCAACGCCTCCATGGAGGCGCAAAGCACCGCGCCCCGGCCCTGGCCGGCGGCCAGGCGGCATAGGGCGGCCACCCGGCGGGCCTCCAAGCCCTCGGAGCTGGTAAAGGCGCCGGTAAGGGGAATGTCCCGGGCAGGAAAGTGCTGGCAGGGCAAAAAGCGGCCGATCTCCTCGCTGCGCTTTTCCGCGGCGCTCTCATTGGCGGTGACCACCAAAAGAGGCCGGCCCAAAGCGCTGGCCAGGGCGGCGGCCATGTGGCCCCGGTTCCCCTCCGCCAGGCCGAATACGCCGCAAGGGCCCTCGCCTTTTGCGAGGGCCTCACAGAGCCGCTGATATTCCGGATGTTGGGAAAGGACCCCCAGCAGGGGATGTGGCTGTTGCTCCATGGTTCCTACAGCACCTCCGGATCGCCCAGGCTTTCCCCCTCGGAGGGGTCTGCCTTGGGGGGCTTTTCTTTCTTGGGCCGCTTGTTAAACTGGGCCTGGGCCTGTAAAAGCTGGCCGTTTAGGATCAGCTCCGCAGCGTCGGCGGCCTGGGCCAGCCCATGGCGCAGGGCTTCCAGCTCCTCGCCCTGGGGCGCCCCCAGCACATGGGCCACCAATCCCCGCTGGCCCTGGGCCTGGCCGATGCCCACCCGCACCCGGGGGAAATCATCGTATTGGAGCTGATAGATCACGCTGCGCATTCCGTTGTGGGTGCCGGCGCTGCCGCCTGCCCGGATGCGGATATCCCCCAGGGGGATGTCGATGTCGTCGTAGATCAAGAGCAGCTGATCGTGCTGGCACTTGTACCAGTTCATGATATCCCGCACAGCCCTTCCGCTCTCGTTCATGAAGGTGAGGGGCTTGACCAGGGCCACCTTTTGCCCCGCCACAAACCCTTCCCCGAATACGGCCTGAAAATTGTGCCGCTTTATCTCTATGCCAAAACGGTCCGCCAGTATGTCCAGCGCCATATAGCCTGCATTGTGCCGGGTGCCGGCATATTCCCGGCCGGGGTTTCCCAGCCCCACGATGATAAACATAACGCAACCTTCCTTCCACGCAAGTATGCCCTCATATCCTTGGATATGGGGGTGCGTATGTTTCTATTATACCCGCCAAAACAAAAGGGAGCAAGCCACAGCCGGTTTTCTTACAAAAAACGGGCCGGGGGCGCGTTGCCCCCGGCCCGGGGAAAGACGCTGGGGACGGCTAGTCCGCGGAGGCTCTACGGCCGAAATACATTGCCAAGCCCAATAGCGCCAGAACCGCTAGACCGGCCCCCAGGCCCATCTGGGGCGCATCGCCGGTACGGGGGATGGACAGGGCGGGATTGGGGAAGCTGGCGACGGTTCCCGGCTGGGTAATGGGCGCATTGCCTCCGGGGTTGCGGCCGCCGCTGATGCGGGGGTACCAGCCGCCGCCCACATTCCCCTGGTTGCAGGCGGCGTTGAAGGCGTAGGTTTTGGCCGAGGCAAGGGCTTCTTGTAGACGCCAGCCATTCTGCCAGACCAGGGTGACGGTATAGGCGGTGGGGTAGGAAAGGGTATGGGTTTTGCCCACATCCCAGCTGTAGGCCTGCACATAGGGGTTGCCGGAAAGGGTGAGGTTCACCCGGGGCTGGTTGTTTACCTCGTACACGCTGCTAAGCTGGATGGAATCCTCCCGCAGGACATAGGCGCGGGCCCCATGGCGGCCGGCAGAGCAGTTGACCTGTACCCTGGCGGCGCCAAGGAGCTGAAGCGTTTCAGCCTTGGTGGGGGCCGTAGGCAGGGTGGAGACCGGTTGTTTTTGGCAGGACACGGTAAGGGTTATAGGCAGGCCGGTTATAGGCTTCTGCCAAGCCTTCCCATCCCAGGTCAGGGTGATGGCCTTGGGGGTTTGCCCATCAGTCTGAAGGGCATGGACGGCGCCTATGTCCGTATTGTAGGCGGCCACATAGGGGGCGGCATTGTGGATGGTCACGGGACAGGTATAGCCTTTTACCCCATCCCCGGCAACGTTGCCGATGGTATAGCTGCCGGGGAGCAGGGCATAGGTCTTGTCCCCGTGGAAGCCGCGGGAATTGGCGCAGGCCACCTTTACCACGGAGCCCAGGATGCCCGGAAGCTGGTCAACGGCGGGGGCTTGGGGGGGTACTGCCGCGTCTTTACAAAGGACAGGGAAGGAGATGGGAAGCCCGCCGTCCCGAAGGGCCCAGGCCTGGCTGGCCGCTTCCCAGACCAGAACGATGGCTTTGGAAGCCTGTACTTCAGGCTGAAGGGTATGGATGGCGCCCATCTCTGTATTGAAGGCGGCCACATAGGGGGCGCTGTTTATGGATACGGTGCAGGAATAACCTATGGTAGCGTCGCCGGCAACGGCGCTGATGGTATAGCCGCCGGGAAGCAGGCCGTAGGTTTTGTCCCCATGAAAGGCCTGTGAATTGGCGCAAGCTACCTTTGCGATGGATTGTCCCAGGATACCTGGCAGCTGGCTATCGGTGGGGATGGACGGCACATTGGATATGCGAGGCGTGGGGTCGGAAGGCCGCGGGTCCTGGCAGGTCAGGGAAAAGGCCAAGGGCAATTTATTTTTAGGCGCCTTCCAAGATTTTGCAGCCGCGTCCCAGGTCAACATGAGGGTTTGCGCCTCCGAAGCGTGGGGGGATAGGCTATGCTTGGAGGCAGTTTCGTCATTATAGGCCGCGATGTAAGCGCTCGCCTGGATAACCACCGGGCAAGTATAGCCCTCTACCGCATCGCCGGCAACTTTGCCGACGGTATAGCTGCCGGGCTTGAGGGGATAGGAAGCCGGCGCATGGGCATGGCTACCGTTGAAACAGGAGACCTGCACCACGGGACCGCTTAAAATCTCCGGCAGCTTATCCGTTGTGGGAGCCGCGGGAAGCAGGGAGGACGCTCCCTCGCCGTCCGCCGCCAGCGCCAGGCTTGGCAAAAGCATCAGGACCATGACAAGGGAAAGCAATATGGGAACAAGCCGTTTTTTCATGGAAAACCCTCCTTAAATGTAACAAGATCGTAACGGAAGCCTTTCTTGCGAAAGCATGGGTCCGTTGGTGCAGCCAGTATAGCCTGCAAAAATAAAGTCCTACGGAGGGTATTCTCTAAGGATAATGAGGAAGAAAATAAAAAAACGAAAGATTCTTAAATATTTGATAAAGCAAAGGCCACCCATATCCATCCGAAAAATGGCTATATAAGGAAAGGAAGGCCGGGCCGGAGAAAAAGGGCCTGGGACGCGCTGCCCAGGCCCTAGGAAAGCGGATGCGGTTACCCGATGAAGGATTTCCGGCTATGATACACGGCTAAGCCCAAAAGGGACAAAGCAATGAGCGTAGCTCCCAGGATCGCCCGAGGCATATCGCCTGTGGAAGGAATGGATAGGGGGATGTTCTGGAAGCTGGCGGTTGCCCCTGACCAGGTGATGGAACCCGCGTTGCCGGTGGCGATGGCCTGGTATCCAGCGTTCCCGATTTCCTCTACGGTGTAGGTCGTGCCCACCGGCAGGGCGGAGGCCCGGACGGATTGGCCGTGGCCCAGGGTAAAGGTGGCTACGCCGTTTTCAAAGCGCATGCCGCCATATACGCCGTTGAGCGCCTGATTCAGGGTCACCACAAAGGTGAACTGCCTGGATCGATTCCCATCGGCCATGGTTTTTGTCACTGTCAGGCTACCGGTACTGGGGGAAGGCAGGTTTTCCCCTGGGGCAGGATTAGGCGAGGGCGTGGGAATAGAGGGAGGGGGTTCGCTAACCCAATAGATCCCGTCTTTGAAACGGGTAAAGGTTTCCACCAAATTCTCAGCGTCAATGCCTGTAATAGATAGTTTTGTGTTGCCGCTGGCGTTCGCCTCGGCGATGACGCGTTCAATATACGCTAGCTGCTCTGAGGAGATATGATCGCCGGCGGTTAGATAGGACTCCCAGTAGCCTGTGCTTCCTGGGGGAGATTGGTAGGTTGTAAACAGATCGATGGTGCCAGGATAAATGGCTTCCACGTAAAAGCTGTTTTCGCCAAAAGTGTTGTTCGCCAATACGTCCACAACAATTTCATCCTCCCCGTCCAGCATGACCAGGCCAATCAGCCCGTGCTCCAGCCTATTGTCTTGAATATGCACCTGCATGGAGCTGTTATTGGAGCTATCATCCTGGATCACGACCTTGCTGCGTAAGGCTTTGGTCCCCGTTATGATATTGTCCTCAAAGGTGATCGTCCCAGGGTTCTCGGTAGAACCGCCAAAGTAACCATGGATGGCAAAGCCGCAATTGTGAAATTGGTTGCCGGTAATCTGAATGCCTTGTTTCGGCACAGCCCAATTATCGCCATAGAAGGAAAGGCCTTCCGCAAAGTCGGAAATCGTACAGCCTTTTAACGAAAATGCGGGACAATCCTGCATAATGCCAAATCCCACGCCGCTGCCTGAAATGGTACAGTTTTCCACGGCCAAGGAGATATTTGCGCCTCCCGAATCCTCATGGTGGGTGTTGATAGCGGCAGCATACCATAGCCCTTGGGTATTCTTTCCTGCTTGAACCGTCAAGCCTTTTAGGGTGGTCCCTTTGGCAAAGATATTGATTCCACCTCCATCGTTGCGGGAAACGGGAGGCTCCTCCTGCCGCAGGGTATGAATGATAACCTGTGCGTTCTCCGCTGCCTGGATTGTTAAATCCGTAAGCGCAGAAGGTACGGTAAAGCGATCGTAGGTTCCGCCCTCTACAACAATGGTCCAGCCGCCCTTATCCGATTCCGCCAAAATGGAATCAATGGCTTTCTGGATGCCATCTTTCCCGTCTTTAGCACAATCCACAACGATGGTTTTGTCGGCAACATTGGCGGGTAAGGCAAAAGCAATAGAAGAAAATGAGAATAGAAACATGATAATTGTCAATAAGGTGCTAGCGATTCTTTTTGCCATAATCAGCCCTCCTGAAAATCGATAATGAAAGGGGTTACAAAAAATAAAGTTATAGTTTAGTCATCTTTGGGATAAGAATAGCATGGGGGCGCGCTAAAATCAACATGAATTTATACCAAAGATTGGTAAGAAGGGAGGTGATGTGTTACGAAAATATACAAATACCAAGGAAGGTGTAACGCATCCGGGGAAAACGTGCGCCGCATCCGGGAGGGAAAGAAGCTCTCCCAGGAGCAGCTGGCGGCCTGGCTGCAATTGGAAGGCTTGTCGATCAACCAAAAGGCCATCAGCCGCATCGAGACCGGGGAGCGGGTGGTGGCGGATTATGAGCTGCTCTATTTGGCAAAGGTTTTGCGGGTGCGCGTGGAAGACTTGCTTGGGATGGATTAACGCGGCGGATATGGATATCCGCCGCGTTTTACGTGGGGGCGTCTATGCGGCGGCAAGGGCGACGGCCTTTGCGGGGGCGGCGAGGCGAACGGTTCCATTACTTTACGCGGCCCGGCTGTGAATTTTGACAGCCTGCCGGTTTATACGCCTATTTCCGTTTCCAGCATAGGCGGTTTCCGATTTACTAGAAACCGGGGCGGAGAACGGAGAAATTTACGAAATGTTCATGGGATATGGGCCAATAGGAAGAGGAATTCGCTGGAACTGCCATTGACCGGGCACAGAGAAAAAGGTATCATAAAGGAAAATGGAACAGCATGTCGAATTTGCCCCGATTCCGGGGCTGAAACGGAGGTGGACCATGAATAGACCCAAGCGCATCCTGGCGCTGTGCCTGGCGCTGGCCGTCCTATGCCCTGGGCTGGCGGTCCAGGGTGCGGTATTTACTTCGGACGTACGGGTGCGGCTATCCCTGGGGGAGGAGACGTCGTTTTCCTTTACCCCGGTGGGGGAGTTTACCCTACAAGAGGCGCCGGAGCTTACCGTTGGCAACGATGAATTAACGGTGACGGTGGTAGGCGGGCAGATCTCCATCCAATTGGACGGGGAAACCGTGACCCAGCCGTCCCTCACCTTTTTAAGCGGTAATTATGGCGAACGTACCGACTATATCCGGCTGTATAATGACGCCCACGGCACCTGCACCTATTTGGGGAACCTGACCTTCGACGTATACGAAGGCTATGTGCGGGCCATCAACACCTTGCCCCTGGAGCAGTACCTATATGGGGTGGTGCCCCATGAGATGAGCAATAGCTTCCCCATCGAAGCCCTGAAGGCCCAGGCCATCTGCGCCCGGGGCTATGCGGTGGCCAAGTGTTCCAGCTATAGCAGCCGGGCCTATGACCTGGGGGACACCTCCAGCGACCAGGTTTACCGGGGCTATGCCAGCAAGAATACCCGGGCCATCGCCGCGGTGGACGCCACCAAGGGCCAGGTGCTCACCTATGACGGGGAGATCGTGGAGACCTATTATTCCGCCTCCAACGGGGGCCAGACGGAGCGCACCGGCAACGTATGGGAAAACGATCTACCTTATTATATTAACCAGGACGATCCCTTTGATTTGGCCAATGCTTCCAGCCTGGAGGAGAAGAGCTTCATCCCGGAGACCTATACGCCCGAGACCATGGCCTTGATGGACCCCTTTGTGCTGCTTGCCCTGGAGCAGGCGGCCTATGAGGCTGCAGGCCAGGAGGTGGAGCTGGTGGCCACGGTGTCGGTGGAGCCCCAGGACCCCCAATACGACCCGCCCAGCCGCAGCTATCAGACCGTGGCGGTGACCCTGCTGGCGCGGGGCCTGGGGGAGGGCGAGGCGGAAACCGCCGGCCAGCTCACCGTGAAGCTGGAGCTGGAAAGCCTGCGCTACGGCAGCTTTGAAAACACCCTGGGCCGGCTCAACGCCAGCAAGACCCGGCTGCGGCTGCGGGGCGCGGAGCGAGGCGTCTACATGGCGGGGGATACCACATATCCCGGCTGGTATATCACCGAGCGACGGTATGGCCATGGGGTAGGCTTATCCCAGCGGGGAGCCCAGGAGCGGGCCCGGGCCGGGGAAAGCTACCAGGAGATCCTGGCCTTCTATTATACGGATACCACGTTGCACACCGTAGGTTCTTATGAAACGGCGCCCAAGCTGTCCTCAGAGGACTATACCGTTAAATCTTGGGGTGTCAGCGGCATTAAGCTGGACACGGAAGTGGACAGCCTCCTCCAGAACCTTTCCTCCAAAGGGGAGCTACAGGTGGTCACCGGCAAGGGCCGGCAGGCGGAGGGAAAGGTGTGCACCGGCTATTATGTGCGCACCATCTATGAGGACGGCACCGCCTTCTTCGACCTACCCATCGTCCTGTTCGGGGATCTGAACGGGGATGGGGCGATCACGGCGGAGGACGTAACGTCGTTGCAAAACCACCTGATCCGGGCCAGCCTGTTGACCGGCCCCCGCTTGCGGGCGGCGGACGTGAACCATGACGGGGAAGTGGATCTGCAGGACCTGTTCCGGCTGATCCAATATGTGAACGGCGACGCGAAAATATCCCAAGAGGACTAAACGAGCATGAGGGGTTGGATTATGAATAAAAAGAAGCTGGCAATGGGCCTAGCCCTTGCGCTGCTGATGCTGCCGGCGACGGCGTTTGCCACCACCGTGGAAGCGGTGGCGGATAAGACCAGCGTCCAGGCTGGGGACACGGTGGAGGTGGTGATCACCGTACAGGGGGAGGATATGTCCATTGCGGAAGGTTCCTTTACCTATGACCCGGCGGTCTTGACCTTTACCGAAGGGGAAGGCGGCGCTTCCGATGGGTTTTTGAACCTGGTCTCCGTGGAGCAGGGGGGTACCGATACCCTTAAGGCCCGGATCGTATTCACTGCGGCCGGGGAAGGGACCGCCAACGTGGAGGCAAAGATCGAGAAGGTATTGGATTATGACGGGAAAGAACAGGAAGGCGCCCAAGCCAGCGTATCCATTGGGGTGAGCGCCCCTGCGCCCACCCCCACCCCCGAGCCCCTGGACTATGCCAAGGAAGGGGTGCCGGCCCAGAACGTACAGGGGGCTTCCGAGGCCATGTACATCTGGAAGAACCTGGAAAACGTCACCATTCCCTCCCGCTATAGCGAGACCACCCTGGAATACCACGAGGAAACGGTGGCGGCGGTACAGGTGCCGGATAGCGACGCCCCTACCTTGCTATACCTGTCCAACCAGACGGGGGACCAGGGGGGCTATTATATTTACAACGCGGCCCAGGATCTGCTTTATCCCTATATGACCATTTCCTCGGTATCCAAGTCCTATATCATCCTGGAGCCGGACGGCAGCGTGCCTTTGCCGGAGGGGTTTGAAGAGACCACCATCACCATCGACGAGCGGGAATACAAGGCCTGGAAGGCCCAGGACGCCCAGGGGGATATCTATCTGCTGTATGCCCGGAACCCGGATGGGGAGGTGGGCTATTACGTATATAATCCCCTGGATGAATCCCTGCAACGCTACGCGGTGATGCCGGCCCGGCCCGTGCAGCCAACTTTAGCGCCGGTGGCCACGCCAGCCCCGGCGGTGCCGGAGGTCACGCCCGCGCCCCAGGAGCCGCAAGGGGTAACCCTGGAAACCTGGCAGTTTTACGCCCTTTGCGGGGCAGGCGGCTTCCTGCTGCTATTGGTGATCATCCTCATCATTTCCCGCAGCGTGGAGAATGCCCGCCGCAGGCGTCGGGCTGCCCAGCGCCGGGCGGAGCGGGAACGGGCCAGGCGGGAACAGGGCCTGTAGGCAATTTGCGTTAGGAAGAAAAAAGCGGCTTTATGCCGCTTCAGCCTGTCGAAAAACCCTTGGGGGTTCGGGGGCCGCAGCCCCCGGAGGCTATAATCGGATTTGGCGGCGTGTACGGCAAATCCGCAAAAAGCCTTGCGTAGCAAGGGTTTCTCTGCATAGCTCCCTGGCCGCGCCGTAGGCGCAAGGGAGCTATGAAAACCTCGAAAAAGTGGCGCAAGCCACTTTTTCGACAGCCAAAAGCCGCCTGCCGGTAGAGCCGGACAGGCGGCTTGCATATTGCGGGCGCCAAAAGGACCCGGCGCCCATTTGCTCCATTGGATTAGAACTTGGCGATGACCGCCCCCGCATAGGTGGCGTCGATGAATTCCCGAACGGTATCGCTCTGAAGGGCGGCGATCAGGGCCTTGGTGGCGTCGGTCTCCTCGTTGCCCTCCTTGACCACCAGCACGTTGGCGTAGGTCTCGGCAGCGATGGAATCCTTATCCTCTACCGCCAGGGCGTCGCTGACCTTCAGGCCGGCCTGGATGGCATAGTTGCCGTTGATGACTGCCAGATCCACATCCTGGAGGGAGCGGGGCAGCTGGGCGGCTTCGATCTCCTGGATGTCCAGGTTCTTGGGGTTCTCCGCGATATCCAGCTTGGTGGCGGTGAAGGTAACGCCCTCGTTGAGCTTGATCAGGCCCTGGGCCTCCAGCAGCAGCAGGGCGCGGGCTTCGTTGGTGCCGTCGTTGGGGATGGCCACGGTAGCCCCGTCCGCCAGCTCTTCCAGGCTGGTGGTCTTGCCGGCATAGATGCCGAAGGGCTCATAGTGGATGGCGGCTACCGCTACCAAATGGGTGCCATTCTGGGCATTAAAGTCATCCAGATAGGGACCATGCTGGAAATAATTGGCGTCCAGATCCCCTTCTTCCAGGGCGGTGTTGGGCAGCACATAGTCGGTGAACTCCACCACTTCCAGGTTGTAGCCCTGAGCGGCCAGGTCGTCCTTGACCGCGTTGAGGATCTCCGCATGGGGGGTGATGGACGCGCCCACCTTAATGGTGACCAGCTCCGCGGGAGCCTCCTCCTGGGCCTCCTCCTGGGCCTCCTCCTGGGCGGGGGCTTCGGCGGTCTCGGCGGGGGTTTCCGCGGCGGGCTCTTCCGCCGGGGTCTCGGCGGGCTGGCTGGCGCAGCCAAAGACGCTTAGGGCCAGAACCAAAGCCAGGGCAAGGACAAACAGCTTCTTCATGGTTATTTTCCTCCTAATAATGAATTAATTAGATTTCGATTGTATCGCAAACGCCATATAAGCGTTTGTATCCGTTTTTTAGCGCCGGCGCTTATCCGAAACCAGGGTCAGCTTATCGCCGGCCACCTGGAAGATCTGCACCAGGATCACCAGCAGCACCACAGCCACCCACATCACATCCTCCTGGTAGCGGTAATAGCCGTAGTTGATGGCGATGGCCCCCAGGCCGCCGCCCCCCAAAGCGCCCGCCATGGCGGAATAGCTCAGGATGGTGGTGGTGACGATGGTGGCGCCGTTGAGCAGGGAAGGCAAGCTCTCCGGCAGCAGCACCCGGGTGATGATCTGCCAATTGGTGGCGCCCATGCTCTGGGCGGCTTCGATCACCCCGTGGTCCACCTCCTTGAGGGCGCCCTCCACCATGCGGCCCACATAGGGCGCCGCGGCGATGACCAGGGGCGGGATCACGGCGATGGAACCGATGGTGGTCCCCACCAGCAGCCGGGTAAATCCCAGCACGCACACCAGCAGGATCAAGAAGGGCACGGAGCGGAACAGGTTTACGATCACGCTGAGCACCCGGTTCAGGCCCGGGCGGGGGCTGATGCCATCCTGGCTGGTGACCACCAGCAAAATGCCCAAAGGCAGGCCCAAAACATAGCCGATCAGGGTGGAGGTCAAAGTCATCATCAGGGATTCCAGGATTCCCTTGGCCATTTCCTGTACCATAAGCGGATTAAACATGATATGCCTCCTCCAAATAATGCACCTGGTGCATATCCAGGTATTTCTTCATCTTGGCCACCACGCCTTCATTATCCGGCAGCTGCACCAGGGTATAGCCCACCATCTTTCCCTCGATGGTCTTGGTATCCGCAAAGAGGATGTTCACAGGCGCGCCGCACTCCAGCACCATGTTGCCGATCACCGGGCTGGAGGTCTTGGTGCCGTCAAAGATGATCCGCAGGCAGCGTTCGCTCATCATCTCCTCCCCCAGGCGGCCGCTGGCGTAGAGCAAGCGCCGGGCGATCTCCGTCTTGGGCCGCATAAAAATATCCTCCACGCTGCCGATCTCCGCGATGCGGCTGTTGTCGATGATGGCCACCCGGTCGCAGATCTCCTCGATGACGCTCATCTCATGGGTGATCACCACGATGGTGATGCCGAATTTCTGGTTGATCTCCTTGAGCAGGTCCAGGATGGAACGGGTGGTGGTAGGGTCCAGGGCGCTGGTGGCCTCGTCGCACAGCAGCACCTTGGGGTTGGCCGCCAGGGCCCGGGCAATGGCCACCCGCTGCTTCTGGCCGCCGGAAAGCTGGGCTGGATAGGCCTTTTCCTTATCCTGCAGCTCCACCACCTCCAATAGCTCCCTGGCCCGCTTTACCGCCTGGGCCTTGGGCACCCCGGCGATCTCCAGGGGGAAGCAGATGTTTTGGATGGCGTTTTTCTGCATGAGCAGGTTGAATTGCTGGAAGATCATGCCCATGTTCCGCCGGGCTGTGAGCAATTCTCCAGGTTGGAGCTTTTCCAGGGCCTGGCCGGCGATGACCACGCTGCCGTCCGTGGGCTTTTCCAGGTAGTTCATGCACCGTACCAGGGTGCTTTTCCCCGCCCCGGACAGGCCGATGATGCCGAAGATCTCCCCCTCGTAAATGGTCAGGTCGATGCCGGAAAGGGCGGTGACCGCCGTGTCCCCCGATCCGAAGGTCTTATTCAGCCCCCGGATGGTGATGATCTCGTTTTTGCCTGAGGCAACCATGGATATGTTCTTCCTCCCCGCCAATGATGATGAAATATGCCGCATAAAAAGGGCCGTGAGCGTATGCCCACGGCCCTTGCATCAACGAAGCCTTATGCTAAGGTCCATGCACGCACACGCTCTCCATGCCCGAAGGACATGGAGCCGCACATCATCATAGCGCACATGGTCATAGAAACGCTGTTCATCCTGCCTGCTCCTTTCCTCCGTTCACGGGGCGTGCGATGCAAACCCCTTATTGCTCTGCATGATATCATACTCCCCATAAAGCTGTCAATATAAATCTTCCCATCATCCATGGGTACCCTTATATTTTTGTCGGGTGGCCATGCCGCCTCGGATATGGCGTTCGGCCTTGTTATGCTGCAAGATCTCCCCCACGGCTTTCGCCCGGGTGGGATCTAAGCCCTTGAGCCGCTCCTGCATATCCTTATGCACCGTGCTTTTGCTGATCTTGAAGGCCCCTGCCGCCGCCCGCACCGTGGCCTGATGGTCAATGATATAATCC
>UQRU01000034.1 GCA_900543475.1 uncultured Eubacteriales bacterium
CAAGGGAGCGCCAGGAAGGCCCCACGGGCCGACGCAGCGCGACCTTTGCGAACTGCATTGCGTCCCCCGAACCCCCGGGGGTTTTTCGACAGGCTGAAGCCCAGATAATATCTGGGCTTTTCTTTTGTTTTTTTGGCGCGCTCCCTCAGGGCCGCTTTTTTTATTCCCTTTTTCTGTAGGGCTGCCTATTCATTCCCAAACGCCTGGTGGCGCCCCAGCCTCCCGGCGGGGGGCGGCGGTTTCGGCCCGCCTCCGGCGGGCCGAAACCAAGACCCAGGCGGCCAATGCCGCCTGGGTCAAGGAAGGGCTTTGCCCTTCCGCCGCCCCCCCCGCCAAAAGGCTGGCAAGGACAGATAAAGGTTTCCTTGGATAACCCTGGGCATATGGCGGCAATCCCGCCGCCTTTGGTTCCCATACAATGCCATTGGCTTTTGCCAGGCATTGGCTAAAAGCAGCCCGCCAGGTTATATATGCTGATGCCGGTGATGGCGATCAACAGGCAAAGGAACAGCTTATCCACGCCTGCGTTGTCCATACGGCGGCTCAAGCTGGAACCGATCAGGCCGCCGGTGATCCCGCCAATCGCCATGCAGATCAGCATAGGCCAGGCAAAATCCGGCACGTTGCCCCTTAAAAGGGTCATCAACAAGCTGGCCGCCTGGGAATACAGGATGATATACAGGGAATTCAGCGCCGCTGTTTTGGTATCCATGGAGAAGAAATAATACAGCACCGCTAAATTGATGGGGCCCCCGCCGATGCCTAGGAAGGAGGAAAGCAGGCCCAATCCTAGGCCAATGCCCACGCAGGCAACGGGATGACGTACATCCTTCGTGACGATCCGCTTGCGCAGGCGGGTATAGGCCAGGACTCCCAGGGTCAAAAGGATCATCAGGACCTGCTGGGCAATGCGCACGGCGTTGCCGCCGGACTGGAGGACGATCTCAAAGACTTGTTTGCCTAGGATGCCGCCCACCGCCGCGCCCAGCGCCAAGGGGGTACCCCGCCTTTTTTCCACCTGGATCTCGCCGCCGCGGCTGCGCACCATGCTGGTAAAGGACATGGCCAGGACCGTACAGCCGGAAAGGAAGCTGATGGTGGCGACCGGCAGGCCGGAAGTGGCGTCCATCACCGGCTTGATGATGACGCCGCCCCCTACCCCGCTGATGCCTCCCGCCGTTGTGGCGATCAGGCAGATAAGAAAGCTAAACAGAATATCCACGGCTTTAACGAATGGCGGCGAAACGGGTGTCGCATTCCCCCAACAAGGGCAGGCAATAGTCGATAAAGGCTTTGTCTATGCTGCATCCATCCTGGCCGATCCAACCCAACGGGAATTTTTTCTCCGCATTAGCCACGTCCTCCAAGGGGATTAGACAGGTCTTGCAGGTATACGCGGGGGTGCGGTCCGCCTGGAAGCCCACCATAAAGCCGGTCTTGCCTTCCACCGCGCTGCGTACGGCTACCGCGCCGGCCTCCTCCGCTTCCCGCTGATCCACCGGGGACATAAGGGCCACGCTGACCCGTCCCAGCAGGCCGGGCTTTTCCGAGCGGGCCTTCAGGCCGGTCTCCGCCATAATCATGTCGCACAGGGTTTGGGCAGCGCCGCCCGGCACCTTGTGGCCAAAGCCGTCCACCACGCCGGAATCCGCCACAGGGGAGCCGTCCGCATAATGGATCCCCTCGGAGATGGTCACCAGCAGGCCCTTTCCCTTGGCGAATTTTTCCTGGACCGCCCCCAGGAAGGCCGCCTTATCGAAGGCTACCTCTGGCAGATACACCAGATGTTCGCAGGGCATCTTATCCGCAAACAGGGCGGATGCCGCCGTGATCCAGCCGGCATTGCGGCCCATCAGCTCCATCACAACCACATGGATGGGCAATGCGGAGGCGTCCTGGGCGATTTCCAAAGCGGATACAGCCGCATATTTGGCCGCGCTTCCAAAACCAGGACAATGGTCCGTCACCGCCAGGTCGTTGTCGATGGTTTTGGGGATTCCGATCACCCGCAGTTCATAGCCGGTTTGGGTGGCCAATTGATAGATCTTATTGCAGGTGTCCATGGAATCGTTGCCGCCGTTATAGAAGAAATAACGGATGTTGAACCGCTTGAAGCATTCCAATACCGCCGGATAGTCCGCATCCGTCAGCTTGCGGCGGCAGGAGCCCAGGGCGGAGGCAGGGGTCTTGGCCAGCAGGGCCAGGTTTTCCCGGTCCACCTGACCAAGATCCAGCAGATCCCCCGCCAGGATGCCTTCCGCGCCAAAGCGCGCGCCATAGATGGTTTCGATTTCCGGATGGAGTTTTGCCTCCCGCACAGCCCCCAGCAGGGAGCTGTTGATCACCGGGGTAGGGCCGCCGCCATGGGCAATAAGCATGTTTCCTTTCAGCATGATGTGTCTCCTTTTTATACGCCTTGCCGGCCCTCTTCCTTCATGCACAGATGCACCGCCCCCAGCTTAAAGGTCTGGGGCAGGGCCAAAATATTGGGGTTGGGCCCTGTAAACTTCCGCTTGGCATCCTCGATGGCCTCCTCAAAGGTGGCACGGGTTTTAAGGCCCATGCCCCGGGCGATGCCGGGCTCCTGGGCGCCCACGATGTAGATGGCCGCGGTGTTCATCTCCGCAATGTGTCCGCAGCTCATCATGGAGAAGCCATGGAAGGGATGGAAGGCATTGCAGAAGCGGTACTTGCGGATATACTCCTGGTTGGTGGCATAATACTCCCCATAGCGGTTCATATCCGGCAAAATGTTCATATAATCGTGCTGGAACAGCTCATACAGCTCCCGCAGGTAGGGCCAGCGCTCATCGTGGAAGTAGCCGTTGCAGATGGAGGAGCAGATGATCACGCAATTGTCCTTCATGACCCGCTTGTGGCGGATCACCTGGGCGGAAAGGGCCTGCATCATCTGAATGGGGTTGGTGCCCATGCCGTCCCCATAATGGAAGGCCTGGGGCATACCGAAGAGCATGATATCATACTTCTTCTCCGCCCAGGGCACATAGGTGCGGATATCGGCGATCTTCCAGCTTTCAGGCTGCATCACCTTGGCATAGCCGGAATACAGGGCGATCTGGCGGGAATAGGTATCCAGCACCGCGTCGCAGCAGAAGAAGGGATGGCCCATCTTCTCCTCCATGTGCATACCGATCTCGTCGAACTTGGTGCGCATGAGGGAATGGCCGGAAACCGGGGTGAAATCCGGCCGGTGCATCACGTCCGGCACATGATGGCTGGCGATGGACCGCCAGTGGGTAATGCCGGTGGCGCAATGCTTATAGCCGCCGGAATAGCCCCCATAGGGATTCCCTTGGGTGTGGCCGATGAGGATGGGGATGTCGCAATCGAACACATATTTGTTCATCAGCACCGGATCCCCCCGGCCGGTGACCCCCAGATCCACCATATGGTCATAGTCCTCGCTGTCGTGGCTGGTGATCTGATGGGTATAGTAAAACTCGTTGAACAGCTCCATGCCCAGGATCTGCTGCATTTCCGAGATGGTGGCCCGGGGATGCAAGCCGTTGGAGAACATGAACAATACGTCCTTCTTCTCCACCCCGCCCGCGTATAGCTCCTCCAGGCAGGCCCGGATGGCCACCTTTCGGTGGGCGGTGGGCTGGCAGCCGCCCTTTACGATATCCGGGATGATAAACACCACCGTCTTCCCCGGGGCGGCCAGCTCCCGAAGGGGCGGCATACCCATGGGGTTGCGGATGCTCTCCAGGGTTGCGGCATACAGGCTATCCCAATCCTGGGGCAGGCAAGGGGGGTCCGCCACAGTGGTGCCGGGGATAAACACGTCCGTATTGTCCGGCACCTGGGCCTGCATAAGGCCATGGCCATATTCAAATTCCAGTTTCATGGGCTCCTCCTTATTTTCCCAGATAAATTTTTATGATCTCCAGGTATTCCGCCGGATAGAATCCGATCTCCCCCTGGAACCGGGTGAGGGCGATAAGGCCGCCGTCGATCTCCGCAATGGAGGCAAGCATCTTGGCGTTGTCCTGCTTCAAGCCGCCCCCGTATACCACATCCAACCCGCCGGTAACCTCTTTCACAAACCGGGCGATCTTGGTAATATAGGGCTGATCCGCCGGGGTCTTGCCCGGGCCGATGGACCAGATGGGTTCATAGGCGATCACCACCTTGCTAGTGTCCACCCCTTCTAGGCCGATCCTGAGCTGTTCCCCCAGCACCGCCTGCCAGGCCGCCTGCTCCTCGCTCTTTTCTCCGATGCAATACAGTACCGTTAGCCCTTGGGCGATGGCCTGACGGATCTCCTGGTTCAGCAGCCGGTTTACTGCAGCCGTATCCGTGACCCCCGCCTCCGCCAGCACCCCCATTTTATCGTTGCGCTCCTCGCAGTGGCCGATGATGGTGGAGGTGCAGCCCATGGCCTTGGCGATGGAGGCGGGACGGTTGGTGGTAAAGGCGCCGAAGTTGCCTCCCACGGCGGTGTTCATCCGGTATACGCTCTGGCAACCCACCTGCACCCGGCTATCCGCTTCCAGGGCGCCGACCGCTCCCAGGATATGGGCCTCGGGAAAATACTGCACGAACTCCACCTGGCTGGGGTCGTAGGCGGAAAGGGGGCCCTGGGTGTTTTCCACGATATACCTGCCCCAATCCGCCACCGGGGCGATCCGGTTCACGCCCCCGAATTCCGGGGGCACGTCGAACCGCTTAAGATTCAAATACAGATGCTTCATGGCTTACTCCTTATAGAACCCCTGCATATCCTCCAGGGTCTTCATCTCCACCAGGGGCGCCCGGCCATAGGAGCCGAACTGGACGATCAGGGAGCCCACCGCTTCCTTAACGCCGGCTTCCACCCGTTCCATCAGCAGGGCCACGTCCCCGTCCGGCACGTTGCCGGTGAGCACGGTATCCATGATGGGCGGGAAGAACACCCGGGGATCAAAGGCGCTACGCTTCTCCTCCAGCAGGTTGTACACCCCGCCAATGGAGGGGCTCTTTTGCAGCGCAGGCTGGTTTTTGAACAGCTCCTTCATATTCCGGGTCACCGCCAGGCGGATGTCCGTATCCACGTTGATCTTGCGGATGCCGCAGGGGATGGCCGCAGTAAGCTGATCGATGGGGATGCCGTAGGCATTCTGGATGTCGCCCCCCAGGTCGTTGATCTCCTTTACGATATACTGGGGCACCGTGGAGGAGCCGTGGGATACAAGGGCGCAGAAGATGCCCAGCCGGTTGATGCACTCCTTGATGGCGATGGGGATCTCCCGGCGCAGCTTGGCGCCCTTCCCCTTGTTGGCCCCATGCATGGTGCCATAGGAAATGGCCAGGGCGTCCACCCCGGTGGCCTGGATGAAGCGCACCGCATCCAAGGGATTGGTGTAGGTGGAATTTTCCGCGAACACGTGATCCTCCTGGCCGCCCAGTACGCCCAGCTCGCCCTCTACGCTGACGCCTCTGGGATGGGCGTATTTCACCACTTCCCGGGTCAGCTCGATGTTCTGCTCCAAAGGCAGGGAGGACCCGTCGATCATAACCGAGGTATATCCGCCCTCGATGGCGGCTACACAGCTGTCGAAATCCTTGCCGTGATCCAGGTGGAGCACCACCGGGATGGGGGAATGTTCCCCATATTTGCGCACCGCGTTGGCGATGTTCCGGGCGCCCCGTTTTTTATCCTCCAGGGTACCGTTGGCAAAATCTACCCGGCCGCCCATAAAGGCGTTGGCCAGATCCGCCCCCTGCAGGATGGCGGGGGAACGGAAGGTCTCATGCATTTCAATGACCGCTTTGGCCTGGGCCACGGCATTGACGTTGAACGCCCCCTGGGCGTAACCATATTGTTCAGCTGCCTCCATCAGAGGCCGAAGGGGTACGAGCGGCATATTAGTTTTCCTCCTGTTTTTCTTTCCCGGCGTAAACCCGTACGCCGGCTATGTAGGTTTCCATAACGTCCAATGCATCGTTGAGCACCACCAGGTCCCCGTCTTTGCCCGGGGCGATGGACCCTTTCGCATGATCCATCCCTATGACCTTGGCAGGCTGTAGGGTCAAAAGTGGGAGAATCCGCTCCACCGGCTGGCCGGTAAAGCGCACCAAATTCTTTAGCGCTTGGTCCATGGTGAGGGTCGATCCGGCCCGCACGCCGGTATCCGCCAGCTTGGCGTCCCCATCCACCACCACCACGTCGTTGACGCCCAGCTTATAGTGTCCATCCGGCAGGCCGGCCGCCTGGATGGAGTCCGTAATGGCCACCACCCGGTCATAGCCCTTGCAGGCCAGCAGCATCCGTACGCTGCCTGGATGTAGGTGCCGGCCATCGCAAATGGCCTCGCAATACACGTCCCGTTCCAATACCGCCCCCATGATGCCGGGCCGGTGCTGATGAAACAGCCCCATGGCGTTAAAGGTATGGGTACAGGCCCGCGCCCCCGCATCGATGGCGGCGCAGGCGGTTTCGTAATCCGCCCCGGAATGGCCGATGGCAATGGCCACCTGATTCCGCAGGGCGGCGATCATATCCACCACCCCCTCCACCTCCGGGGATACGGTCATATACCGGATGGCGCCCTGGGCGGCTTGCTGGTATTTGTAAAACAAGGCCGGGTCGCCGGTTCGTAGCAAATGTTCCGGCATGGCGCCTTTATACTGGGTGGAAAGGAAGGGTCCTTCCAGATGGATGCCCAGCAGCCGGGCGCCTCCCGCCGGATCGGCCATGGCCGCCCGGGCTTGGGCGATGCTTTGCAGGGTTTGCGTCTCGGTATCCGTAAGGATACTGCACAGCCAACCGGTAACCCCGTGGGCGGCAAAAAACCGTCCGATCCGGCAAAAGCCCGCCTTGTCCGCCCCGTTCACGTCCACCCCATCGCCCCCATGGGTATGGATATCCATAAACCCAGGGATCAACAGCTTGCCGTCCAGGTCCACCTGTTGGGCATCAGAGACCGCTAGGGTGCCGAAGGACTGGATCTTCCCATCCTGCACCAGCAGGTCCCCTTGCTGGAAGCGGCCGTCCCAATATACCCGGCCGTTTTTGAATAGCGTAGCGTTCATGGGCATATTAGAAGGGCTGGCCTGCGGCGATGGCGTTGGTATAAATGATGGCGTCCTTATGGTTTTGCAGCAACGTCACCGGGAAATGGGCGGTAACCTCCCCATAGGCGGCTTGGCGCACCACGCTCCTGTGCCATTCCCGGAACACCCCAAGCCGGACCTTCTTCGCGGACAGGATCTGCTTGATGCCGATGGTCACCGCATATTCCGGCATGGCGTCGATGGCGCCGCACCGGTCGCCAATGGCGTTGGCGGTCCGGGTCTCCGGGGTCAGCTTCAGCACGCGGGTGCCCAGGCCGGCAAATTCTTCCGCGCTCATGTCCTCCCGGGCCTCGTTGAAGGCAAGATGCCCGTTGATGCCGATGCCGCCAAAGGCAATATCCACACCCCCCAGCTCCTGGATCAGCTTATCCACCTTGCCAGGGTCCTTGGGGTCGGGGAAGGCCCGCTGTTCCGGCGCCATGAGCAGCTGGGGATCGATCTTGGTATAGACCGTCCGCTCCATGAATCCCCGGAAGGACAAGGGGCTTTCCTTGGGAATCCAGTTGCCGTCCCCATCCAGGTATTCGTCCATGTTGATGAACCAGCAATTTTGCAAGCTCACCCGATCCCGGTTGATCAGCCGCACAAAGATGGGATACTGGCCTACCGGCCCTACCGGGCAGATGAATACCGTCCGCTGCCCCAGGGCATTGTTCTTTTTGATCTCATCCACCATTTGCAGGGCCAATTCATAAAACACCTCGCCGGAATCCCCCAGCTTAACGATGGGAATCTTGGCCCCGATCCCCAGCTCTTCCGGGGGGATGCGATAATACTCCATATCCATTGTCTCCTCTCCTTTCCCCTAAAACAAATGGGACACATTGAGCTCGCGGATCATGCTTACAATCTCCTTGGTCCGGGTGCAGTCAAATTTTCTTAAAAGGCTTTTGATCTGGGTCTTTACGGTAACCATTTCCACGCAGCGCGCCTCGGCGATTTGTCGGATGCTCTTGTTTTCCAGCAGCAGCCGTACCAGCTCCCGCTCCGCCTGGGTCAGGTGGGACACGGTGTGGATGAAAAACAGCAGGCTGCGCTCCGAGCTGCGAAGCCGGGAATATTCCTTGAGCACCAGCTGTTGGATGCGGGCGTCCAATATGGCCTTGCCCATGTATGCCGCGCGGATGTGCTCCAGCAGCTGGGACTCCTCGCAGCCCTTTACAATATAATCCACCGCCCCGGCTCCCATGGAGGTCAGGATCATGTTATCCGTCTCATGGGCGGTCAAAAAGATGATTTTTGCTGCCGGCTTCTGCTCTAGAATGCGCTCGGTCGCCCGGATGCCAGCGGTCGTGGTTTCCATCTCCACGTCCATGAGGATCACGTCAAAATCCACCGCCATAGCCAGGGCTTGTATTGCCTCTCCGCTGGCTGCGCTTCCTACGACCTCCATATCCGGCTGCTGTTGAATGATATCGCATAGGTCTTCCCGGATAATGTCAAAATCCTCGGCTACCAGAAGGCGAATCACAACTTTTCCCATCTCCTTCTTAGGGTATCGTGTCGTAGCGGGGCAGCAACACAAAAAAGGATGCGCCGCCCTCCCGCCGATTTTCTGCCCGCAGGCTTCCTAAATGACTCTTCACAATGGCACGGGTATGGTATAGGCCCATGCCCCAATTAAAGTTGGAATTTTTGTTGCTATAAAAGGGCTCAAAGATCCGGCGCATCTCTCCGGACTTGATCCCTGGCCCTGCGTCCCGCACCTCCAGCACCGTATATAGGCGTTCCTGGTGGCTCAAGAGCTTAATGGGCTCCTCTCCATGCCCTGCGGCCAGGTTGGCTTCCCAAGCATTGGTCAAAAGGTTATATAGGGCTTCGCTCAAGTAGTTTTCATCCGCCAGCACCTGCAACTTCCCTTCCACCTTGGTTTCCAAGCGGGCTTCGGGATATTTCTTGCGGAACCGGTCCAAGGTGGTGGCCTCCACGTTGCCAAGCTCCACCGGCACCAGTTGTACGCTCTTGGCTTTTACCGTCCGGTATAGGTCTTCCGAGCGGCTGATCAGCTGCTCATTGATATCCGTCAGGCTATCTGCAAAGCTTCGCAGTTTGTTGAGATCCGGTTCCTTTTGTTCCAGCTCTTGATGGATCCGCTTATATAGGACCCGGTTTGCCAGCAATTGGTTTTTGATGCTGTGCACAAACACCGACGCGCCGGTCCGGGCCACATCAAAATTCCGCTCCAGCACCACGTCCGCATGGTCGTCTGCAAAATGGTCTTGGGTATACTTGAATAGGCTCACGATCCCCAAGGCGCTGCACACCACATTGATGAGCACCAAGGTGATCAAGCCGCTCAGGCTGGGATCGAACTGGAGGTATCCAATGCCCCGGGCCCAGATGTAATTATAGCTATAGAAGCTATATACCTGTCCCGGGTCCTGTCCGCAATACAGCAAAAACAAAGCGGACAGCGCCGCCATGCATACAAGGATCCGGCTGAACTGCCGCCGGAAAAAGGAAATCGTAATAGATAAAAACTCCTGCACCAGCAAAATCAGCGCCAGCGCAACATAGCAAAGGATCCAATAGTAAGAAAAGCTGGCAAGAAATTTCTGTACCCAGGGCGAAAGGGCGATGATCCACCGGTAGATCCCCGGCCAATAGATGAGCAGCGTCAAGCCCGGCAAAATCCATATCAGCCTGCGCACCAGCGGCCGCTGGCGGATACAGGACAGCATGGAATAGTGCATGGCAATGGCCAGCAAAAAGGGCGGAAACAAGAACCGGCCAATGGCGATGATGTATCCCAGTTGGTTAAAGGTGATGAAGCGGTACTGGACCCAGGTGCGGATCTGATTGGAACAAAACAGGAACCGAAGGATCTCCGGGGAGTATCCGCCTTTTTTGGCAATGTACACCAGAATGCCCAAAAAGTAAACCGTCAGGGAAAGGCACAGCGCCGTAAGCAGCAAGGATTCCCGGCTCCGCTTCACGCAGAACACGAAAACGGAACCCAGCAGCAGGCACAGTGCCAAGATCATCAGCATATTCGCCCCTCCTTTTAAAGGGTACCATGCAGCCTAACAATTGCGGCGTATAAGGGAGGGAGCGGCGGTGAAACGCCGCCCCCTCGTGCGGATCAAGAAAGGATTAGTAGTTGCCAGCCTCGGTCATGAGCGCCAGGTCCACATAGTCGGAAACCGGGCACACTTCCTCCTGGGTGATGGCTCCGCTATCCAGCAGGTTCTGCTGCTGCAGGGTGTAATAGCCCTCCACAGTGCCATCGGCTACGCCTTCCGCCACAGCCTTGCCGGTGAGCCAGTTGGCGTCGCCCCGCTGGGAGTAAACGCTGTCATAGTCGGTCTTGGTCTGGTCGGCCACCAGCTGGGCGATCTCCTCATAGTTGCCATCCGCAGCATAGTCCATGGCCTTGAACAGGGCCCGCACAAACCGCACGGCCACGTCCCGGTTCTCCTCCAGATACTTGGGGGTGGCGATCCAGCTGGCCAAGGAAATGGTGGTATCGGCAAAGGTCATGTTATCGGAAAGCTTGGTGGTGCCTTCCATCTGCTCCAGAATGGCCAGGGTGTTGGGGGACCAGGTGGCGCAAGCGTCTACGCCGCCGGAAATCATGGCGGTCACGATGGCGGAAGCATCCATATCCATAGCGGTAATGTCATCCATGGTCATGCCGGCGGAAGCCAGGGTGTTCTTCAGGATGTCTTCGCTGGAGGTGCCGGAAGAATAGGCAACGGTCTTGCCCTTCAGGTCTGCGATGGTGGCTACTTCGGGGCCGCCGATCACAGCGTCGCCATTGGAGATGTGGGACAGGGCGATAATGGTGGCATTGCCCTGGACGCACAGTTTATGGGCGCCCTGGCCAATGTAGCCGAAGTTGATGGAGCCGCTCTCCATGGCGGAGATGATGGTGGGGCCGTCGCCAAACTCGGTGAGGGTCACTTCCAGGTTCTCTTCAGCAAAGTAGCCCTTATCGATGGCGGTAACCACGCTCCACAGGCTGCCATAGTTGGGCATATAGCCTACGTTCAGGGAAACGGTCTCTACGGGTTCTTCCGCAGCTTCCTCAGCGGGGGCCTCGGCAGCATCCTCAGCAGGGGCGGCCTCCTCGGCGGGCGCTTCGGTGGCGGGGGTCTCGGCAGCGGGGGTGCTGCAGCCCACCACCAGGGAGCCCAGCATGAGCACGCAAACCAGCAGTGCAAGGATCTTCTTCATCATTTTTTCCTCCTAATTGATTTTCTTGGGTTCAAGTTGTTATATTTGCTACGGCCATTGCCGCTGCATCGCTTATTTACGCACTTCCAAGTACTCTTTGTAGACTTCGCCCCAGATCTTGTTCTTTAGCTCCAGGAAGCGGGGGGACATCTTCGTCTCTTGGTTCCGGGGATAGGGGATGTCAATGTCCACGATCTCCTTGATCCGGCCGGGACGGGCGCTCATGATTATGACCTTGGTGGCCAAAATGATGGCCTCGTCCACATCGTGGGTGATGAAGAAGCAGGTCTTTTGATCCTTCTCCCAGGTCTCCAACAGCTCGGACTGAAGCTGGGTACGGGTCTGGGCGTCCAGTGCGCCGAAGGGTTCGTCCATAAGCAGCACCTCGGGGTCCGCCGCATAAGCCCGGGCGATGGCCACCCGCTGCTTCATGCCGCCGGAAAGCTCCTTGGGATAGTGGTCCGCAAACTTGGCCAGGTCCACCTTTTCCAGGTACTTCATGGCCAGATCGTCGGCCTCCTGGCCTTTGATGCCCTTCATCTCCAGGGCAAAGCGCACGTTTTTCTTAACGGTCAGCCAGGGGAATAGGGCGTATTGTTGGAACACCACGCCCCGCTCCGTGCCGGTGCCGGTGATGAGCTTGCCGTGGCAATATACTTCGCCGGAGGTGGGCTCCGTCAAGCCGGCAATGATGTTCAACAGGGTGGATTTGCCGCAGCCAGACGGGCCTACCACGCAGATGAACTCGTTTTCATAAATATCCAGATCCACCCCATTGAGGGCGATTACCTCGCCGGTACGGCCGGTGAAGGTCTTGCGGACGTTTTTGATCTGGAGCGTTATATTTCTCGCTTCTCCTGCCATCCCGTCAGTCTCCTTTCAAGGTGCTTAATCAAGGTTTCCAAGGTAATGCCGATGATGCCGATGATGATTACGTATAGCAGCATAGGCGCCGACTCAAAGCTGTTGTTCAAGGACCGTATGCGCATTCCCAAGCCGGCCACAGCGCCGGTGGATTCAGCGGCGATCAGGGTGGTGAGGGCCACGCCGGCGCCCAAGCGGACTGCCGTCAAAATGAAGGGCAAGGTGGCGGGGGTGATGACCCGGATGAAGATATCCTTATCGCTTGCGCCCAGAACCCGGGCCGCTTTGATGAGGGTCTCGTCCACGTTGATGACGCCCTGATAGATGGTAACGCACATGATCAGGAAGCAGGCGATGGTGATGGTGATGATCTGGGGCTTGCGGCCAACGCCGGCGCAGGCCACGATCAGGGGCACGTAAGCAAGGGGCGGGATATTCCGGACGAACTGGATCCAGGGTTCGATGATATTGCGCACCGGCAAATACCAGGCCATGAGAATGGCCACCGGCAGGGCGATGATAAACGCGAGGAAATAGCCGGAAAATACAGAGATCATACTGCTGGCTAAGTCGGTGAAAAATACGCCGCGTTCGATCATGGTAGCCAGGCTACTGAAGGTTACGATGGCATTGGGGAACGCCCGGGCTGTGGCAGGCAAAAGGGAAATCACATACCACAGTACCATGGCCACCAGGAACGAAATCAGCAGCCAAACCTTGGATGGTATCCTGTTGGCTAAAGAGGGGCTCTTTTTCTTGTTCATGCTTTTTACTCCTACTCGTTATATACGCTTTGGTGCATGGGAAAAAAATACTGTCGTTGCAGGAAACATGGTTGCGGTTTAATTTTTTTCTGCGAATCCCTTCTTTTTAACTGTGGTAGATCAAAAGCTTACTTTTTATGACAGCGCGTGTGCGCTGGAATCATAGAAATTACATAGGATTTATTGTATTTTCATTATATGGTAAGTTGCGGAAAAGAAAAAGTATGATATTTCATCATACCTTTTGGACTAAGGTATGGTTGTGGGGATTTGGTTGGCAACCGCTGCAGCCCCAAGCAGCCATTTTGTATTGTCAAGGGCGGGTCGGGCGGGTAAAATGAAACCAGAAAGGAGTTGCCGGCTATGCTTTATTCCCTACAAAATGCCCATTTATCCGTCCAAGTAGACCCTTTGGGCGCTGAGCTTCGCTCCCTGCAGGATAAGGCGGGTGTTGAATACCTCTGGCAGCGGGACCCTACCCTTTGGGCCAGGAGCGCGCCCCTTCTCTTCCCCTGGGTCGGCCGGTTATACCATGGCCGCTATCAGGTCAATGGGCGCACCTATGCCCTACCGCTCCATGGGTTTGCCAAGGAAAGCATGTTTTTTCCAGAGCAGGATAGCCCCCATATGCTCAAGCTGCATTTGCGGGAAAACGGGGATACCCTGGCCCAATTTCCCTTTCCCTTTGTGCTGACTGTTACCTACCGTCTTGCAGGGCAGACCCTCCACATGGATACCTTGGTCCATAACCCAGGGCCGGCCCCTCTCTATTTTGGGTTGGGCTTCCACCCCGGGTTCCGGGTCCCCTTAACGGCAGGCCTGGACTTTTCGGATTATGCCTTGCAATTCGCTCCAGGGTCCCGCTGCCCCCAACGCATCCAAATCGCCCCCAACGGCCTACGCACCGGCCGTTCCATCCCCTTCCCCTTACCCGGGGGAAACCGTCTTCCCCTCTCCCATGCCCTCTTTTCGCAGGAAGCGGTGGTGTTGGCCCAAGCCGGCCATCAGGTTTCCCTGCTGCCCCTGCCGGGGGGGAAAGGTTTGTCCCTATCCTTCCCCAACGCTCCCTATGTGGCTTTATGGCAGCCTGCCAATACCGCTGCGCCCTTTTTGTGCATCGAGCCTTGGTGCACCCTGCCTGGCCTAGATGAGAAGGATACGGTATGGGAACAAGAACCTGGAATGCTCCGGCTTTTGCCCGGGGAACACTTCCTGCACAAGCTGGATATCCGTCTGCTGCAGGTAGATCCTTGAGCGGTCCGGCCAAATCAAAACGGCGCGTTTCAGCTGGAAAACCAGCTTGAAAGGCGCCGTTTCTATGAAATTTGTTTTGTCTATGCTTGGCAAGAGGGCGTCCCGCCCGAAAAGCGTTCCCCTACTATGCCAGCCGCTCCAGCAAATAAGGCAACGTACATTCAAAGCAAACCCCGTATCGGGCTTCCTGGCCTAACTGAGCGGTCATGGCAATGGTCCGTTGAGTATAGTCCACCGCGATGGCAGACGCTTCTTCCAGGGAGCGGTCCCGCAGCAACGCCGCCAAGAGGGCGCTGCCAAAAACGTCGCCGGTTCCATGGTAATAGCCTGGGATGCGTGGCTGGAAGGCATAGGAAACCTTACCAGTAGCCGTATCCAAGCAGGCAGCGCCCAGATCTGCATCGTCGAAATGCACGCCGGTCAATACCACCTTTGGCGCACCGATCTCTGCCAAGCGCTCCAGCATCCCTTCGATATAGGCTTGGGTATACGGCCCCTCCACATAAGGCTCATCCAGCATAAAAGCTGCTTCCGTCAGATTTGGCACGATGATATCTGCCTTTGCGCACAGCTTGCGCATTTCCTTGGGAAATTCCGCGGCAAAGCCGCCGTATAGCTTGCCGTTATCCGCCATGGCAGGGTCCACCAACGCCAGGGTTTCCTTCCCCTTAAAGCGCCGGAACAGCTCCAACACCAGCTCGATTTGCCGGAAGGAGCCCAAATAGCCAGTATACAAAGCGTCAAAGGCTAATCCCAGGCTTTCCCAATGATCCGCAATGGGCAAAATATCCTCTGTCAGATCCCGGTAGGTATAGCCGGTAAAGCCCCCCGTATGGGTGGAAAGCACCGCCGTGGGCAGGATGGACGTTTCTACCCCCACCGCGGAAATAATGGGTAGGGCAACCGTAAGGGAGCAACGCCCTACACAGGAAATATCGTGTACTGCCAACGCCCGTTTCTGTCGCTGCATATATATAGAACCTCCTTGCCTGTTGGTTTTTCCTGGTCTATAATAATATAAAACTGATATTTTTAAAAAGCTCAGTTTTGCAATTTATTATAATACCAGATTAGGAGTGCCTATGATTACCCTGGACCCCCGGCAGGAATCCGGCCGGCCATTGTATTGGCAGATCTATGCGCAAATTCGGCGGGACATTACCAGCGGCGCCCTTCCCGCCCGGGACAAGCTGCCCTCCAAGCGCGGCCTTGCCGCCTCCCTAGGGGTTAGCGTAACCACCGTGGATGCGGCCTATGCCCAGCTTGCCTGCGAAGGCTTTATTGAATCCCAGCCCAAGCGAGGTTTTTATGTATGCGCCCTGGGCGCTTTGAAGGCCCGGCCCCCCAAGGTGGAAAAAGTACAGGCGGCAGCCGTTTCTGCCCCTCCCTTGCAGGTGGATTTTTCCGCCTGGGCAGTGGACCCCCTGGCTTTTCCCTACAACACTTGGCGTAAATTGTTAAAAAACGCCTTCAACGAATACGACGACCAGCTGCTGCACCGCACGCCGCCCCAGGGCGACCCGGCGCTGCGGTCCGCCATATCGGAATATCTATATAAAGCCCGGGGCGTACACTGCACAAAGGATCAGGTGGTGATCGGTGCCGGTACCAACCATTTGCTGCTGGTATTGGGATTTATCTTAGGCAATTCCTTTTCCGTCGCCCTGGAAAACCCGGTTTATAGCCAAGCATACCAGATCTTTTCCCGCATGGGCCATCCGGTGTTGCATGTGGACATCGATGCGGCGGGCATTCAGGTGGCGCCTCTACAGGGCCGGGAGCATACGGCGGTTTACGTTACCCCCTCCCATCAGTTTCCTCTGGGGATCAGCATGCCCATTTCCCGCCGGATCCAGCTGCTTCACTGGGCAGAATCCGGCCAAGCCCGCTATATCATCGAGGACGATTATGACAGCGAATTTCGCTATACCACTCGCCCCCTTCCCTCTTTGCAAAGCATCGACAGCAGGGACCGGGTCATCTACCTTGGCACCTTTACCAAGTCTATTGCCCCGTCCTTACGAATCAGCTTCTTGGTGTTGCCGCCCAACCTGCTGGACCGCTATCAAGAGGCTTATGGGATGTTTGGTTCCCCGGTATCTCGGCTGGAACAACGGGTGCTATATGCATTTTTAGAGGAGGGCTATTTTGAACGCCACGTAAACAAGATGCGGGTGGTCTATCGCAATAAGCGCAGCTTCTTGGAAAAATCCTTGCGGGCCGCCTTTGGCGATAGGCTGGTCATCCAGGGGGAAAATGCCGGCCACCATCTTCTGGTGGCCCCCCATAACGGCATGGATGAACCCATGCTTTGCGCCGCCGCCAAAAACCAGGGCGTAGGCGTATATCCCATTTCCCCCTACTTTATCGGCAAAATGCCCCCTTGCTACCAGGGGAATGTGCTGCTTGGCTACGGCGGCTTATCAGAAGAGCAGATCCAGCAGGGCGTCGGCCTGCTGCAAAAAGCCTGGGACACCCGCGGGTAGCCCAGGCAAAAACCAGCCCACTGGGCGGGGAAAACTACAGGTTGGATGTTTTGCCGTCTTCTGCTAGACAAACCTTCGCAAAAACAAAAGGATGGGATACCCGCTGGGATATCCCATCCAAATCATACAATTGCGGCTCAAAAAGCCTGTTTCCTTGGGGCGCGGGTTTTTATACCGCCATTCCAAGTTTTTTTATTTGTCCTTGCCCCTGCTGATGGCGACTACCAGTCCGGACAGGGCCAGCAAAGCCAACAAGTTGGGGAATACCATGATGCCGTTGAACAGGTCGGACAGGTTCCATACTAGATCCACCTTCAAAGTGGAACCGATGATGACGAATATCACCACTAACAAGGCGTAGATCTTCACAGCTTTCTGACCGAAGAGGTACTTGATGTTCTGCTCGCCGAAGAAATACCAGCCAATAATGGTGGAGAAGGCGAAGAACAGCAGGCATATGGCAATGAACACGCCGCCAAAGTTGCCAAATACCTTGGAGAATGCCAACTGGGCCAGGGCGACGCCCTCCGCGCCGCTGCCAAGGGAGTTGGTGGAAAGGATCACCAGCGCGGTCAGGGTCAGCACCACGAAGGTATCCAGGAACACGCCGATCATAGCTACGATGCCCTGCTCCTCCGGCTTATCCACCTTGGCCACCGCGTGGGCGTGGGGCGTGGAGCCCATACCAGCTTCATTGGAGAACAGGCCGCGGGCTACGCCAAAGCGCATGGCAGCCTTTACCGTGATACCAGCGGCGCCGCCCAGGACTGCGGTGGGGTTGAAGGCGCCCACGAAAATCTGATAGAACACGTTGGGGATATTCTTGATGTTGGCGATAATGACCACCAGGCTGCCTACGATATACAGGGCCGCCATGATGGGAACCATCTTCTCCGTAACGGAAGCGATCCGCTTCATGCCGCCCAGGAAGATGAAGGCCGCAATCGCCGCAATGATGATGCCGACGATAAGCTTGTTTACGCCAAAGGCATTGTAGAAGGCGTCGCCAATGGAGTTGGACTGCACCATGTTGCCCATCAGGCCCAGGGCCAAAATGATGGCTACCGCAAAGAAGCCTGCCAGGAATTTCCCAAAGCCGCCCTTGAAGGCCTGCCGGATATAGTAAACCGGGCCGCCGATGACCTCGCCGGTCTCAGAGCGGGTCTTAAACTTTTGCGCCAGCACAGCCTCGCCGTAAATCGTCGCCATGCCGAAAAACGCGGATAGCCACATCCAGAAAATGGCGCCAGGACCGCCGGAAATCAACGCGGTTGCGCAGCCGGCGATGTTGCCCGTACCTACCTGGGCCGCAATGGCCGTGGCCAGCGCCTGGAAGGAGCTCATGCCGTCCTTGTCAGCCTGCTTGCCAAACAGGTTGATGCCGCCAAATACCCGGCGCATCCCTTCGCCAAACTTGCGTACCTGGATGAATTTCAGCCGAATAGTGAAAATGATACCCGTGAGAACCAAAATATACAGCAGCAGGTTATTCCAGACAAAATCGCTGACTTGAGAAACGAGCGTTGCCAGTTGATCCATTTGTTTGCTTCCTTTCTTTCACGCAATGATGATGTATGATGCCAGGTGAAACACGTTATATTTTTTCAAATCCCTCCTTCTTTATAATGAATTGAACTGTTCCTTCAATGGCATAAAGTCATATTAAATTCCCATGCCGAACAATATAGACATAAAAACACAGACTCAACAGTATATTTTTGAGTCGTTATTTTTTTATCATGTGTATGATACCCAATGGATCGCATTTCGTCAAGGTCTATAGAAAGGCGGAGTTCCTTTATAGTTATTTACAATATTAACGACTTTTTAACGTCTATCACGCTTTTTCACGTTATTCCAGTAAAATGGCTGGGAATAAGCATTTTTTGCAATTTCTTCACAATGTTCATATTTTCGGTATATAGATAATCCCACGCCCAAAAAATCCGGGTCCTAAGCAAATGGTCGCCTTTCCCGCCTCCTAGCCAGGGAAATCTTATGCAACCTGCACATGCGAATCCCAACATTAAAATAAAAAAGCCGGCATACCAAAGATATGCCGGCCTGACAGTTATTTTGCCTATCTGTTTTTCTGCCGGTTCCAGGCGGTCAGCGCACCGGCCACGCCCAGGGCCATCAGGCAGACCCACAGGGTCACGCACACCTGGTCGCCGGTCTTGGGCGGCAGGGTGCTGCGCACCACGCACAGGGTGAAGTAGGGGCTATTGACCCCGTCATAGCTGTTCTTGGCCCGGCAATAATACCGGTTGCCGTTATCCCCCATATCCGGCCAAATGGTCAGGCTGGCCCCCGTTGCCCCGGCAATGGCCACAAAGCCCCGGCCGTCGCCCCGGTCCACGAACCACTGGTAGCTGCTGGCCC
>UQRU01000035.1 GCA_900543475.1 uncultured Eubacteriales bacterium
GGCGGTCCGCCGCCCGCCCCGGTGGGGGGGGGGGGGGGGGGGGGGGGGTTTGGGGGGGGGGGGGGGGGGGGGGCCCCCCGGGCCGCAAAACGCCGCCGCCCCCCCCGCCGGCCAGACGCCGGACCTGCCAGTTTTCCGCCAACAAAAAAACATTGCCGGGGAAATTTCCCCGGCAATGTTATTTTAGATATAAACGTTTATTGTTCGAACTGAAATGCATCCCTGTTCCGCTCCATGAACAGGCTGAATACCGCGTCCAGGATGGCTTCATCCTCCACCCCCTGGAGCACGTCCTCCTCCGCATCCTCAGCGGAAGGCAGCAGCTCTAGGATCACCGCTTCCGGGGAATCGGGATCATCGTCCACCGGCAGCAGCACTGCGTATTCACACCCTTCATAGGGCACCACGTCCAGCACCTCAAAGTCCACATCGTTGCCCTCTTCATCCGTGAGGGTCAAAACATTTTCGTAGGTATCTTCCATCACATTAAGCTTTGCCGTTGCAGCCCAGCACGTTGACGATCTTGTGGGTCACCATGTCCTTGATGGCCTGGCGGGCAGGCTTCAGGTACTGCCGGGGATCGAAATGATCGGGATGCTCGGCGAAGTACTTACGGATGGTACCGGTCATGGCAAGGCGCAGGTCGCTGTCGATGTTGATCTTGCACACGGCCATGGAAGCGGCCTTGCGGAGCATATCCTCGGGCACGCCGATGGCATCGGGCATCTTGCCGCCGTAGGTATTGATCATCTCCACGAATTCGGGAATAACGCTGGAGGCGCCGTGGAGCACGATGGGGAACCCGGGCAGCCGCTTTTCCACCTCTTCCAGGATGTCGAAGCGGAGCTGGGGCTTGGTACCTGGCTTAAATTTATAGGCGCCGTGGCTGGTGCCAATGGCAATGGCCAGGGAATCTACGCCGGTACGGGAGACGAAATCCTGCACCTGGTCCGGATCGGTATAGCTGCCCTCGCCGGCGGCTACCTTCACATCGTCCTCTACGCCTTCCAGGCGGCCCAACTCGCCTTCTACCACCACGCCATGGTCATGGGCGTATTCCACGACCTTTTTGGTCAGGGCCACGTTATCCTCATAGGCATGGTGGCTGCCGTCGATCATCACGGAGGTGAACCCGCCGTCGATGCAACTCTTGCACAGTTCAAAGGTATCCCCATGATCCAGGTGCAGGCAGATGGGCAGGTCTGTCTCGATGATGGCGGCTTCCACCAGCTTGAGCAGGTAGGTATGGTTGGCATATTTCCGGGCGCCGCTGGAGACCTGGAGGATCAGGGGGGCGTTTTGCTCCTTGGCGGCCTCGGTGATACCTTGGATGATCTCCATGTTGTTCACGTTAAAAGCGCCAATGGCATAACCGCCTTCATAGGCCTTTTTGAACATTTCGGTGCTGGTTACAAATGGCATGGTATTTTATCTCCTTTGCAGCCGCCATATTGCGGCAAATTTAGTCTGTATTTATTATACCCCGTCTTTGGCGTATTTGGATATAAGAATTGTAGATACTAAGGGAAAGGGGTATAATGTGTACGTGGGTATTTTCCCCAGGTTTACAAGGGAATGGCAGGTATTGGACCCTTGCAGGCTTTTCCCCCGGGGCCCGGGCGCACCACCGGAATAGAAGGAGGCGTATCCCTATGAAAAAGACCCTATCCCTGATTATCCCCGCTTTCAACGAAGAGGCGGTGCTGGCGGAATCCTTTGCCCAAATGGACGCCGCCATGGCCGCGTTGCCCTATGATTACGAGATCATTTATGTGGACGATGGCAGCCGGGACGGCACCTGGCCTGCCCTCCGCGCCCTGGCCCAGCGCCATCCCCAGGTGCGGGCCATGCGCCTCTCCCGCAACTTTGGCCACCAGCTGGCAGTCACCGCCGGCATGGACGTAGCCCGGGGGGACGCCCTCATTATCATCGATATCGATCTACAGGACCCGCCTGCGGTCATCGGGGAACTGGTGGCCGCCTGGGAGCAGGGGGCGGATATCGCCTATGGGCAACGGGTGCGCCGGGAAGGGGAGACCATCTTCAAGCGGTTTACCGCCTGGTGCTATTACCGGCTGCTCCACAGCATGAGCGCCTGCCCCATCCCCTTGGATACCGGGGATTTCCGCCTGATCGACCGGATGGTGGCGGACGATTTTTTGCGGATGCGGGAGCACGACCGGTTCCTCCGGGGCATGAGCGCCTGGATGGGCTACCATGCCGTGCCCGTCCCCTATGTGCGCCATGAGCGCAAGGCGGGCAGCTCCAAGTATTCCTTCAAAAAAATGCTCAAGCTGGCCATGGCGGGAATTCTCGGGTTTTCCGGGCGGCCTTTGACCATGATCGGCTATTTTGGCTTACTGGTAGGCGCTGCCTCCGTATTGGGCTTGATCGCCGCCTGTATCTGGGACGGCGCTATCTGGCTCAAAGCCGTGTGCATCCTGGCGATCCTCCAGGCTATCATTATGGTGGCCCAGGGCATCCAGGGGGCCTACCTAAACCGGATCTATGACGAAGTGCGGGGCCGCCCGCTTTACATCATACGGGAAGATACCCGGCAGGAGCCTTAATGGCCCTATTTTGCATCATATCGTAAGGAGGATATTGTATTACTATGACCGACCCTCGTATTCAACAGCTGGCCCACAACTTGATCACCTTTTCCTGTCACATCCAACCAGGGGAAAAGGTGCTGATTGAAGGCATTGGCGAAGTGCAGGAATTGGTCCGCGCCCTGGTACGGGAAGCCTATGCCGCCGGCGGCGTGCCCTTTGTATGGCTCAACCGCCCAGATGTGACCCGGGAGCTTACTTTGGGCGCTACCGAAGCGCAGCTAAATCTTCGCGCCCAAATCGACGGCGCGCTGATGGAGCAAATGCAAGCCTATATCGGCGTGCGGGGCGGGGAAAATAGCAGCGAGATGGCGGACGTGCCTCCGGAAAAGCTGGCCTTATCCGCCCATTTGTACAACGAGCCTGTCCACAGCAAGATCCGGGTACCCAAGACCAAATGGGTGGTGCTTCGCTACCCCACCCCGGGCATGGCCCAGCAGGCTAATATGAGCACCGCTGCCTTTGAGGATTATTATTTCCGGGTATGCAACCTGGATTATTCCAAGATGGACAAGGCTATGGACGCCTTAAAGGCGCTCATGGATCGTACGGATCAGGTCCATATCGTCGGCCCAGGTACGGACTTGCGCTTCTCCATCAAGGGGATCCCGGCCATCAAGTGCGCAGGGCACATGAACATCCCTGATGGGGAGATTTATACCGCGCCGGTCCAGGGCAGCATCGAGGGGACCATCCGGTACAATACCCCTTCCGTGCTGGAAGGCTTCACCTATGAAAACATCACCCTCACCTTCCGGGAAGGCAAGATCGTGGAAGCCACCTGCAACGACACCCAGCGGATCAACCAGGTATTTGACCGGGATGCTGGGGCCCGCTATGTAGGGGAATTTGCCATTGGCGTGAATCCCTATATCACCTTCCCCATGAAGGATACCCTTTTCGACGAGAAGATCGCCGGCAGCTTCCATTTCACCCCGGGTTCCTGCTACGACGAATGCAGCAACGGCAACAAATCCTCCATCCACTGGGATCTGGTGTGCATCCAAACCCCGGAGATGGGAGGAGGCGAAATGTATTTTGACGGGGTGTTGATCCGTAAAGACGGCCGGTTTGTATTGCCCAGCCTCAGCGGGCTGAATCCGGAGAACCTGATATAATGGAACAGGGCAACGACGTTTTTGCCCGGATCGACGGGCTGCTGAAAAGTAGGGGCAGGGTGGTCATCGCCATCGACGGCCAAAGCGGCGCCGGCAAAACCACCCTGGCCGGCCTGCTGGCGGATCGGTATGGGGCCCGGGTTCTCCACGGGGACGATTATTTTCCCCGGCCCGGCCATCGCCATGACCCCGGCCAGCTGGCAGGGGTCAACCTGGACGTAGCCCGCTTCCTTCAGGAGATCATCCATCCCCTGGAAGAGGATCGGGATATTTATACCCGCTCCTTTGATTGCAAAAACAACCGGCTGCTGCCTCCCCGGCACATTCCCTTTTTGCCGGTATCCATCCTGGAGGGCAGCTATTGCCTGCACCCCAGCTTTGGCCCCTACTATGACGTAGCCATCTTTTTGCAGGTAGACCCCGCCGTCCAACGGGCCAGGCTCCAGGCCCGCTATGACGCCCCCAGGTTCCAACGGGCTACCGAAGAATGGATCCCCATGGAGAACGCCTACTTTTCCAGCCTGAATATTCCGGAAAAGTGCGACTTTATCCTTACAATGGCATAACCTGTGGTTATGGGAAACGGGAATTGCAACAGAATATGAAATTTTCAACTAAACGTATTGCATCTTGGCCAAAAATGCAATATTATATCCATTGGTTAAGGATGTGTCAATGGGCTGTTATGGCCTAAAATATATTCAGTTTTCAAGAAAAGTTAGAAACGGAGGATCATGTAACATGGCAGTTAAAGTAGGTATCAACGGTTTTGGTCGTATCGGTCGTTTGGCTTTCCGGGCCAGCGTCAACAACCCCAACATCGAGGTCGTAGGCATCAACGATCCTTTTATCGATCCCGACTATATGGTATACATGCTCAAGTATGATACCGTACATGGCCGCTTTGAAGGCACTGCGGAGGCCAAGGACGGCAAGCTGGTGGTCAATGGCAAGCCCATCACCATCTATGCCCAAATGAACGCCTGCGATATCCCCTGGAGCGAGTGCGGCGCCGAGTATATCATCGAGTCCACCGGCATCAACACCACCGTGGAAAAGGCCAGCGCCCACTTCAAGGGCGGCGCCAAGAAGGTGGTCATCTCCGCTCCCAGCTCCGACGCCCCCATGTTCGTGATGGGCGTCAACCAGGACAAGTACACCAAGGATATGACCGTGGTGTCCAACGCTTCCTGCACCACCAACTGCCTTGCGCCCCTGGCCAAGGTCATCCATGACAACTTCGGCATCGTCGAGGGCCTCATGACCACCGTACACGCCACCACCGCCACCCAGAAGACCGTGGACGGCCCCTCCAAGAAGGATTGGCGCGGCGGCCGCGGCGCGGCGTTCAACATCATCCCCAGCTCCACCGGCGCTGCCAAGGCTGTGGGCAAGGTCATCCCCGAGCTCAACGGCAAGCTCACCGGCATGGCCTTCCGGGTACCCACTGCGGACGTTTCCGTTGTGGACCTGACCTGCCGGCTGGAGAAGCCCGCCACCTATGCGGAGATCAAGGCCGCCATGAAGGCCGCCAGCGAGAGCGAGCAGTTTAAGGGCATCATCGAGTACACCGAGGACAAGGTGGTCTCCTCCGACTTCATCACCGATCCTCATACCTCCATCTTCGACGCCGACGCCGGCATCAGCCTCAACGATCATTTCGTCAAGCTGGTCGCCTGGTATGACAACGAGTGGGGTTATTCCAACAAGATCCTGGATCTGGTCAGCCATATGGCCAAGGTGGACGCGGAGTAAGCTTCCTCCTTCCATCCAGCAAAACAGGGCGGAGCCGATCGGCTCCGCCCTGTTGGTTTTTGTAGCCCTGCCCGCCGGGCCCCAGGGCGAATGCGGCCCTACGGCTCCTGCCCTGCCTTTTCCATGGCCCGGCAGCGGGTCCACAGCAGGGCCAGCTGCGCCGTTCCCAGGGCCAGCTGCAGGAGGAACGTGGGCAATATGTCTTTCCCTTGGAATAGGAGCAGCACGCCCTCTAGATGCGAGCGGGAAAATAGGAGCCTCGACCCCAGGGTGCCGAACAGGACAAAGGCCAGATAAAACCCCTGAAGCAGAACGGGCAGGCCCGCCGCCCGGGCGTCCCGTTGGCTCCAGTAGAGCAGGCAAGCCCCCAGGACATGGGAAAGGCTGGCCGCCAGGCCATACCCCTCGCCAATGGAGCTATATAGGCTGATCCGCGTTGCATAGCAATCCACCAGGAACAGCAGGAAGTAAAGCAGATATAGGATGCCAACGTGTTTTTGCTTCATCGCGGTCTCCTTTCATAGATTGATTTACGGCGGCCATGCCAGCTATAAGGGCTGAAGCATGGCCGCCTACTGTATTTATGCGGTTTCAATGTGTGCGTCAGTGAAGGGATCAGTACGATAATACAATGTACCTCCAACGGTTGCGCTTGCATTTAAAAACTGAAAATCCAACCCAAGGCTTATGGCATAATCTTCCGCAACCTCATATGAGGCGTTGAGTGCTAAACGGATTTGAGAATTACTGTTGATGATTGTTGCGCTTACAGATGAACCAGGTGTTAGTGTATATTGTCCAAATCCACTAGCCCACGCGCCGGTCTGCCCGGTGGATATAAATTGGGAACCGTAATGATGGTAAAGCTTCACGGCATCCGCGTAAAAATACGCTTGCATACCTGAAGGGTGATAATTATTATCGTAAACTGTTCCGTAGATCGTATATGTGGTATCACCGTTATCAATCGTTGTGTCCCCCGTCCATCCCAACGGCATTGCAGTGCCGCCAAGGGCGGCAAGAGCCGCCTGAATTTCCGCGTCGACGATTTGTGCCGCTTCTTCATAGGTGATTCCTTCGGCAGCAGCTTTGCGCGTCAAGAACTCCTCCCGGGACATGGGGACAAAGCCGCCCTCTAAGGGTATCGGTTGCTCTTCCGCAGCCATGGCTACGCTGGTGCATGATAAAATCATCACGAGTGTCAATAAATACGCAACAACTTTTTTCATTTTTTCTCCTTTCAGTCGGTCCGGACAAGCTCATATAGGGCCGATAAAAATGGGGATGGAAATCCTCTCCTTTCATCCTATAAATTTCATGTTCGTTTTATTTATCATACCATAATTTTCACCATTGTGTATGAACAAATTGTAAACAGAGGGGGCGTGGCCTGTGCCGCGCCCCGCCGTTTATCCCGCCTTATCCGCGCCTGTCCTTTTTCCCCAGCCCCAGGTCCCGCCAGAGCCATACGCCGGCCCCAAGGGCCAGGGCCAGCACCAGCAGGTTATAGGCCCAGGGCGCGTTGGGCAGCAGGAAGGAGCCCATCAAGTTCACCGCCATGTGAAAGGCCACCGAAGCCCACAGGGAGTCGCAGGCGTCCCGCACCAGGCACATCACCGCTCCCAGCAGGGCCGCGTAGGCGATCCATACCGGGTGGCCGTGGAGCAGGCCAAAGAGCAGGGACCCGATGACAATGGCCCAGGGCCGGGCCATGGCCTTGCGCAGGGTATCATAGATCAGGCCCCGGAAAAGCATCTCCTCCAGCAGGGGGGCCAGGATGACGATGGACAGCACCCGGACCCACAGGGGGCCCAGCAATAGGGCTTCCGACTGGGCGGCATAATCCGAAAGCAGCCGCTCCGGCAAAAAGCCCAGCAGCAGGGATATGGCCGTACCCAGGGCCATGCCCAGGGCCACGCACCGGACCACAAGGGCATGGGGCAAGGGGTTCAGTCCCAGGGCCTGGGCAAAGGGCTTTTTCCCCAGGGCGCTGACGCCCAATAAAATGCCGATGGCCAACACGTTGGTGATCAGGGAAATATAGGTCTGGGCTTGCAACAGCCTTTGGGTAACGGTCTGCTGCAAGGTCTCCAGCGTAGCCGTCCCCTCCCCTGCCACCAGGATGCCGATCACCGCCCCGGCGGCGGTGGTCACCAGGATCTGCAAAACCAGGTATCCTACCGTATATAGGCTGACTAAGCCCAGGCTTTTCCAGCAAGCTTTACTTTTCATGCGCACCTCTTTTCCCCTTGCCTGATTGGCTTTCAGCCGAAAAGGCCAAGGGATCTTGTATTTTTTCCATGTGTTTGCGGGTTTCACCTGTATTTTACCACAGTCTATGGTATAATGACTATTGCCATTTGCCAAAGGGAGGAATGCCCTATGAAAAACCGGATCTGCGTGCTGGGCGGCATGAATATGGATATTACCGGCGCGCCCCACGCATCCCTATGCCCCGGGGATTCCAACCCGGGTACCGTCCGCATGACCCCGGGAGGCGTGGGCCGCAACATCGCGGAAAATCTAGCCCGCATGGGCTTTCAGGTGGAGCTGGTGGCCCCCCTGGGCAACGATGGCTTCGCCACCCTTTTGCGCCAGGCCTGCCTCCAGGACGGCATCGGCCTCAGCCTCGCCCCCTCCCTGCCCATGGCCTCCAGCGTGTACCTTTGCCTCATGGACGGCCGGGGGGATATGTATGCGGCGGTGAACGATATGGCCCTTTGCGAATCCCTGTCCGTGGGCCATCTGCCCTTGGACGCCCTCCCCGCCTTTGACGGGGTGGTGTTGGACGCCAACCTGCCCGGGCCCGTATTGGAGGCCGCCGCCCGGCAGGCAACAGGCCCCCTCGTCGCGGACCCCGTCTCCGCCCAGAAGGCGGAACGGCTCCTTCCCCTGCTGCCCCAATTGGCCGCCATCAAGCCCAACCGGATGGAGGCGGCCCGGCTCACCGGGGAAAGCGACCCGGCAAAGGCCGCCGCAGCCCTGTGCCAAATGGGGGTGCAACGGGCGTTCGTATCCGCAGGGGCCTCGGGGTTGTACTATTGCGGCCAAGGCCAGGCCGGGATGCTGCCCTCCCGGGCGCTGACCCTATGCAACGCCACCGGCGCCGGGGATAGCGCCACCGCCGCCATTGCAGCGGGCTGCGTCCTGGGCTGGGATATGGAAACCATCGCCCAGTTTGCCTGCCGGGTGGCAGCCCTGACCCTGCAAAGCCCCAGGGCCGTAAGCCCCCAGCTTTCCCCCAGCCTGCTGCAGGCGTGAAACCCATCGTTATCAATTTACCCATGAATGGAGGATATTCCCTATGAACCCGTATCTGAAGTTATCCAATGAAGTAGCCGCCGCCCTGGCGGAAAACAAGCCCGTGGTGGCCCTGGAAAGCACCATCATTTCCCACGGCATGCCATATCCCCAAAATGTGGAGACCGCCAAGACCTGCGAGGCCATCATCCGGGAAAACGGCGCCGTGCCCGCCACCTGCGCCATCCTGGGTGGAAAGCTGTGCGTAGGGCTGGAGCCGGAGCAGCTGGAGTACCTGGGCAAGGCCGGCCAGGCTGTCACCAAGGCCAGCCGCCGGGACATCGCCCGGCTGGTGGCTTCCAGGCAGGACGGCGCCACCACCGTGGCCGCCACCATGATCCTGGCCCATATGGCGGGGGTGCGGGTGTTTGCCACCGGGGGCATCGGCGGCGTACACCGGGGCGCGGAAACCACCATGGACATCTCCGCCGACCTGGAGGAGCTGGGCCGTACCCCTGTGGCCGTGGTTTGCGCCGGGGCCAAAAGCATCCTGGACCTGGGCCTGACCCTGGAATATCTGGAGACCAAGGGCGTGCCCGTATACGGCTACCAGACCCTGGAGCTGCCCGCCTTCTATACCCGCACCAGCGGCTTCCAGGTGGATTGCCGCATGGATACCCCCGAGGAAGTGGCCGCTGCTCTACGGGCCAGCTTTGCCCTGGGCATGGGCAATGGTTCCCTGATCGTGAACCCCATCCCGGAAACGGACAGCATGGACCCCACCTATATCAACCAGGTGATCCAGGACGCCGTGGAGGAGGCAAACCGCCAAGGCATCCATGGCAAGGCCATCACCCCCTTCCTGCTGGGCAGGATCAAGGACATCACCGGCGGCAAGAGCCTGGAGAGCAACATCGCCCTGGTGTACAACAACGCCCGGCTGGCTGCCCGGATCGCCGCAGCCCTATAAAAGGCACGGCGTATTCTTACCAAAAAGGGGCCGCCTTGGCCTGTCCTTTTGGACGGCCAAGCGGTCCCTTTCCGATTGGCTAAGCTGCCTTATATGGCAACATCCAAGGTTGCGATCTGGGTGCGCAGGGTGCGCACCAGCAATACGGCGCTGACCGCCATGGAAATGGCCTCCGCAATGGGGTAAGCCCACCAGGTGGCCTTGAGGCCAAAGGCCTGGGAGAGGAAATAGGCCACCGGCAGGATCACCGCCAGCTGCCGGCAGGCGGATACGAACAAACTCAGCTTGCCGTTGCCGATGGCCTGGAACAGGGTGGAGAACATGATGCTCACCGCCGCCACCGGGAAGCACCAGCTGATGATCCGCAGGGCGGGCACGCCGATCTCCAGCATAAAGGCGGAGGCGTCGAAAAGCAGCAGGAACTGCTCCGCAAATATTTGGAACAGTACGGTACCCACGCTCATAATGGCCACTGCGTACAGGCAGCCGCAGCGCAGGGCTTCCTCCACCCGTTTGCGGTTGCGGGCGCCGTAGTTGTAGCTCATGATGGGCATAGTCCCGCTGTTGAGGCCGAATACCGGCATGAATACAAAGGATTGCAGCTTGAAGTACACCCCCAGCACGCTAACGGCGGTGGGCGTAAAGGCGATGAGGATCTTATTCATGCCGAAGTTGGTCACCGAGCCGATGGCCTGCATCACGATGCTGGGCAGGCCTACCCGGTAGATCTCGCTGATAAACTGGCGCTGGGGCCGGAAGCCCCGGAGCTTCACCTGGATAAGGCCGTTGTCCTTATGCAGGTAATACATGCCCACCAGCATACCCAGCAACTGGCCCAGCACCGTGGCGATGGCGGCGCCCGCCACCCCCAGCCTTGGGAAGCCCAGCAGGCCGAAAATGAGGATGGGATCGAAGACGATGTTGAAAATGGCGCCGGTAAGCTGGGAAAGCATGGCGTGGAAGGTATCCCCGGTCGCCTGCAGGACCTTTTCAAACATGCACTGGAAAATGAGGAAAATACAGGGCACCCCTACATAATAGAGGTAGGTGCAGGCATAGTCATAGATCTCCGCATCCGGGTTAAACACGGCGATCAGCTGGGGCGTAAACAGGGCGAACAGCAGCCCAAAGGCCGCGCCGCTGAGCAGGGACAGGAATTCTCCATGGGCAGCAGCCCGGTTGGCGTCCTCCTGGCGTTTTTCCCCCAGGCGACGGGCCACCAGGGAATTGACGCCCACGCCGGTGCCTACGGCCACCGCCACGATCAGCATTTGATAGGGGAATACCAGGGATACGGCGGTGAGGGCGTTTTCGCTGATACGGGATACGAAAATGCTATCCACGATATTATACATAGCCTGCATCAGCATGGACACCATCATGGGAAAGGACATCTTCAATACCAGGGAACGGATGGGTTCTACGCCCATTTTATTCTCTACGGGTTGTTGTTTTTCCATGTGCGCATGTTTCCTTTTCGCATTCTATAATGATGGCGGCGGGAAAGGGTATGCCGGCATACCGCCAAGCCAAAATAAAGGACCCTTCCAATGGACGGGCCCTTTAACATCCAATAAAAAGTAATGACGTGCAAAGATTATTCGGGCTGGGGAGCGCCCACCGGGCAGGTGCTGGCACAAGCGCCACACTCGATGCACGCGCTGGCGTCGATCTCATACCGATCCGCGCCCTGGGAAATGGCGCTGACGGGGCAAGCGGCTTCGCAAGCGCCGCAGCTGATGCACTCGTCGCTGATAATGTATGCCATGAACGTATACCTCCTTGTATTTTCATCTTACATTGTAACACGGAATATGGGATTGTCAAGGCTGCATTTTGTCCGCTGCCGGGGCGCTTTCCCCTCCGCCGCCGGCCGGGTTCGCCTTATGGGGCCGGTCCTCCTTGTGGGACCGGGGGCCCCGCCGCCGCCGCCGGGATTTCGGCCGTTCCCCCGCTGAAGCCGGGGCCTTTTCCTTGGCCTCCGGTTCGGCCTCTGGCGCGGCTTCCCCCTCCTGGCTCCGCTTGGGCCGTTCGGGCTTGGGCCGGGGGGCTTCCTTTTGCTCCCGGGGCGGCTTTTGGGCTGCCCCCGCCATGCCCAGCTCCCGGAAGGGATATTCCCGCATATCGATGCTGCCGTCCGGCAGCACGAACTTCACCTTGGTCTTTTCCGTCAGAATGTTGTTTTCCACCACCGTGCCGGCTATGCCCTCCGGTGTAAATACCTCCTTGCCCACCTTGGGCATTTGCTTGCGCATGGTCTCATAGCAATCCTGCTCGTATTTGAGGCAGCACATGAGCCTGCCGCAGATGCCGGAGATCTTGGTGGGGGACAGGGACAGGCTCTGCTCCTTGGCCATCTTGATGGACACCGGCTGGAAATCCGCCAAAAAAGCTTTGCAGCATACCGGCCGGCCGCAGCTGCCCAACCCGCCCAGCATCTTGGCTTCATCCCGCACGCCGATCTGCCGCAGCTCGATCCGGGTCTTAAAGACGCCTGCCAGGTCCTTCACCAGTTCCCGGAAATCCACCCGGCCGTCCGCAGTAAAGTAAAACACCACCTTGGAGCCGTTAAAGCTGTATTCCACATCCACCAGCTTCATCTCCAGCCCCCGCTCCTGGATCTTTTGCAGGCATAGCTGATACGCCCCTTTTTCCTTGGCTGCGTTTTGGTCCCGCATTTCCCGGTCCCGGGGGGTGGCTACCCGCTGTACGGTCTTCAAGGGCGCCAGGATCTTATCCTCTTCCACCTGGTGGGGGCCTTGGGCTACATCCCCAAATTCCACCCCCCGGGCGGTCTCCACGATGACCCCGTCTCCCGTCTGTATTTCCAAATCGCCAGGGTCAAAGTAATAGACCTTGCTGCCGCCTCTAAATTTTACGCCGATTACGGTTTTCATTCTGTATTACGCGATCTCCTCTGCTATTTGTGTAAAAAGGCTGGTGAAGGACGCCTGGGTGGAGGCATGGGAAGCCAGCCGTTCCAGGCCCTCCGCCAGCAGCTGGATCAGGGCCGTGATCTGCCGGTTGTCCAGCCTGCCGGCAAGCCTGGCGATCTCCTGTTCCTGTTCCGGGTTCTCCGCCGGCGGCAAGCCCTGTTTATAATCCAGTATATCCCGCAGCAGGGATAGCATAAACATGGCGGCTTCCTCACCCTCCTTGGAGATCTCCCCTAACCGGTCCAGGGGAAGGCCGCCCGAAAGCAGAGCTTTAAGAAGGCTCTGGGCTTCCTGCCGTAGGCTTCGATAATCCGGCTGGTCAAACAGCCGTTTGGCACGGCTCCATGTGCCCCCCCAAGCCGCATACAACGCCGCATCCTTTTTAGGCGCCCCGCTTTCTTCCAGGCGCGCCTGAATCTCCCCCAGGGTGGGTCCGGGATATAAAAACCGGACGCACCGGGAGCGGATAGTGGGCAAAAGGCCATTCTCATTGCCGCTGAGCAAAAACAGCACGTCTGCCGGGGGTTCCTCCAAGGTCTTGAGCAAGGCATTTTGCACAATCTCGCTCATAGCGTGGGCGTTGCGGATATATACGCAACGCTTTCCCGCCATAAAGGGCCGCTTTTGTAGGGCGGCTGTAAGCTCCCGGATCTGATCCACCGGGATGGCAGCCTCCCCCAGCTCCGTATAGTCTGGCCAAGTCAGCAGCCTGTCCGGCGCAGGTTGACCCACGCACCATAAAGCCGCTGCCTGCCGGCACAGCGCCTCCCCGTAGGCGCTGTCCGGGCAAGCTACAAAGCAGGCATGGGGAAACCTCCCGCCCTGTACGGCGGCCAATAGCCGCCGGGCCGCCTGTTGGCCCGGGGTCGGCACCTGGTTGGGCATCGGTCAGAACCGGTAGTTGGCTTCCACATCCACCACAAATACCGTGGCGCCCCCCAGGGTCACCTGCACCGGGGTGGGCGAATTATCCACATACCCAGGCAGCGAGGTGGGAATGACCATATACTCTTTGCGTACGCTGGATTTCCCCCGGATGATATCCAGGGTCTCCTCCAGCTTTTCCTTTTCCACGCCGATCATCAGGGTGCTGTTACCCCCATGGAGAAAGCCGCCGGTGGAGGATATACGGGTGACGCTGATATGGTGCTTCACAAGTTCCCGGATCAAACGTTTTGAATCGTCATTCTGGACGATGGCAAAAATGAGTTTCATAAATCCTCCTGTTCTGTGAGCAGCCGCTGGAGCTGCTCCACGCTCTCCACAATGCAGGATGCCCCGTGGGCTTCCAGTTCTTCCCGGCTTCCATAGCCATATAGTACGCCAATGCCCGGTATTCCCACCTGGCGGGCGGCGTCCATATCGTAGAGCCGATCTCCTACCATTACCGCCTCTGACGGGCTCGCTCCCAAGGCTGCCAGCGCCTCCCGGATCAGCTGGGCCTTATCGCAGCCCTGGTCGGTCTTTGTGGCGCTCAGGTAGTCCACCAGCTGGTCCAGCCCCGCCTGCTTTAGGTGCAGGGTGGATACGCTGTTGTGCTTGGCCGTGGCGATGGCCAGCTTACACCCCTTTTCCCGCAGGGTGCGCAGCATGTCCGGTATACCCGGATAGGGCCGCAAAAGGGATAGCACGGCTGGGTCGTCCGCATGGGACCGATAGACCTGTATGGCCCGATCCACATATTCCTCGGGCAATCCCATGTAGGCGGAAAATCCCTCGCGCAGCGGCGGGCCCACCATGGGCCGCAGCTGCGCATCGCTCCATGCAGCCAGCTGGTCGAACCCCAGCTCCCGCAGGGTGCGGCGCAAGGTGCGGATGATGCAGGGGCCGCTTTCCAATAGCGTGCCGTCAAAGTCGAATAAAATGGCAGAATATTTCATGTTCTATTCTTATTATATTCCTTAATCTTCCTTTATGCAACTAATACGCCCTTCCTCTACCCCAAAGAGGGCAAAGCCTTTGGCCTGCTGTTGCAATAGATACGCTGCGGCGTCTCCCTGGATCTCCTCGCCAGGCACCAGGCAAGCCAACCCCGGCGGGTAGACCCCCGCAGCCACCGCCGCCACCCGGCCCACAGCTCCTGCCAGGGGGATCCGTTCCGTGGGACCCAGCATGGCCTCCCCCAAGGAGCAAACCTGCCGGCCCATGGCAATGTAGGGCGGCTCCTTATGGAGCCGGCTCATCCCATAGGGCAGATGGGTCAGGCCATCGATCAGCCGGTCATACCATTCGTCCGGGTCCTGGGGCGTGGTGATCAATACCACCCGATAGGCGTCGCACATTTCGCACACGATCCCGCTGTTGACCAAACATTCATATGCCTGAGGCCCGTCGATCCCCCGTTCCGTCACGTCGATCACCACCCGGGTCAGGTCCATATCCACAGCCCCATAGCCCAGGCTATCCCGATCCAATACCCGAAGGCCGTTGATCCGGCCGATCCTGGCCCGCAGCGTCTCCACCCGTTCCATATGCCGCTGATAGCCTATTTTCGTGGCCACATACAGCGCCCGATCCAGGCTGGACATCAATAGATAGCTGGGGCTGGTGGTCTGCACCATATTGCGCATCCGCCGCACCCGCTCCGGGTCCATGGGGCAATGCTTGCCCACATGCAATACCGCGCTCTGGGTAAAGGCAGCCATGGTCTTATGGACGCTGACGCACCACAGGTCCACCTTTTTGGCTGGGAACTCCGGCAGCTCCGGGGAAAAGGGGAAATGGGCGCCGTGGGCGGCATCCACCAGCAGCAGCGCGCCATAGGCGTGGGCCACGTCCGCGATGCCCTCCACATCCGCACAAAACCCGTAATAGTTGGGGCTGGTGAGCAGCACCGCATCCGCCGGCTGGGCTTGCAGGGCCTCCTCCACCTGTCTTGGCGTCAGCATGCCCGCCAACCCTTCCGTGGGATTCACCTCCGGTAGGAGGAACCGGGCATCATGATCTGCCAACGCCAGGGCAGCCAAAGCGCTTTTATGGCTATCCCGCCCCAACAATACCCGGCGTCCTCTGCCCAGGGCAAGGGACATGGTAAGCAGCCCCGAGGTGGACCCGCCCACCAGCAACATGCTGGCCCGGGCGCCATAAGCATCCCGGTAAGCCCCCTCCGTTACGGCGATCACCCCAGCAGGGTTAGCCAGGTTATCTGTGCCGTCCAATTCCGTTACATCCCAGCCTGTAAGCCGGTTCCCATAGGGTATGTCCTGCCCCTTGTGCCCCGGCATATGGAACCGGGCTGGGTCCCGGCGGGTGTATTCGCCCAATGCCTCCGGCAAAGTCCTGCCGTATCTACGCTGTCGGTTCATGCTTCCTCCACAGCTGCGATGATGGCATCCAGCAGCCGCACCATTTCTTCAGAAGGATGGAATACCAGCTGATACAGGTTCCCCCCCTGTGCAAAAAACAGGCGATGGGCCGTGGCCTGGGAATTTACAGTAAGCACCGCCTTATGGCATTTCCCCTTGGCCCGATCCGTCTCCTGGGATATAATCCCAATGCTTCCCGCCCCTGGTTTTACCAAAGCCCGCATCTCCCCTGGCAGGATCACCTCGGCGCTCTTGACCTTATCCCCCAGCATCCGTTCCGCCACCAGGGTGCCGGTGGGATAGGGGTTGCGTAACGGTTCGCCATATGCATCCAAGGCGTCCGCAGGCGGGTCTTTATAATAGAGGGTATAACGATAGGAGGACAGCCTCTTTTTATATAGCAGAAATGCCGCCGCGATCAACAATACAAAGGCCCCCAGCTGAACGAACCCGCCCCAAGCATAGTTAGACGCGGCGTTCATGATCAGCCGCATCAGGATGGCCAACAGTATCAAACCGATGACCAGCAGCAGGTCCCTCCCTTTTGTGGTGGATTTTTCATTTCGCTCTTGCAGCATGGGCAGCCTGTCACCTTCGCTTTCTTCTTTTATACAGATATGTTTATAGTATCATCTTTGGCCCGCCGGGTCAAATCAAATAAAGATACGAAGCTGATCTGCCAATCCCCCCGCCCAGCCCAGCAATCTTTGTTCCCAATGGGGAAATTCCCGCCCATTTCCCCCTATGGAGACTTAAGAAAACCTTAAGTATTCATTCATCTGGAATTAACCTATTGTTGATTCTTTATTCGTTTCCTTTTGCTATACTTCCCTTATCCTAAAAGATAGGCGGTACCCTGCCATAAGGCGGCCCTCCCATACCGGGTTGCCGGCGTATTCTGGAGCCCCGCTCTAACATCAAAGGAGGTATACGATGGAAGCCATCGTCTGGATCAACTACCTATTATCCGCCCTATTTCTCGCTTGTTACGGTTATCAATTCTTTTATATGTTTTACGCGCTGCTCTCCCCCCAAAAAACCGCCCCGATCCAGGCAGCGCCCAGCCTGCCCGCTCCCTCCGGGAAGCGGTATGCCCTGCTGATTTGCGCCCGCAACGAGGAAGCGGTCATCGGGGATCTGCTGGAAAGCGTCCGGGCCCAATCCTATCCCCAAGCCCTGTTGGAAGCCTTTGTGGCTGCGGACAACTGCTCCGACCTTACCGCCCTCATTGCCCGGCAACAGGGGGCGACGGTATACGAACGCTTTGACACCGCCAAGGTGGGCAAGGGCTATGCCTTGCAATTCCTTCTTTCCCATATTTGGAAGGACCGGGGGCAAGACGCTTTTGACGGCTATTTTATTTTGGATGCGGACAATATCCTTTCCCTGGATTTCGTTTCCCACATGGACCAAGTCTTTTCCCAGGGCCACCGGATCGTTACGGGATACCGGGCCTCGAAAAACTATGGGGAAAACTGGATCAGCGCCGGCTATGCCCTATGGTTCCTGCGGGAATCCCGCTTCCTTAACGGCGCCCGGATGGGGCTTGGAACCAGCTGTACGGTAAACGGCACCGGCTTTCTGATCCACAAGGACGTGCTGGTGAAAAACGGCGGCTGGAACCACTTCTTGCTCACCGAGGATGCGGAATTCAGCGCGGACTGCGTGCTCCAGGGGGAGCGGATCGCCTATTGCCCCCAGGGTATCTTTTTCGATGAGCAGCCCGTATGCTTTGCCCAATCCTGGCGGCAGCGGTTGCGCTGGTGCAAGGGGTATTTTCAGGTCCTTCGCCGCTATGGCGGCCGCCTGTTCCGGGGTTCCTTCGCGCCCCGAGGCTTCGCCTGTTTTGACCTGACCATGTCCATTCTGCCCGCTTTGGCCATCACCCTGGCCAGCTGCGCCCTCAATCTGCTCGCTGCCATCCTCATCCTGCTTTCCGGCAGCAACGGTATGCCTCTGCTGCTTCGCTCCGCGCTGGATAGCATGTGCAACATGTATCTCACCCTGTTTGTTATGGGCGCCGTCATCACCTTGGCGGAATGGAACCGGTTAGACGCCAACCCCGCCCGCAAACTCTTATACGCCTTCAGCTTCCCCATTTTTACCCTCACCTACCTGCCCATCTCCGTGGCAGCCCTGTTTCAGCGGGTGGAATGGAAGCCGGTGTATCACGGGGAGCAGGCCCGCCCCGCCAAGGAAAGTCTGCGGTTGCAATTTGCAAGGATACGCAGTAAAATAGAATTGCCGCGCTAAGCGGGGAGTTAGCGGTGCCCTGTCGCCTGCAATCCGCTACAGCAGGGCTGAATTCCCACGCCGAGGCCTGCGCCTGTGGGGCCGGCCTGTGTAAGGAGCGTTGAGGCCCGAGTCTCGTGCAACCCAACCCTGTGAACCATGTCAGGGCCGGAAGGCAGCAGCATTAAGCAGCCGTTTGGGTGTGCCGCGAGGTCGCCCGGGCGGAGCCACCTGCATGGGTATCGCCTGTAGGGGTAGCGTCAAGGCTGGGTGCGCGGCCTTTGTAAACCCACGCACTGGTTTTCTTATGCCAGTGCGTTTTCTGTTTTTGGGCCCATGGGCCTGTCCTGCCCCTCCCGTCCGCCCTTGCCGCTGCGCTGCAGGACAACGCCAGGGGCTGCGGTACCCGCTGCGGCCTCAGGGGGGGCGGCGGGCGCGCGCAGCGCGCACAAAGGCCGGGGCCATTGCCCCCCCCATTTGTTTTGCAGGCCCGGGGGGCCAAAGCCCCCCCCCCCCCCCACCCCCCCCCCCCCCCCC
>UQRU01000036.1 GCA_900543475.1 uncultured Eubacteriales bacterium
TACACGCCGCCAAATCCGATTATAGCCTCCGGGGGCTGCGGCCCCCGAACCCCCGGGGGTTTTTCGACAGGCTGAAGCGGCCCGAAACGGGCCGCTTATAAGCCGGAATCTCTAACTGTTTTGCTCCGTCATATCCCGGATGCAGCCTACCGGGCATACCTTGGCGCAGGCCCCGCACCGGCTGCACAGGCTCTGATCGATCACCGCGCAGAAATCCTTGACCTGGATCGCCCCGGTGATACAGGCTTTGACGCACCGGCCGCAACCAATGCAGGCATTGGTGCAAGCTCCCCGGGCTTCCTTTGGCGAATCATGATTTTGACACGCTACAAATACCACGTCATTCGCCGGCGCCAGATGGATCACCCCTCTTGGACAGGCTTTTACGCATTGGCCACAGGCCACGCAACGATCTCCGGATATCTTAGCGATGCCGTCCTCCAGCTGAATGGCCCCGAACGCGCAGGCCTTTATGCAATCGCCAAGGCCAATGCAGGCGTTGGCGCACTGTTTGGGTCCCCCTGCAAGGGTGGCGGCCATGGCGCAGCTCTCAATGCCCTCATAGGCATACCGGGCTTTGGCCGCTTCGCAGGTGCCCTGGCAATAAACCCGGGCGATCTGATCCTCTTTCGCATCCCCTGCATCCAGCCCCATGATCTGTGCGATTGCCGCTGCGCCTGCCGCGCCGGAAGCCGGACAGCCATCGGGCTTGGCTTCTCCATTGACCACCGCCTCTGCAAAGGCGTCGCAGCCGGCAAAACCGCATGCGCCGCAATTAGCGCCCCCCAGCACTGCCCGTACTGCGCTCACCCGCGGGTCCACTTCTACGGCAAACTTTTTATCCGCAATGCTTAATACCACGCCAAAAACCGCTCCCAGCACCCCCATGATGCCCAGGGCCGCTACGATCATCATCCAGTTCATCCTAGCCTCCAATCCCGCTGAAGCCCATGAACGCTATGCTCATCAGGCCCGCAATCACGATGCAGATGGGAAAGCCCCGAAAGGGCGCCGGTATGTCCGATGTTTCCAGCCGCTCACGGACGCCTGCCATCAAGACGATTGCCAGCAGGAACCCCAAAGCGCCGAAAATACCGTTGAGCACCGCGTAAAGCAAATTATATCCCTCGGATACGTTCAGCACCGCCACGCCCAACACCGCGCAGTTGGTGGTGATCAGGGGCAAATAGATACCCAGGGCCTTATATAAGGAAGGGCTGCTCTTTTTGATGAACATCTCCACAAACTGCACCAGCGCCGCAATGATCAGAATAAAGGCGATGGTATTCAGATACTGAAGCTTCAACGGAACCAGGGCCAAATTATATACCAGCCAGGTAAACAGGGAGGCTAGCCCCATCACAAAGGTGACCGCCACCCCCATGCCCACCGCGGTCTCCACCTTGCTGGATACCCCCAGGAAGGGGCAGCAGCCCAGGAATCTGGAAAAGATGAAGTTGTGGGTGAACACGCAGCTCACCATGAACAGCAGGATCCGCAATACCTCGTTCATCCTTCAACGACCTCCTTTTCCGCCTTTTTCGCCGCGGTTTTCTCCATGATGATGTTGGCGATGCCCAGCACCAGCCCGAATACGATAAAGCCGCCGGGGGCCAGCACCAGGATCAGCATGGGCTCATAGCCCGCGCCCATCACCTGCATCCCAAACAGGGTCCCGCTACCAAACAGCTCCCGGATGCAGCCGATCACCGTAATAGCCAGGGTAAAGCCGATCCCCATGCCCAGGCCGTCCATTACGGAAGCCATAGGTTTATTTTTGCTGGCAAAAGCCTCCGCCCGGGCCAGAATGATGCAGTTTACCACAATGAGGGGGATGAACAAGCCCAGGCTATCGTATAGGGCCTCAAAATACGCCTGCATGAGCATCTGCACCATGGTCACGAAGGTGCAGATCACCACGATAAAGGCCGGGATCCGCACCTTATCCGGAATGATATTCCGCAGCAGGGAGATCACCAGGTTGGACCCCACCAATACGAACGTAGCCGCTAAGCCCATGCCGATGCCGTTGGAGGCGCTGGTGGTCACCGCAATGGTGGGGCAGGTTCCCAGCACCAGCCGGAAGGTTGGGTTTTCCGTAATGACGCCGTTCATAAAGACGCCAAATAGGGATTTCTTTTTCTCCATGGCTATTTCTTCCCCTTTCCGTATACCCGGCCCGCTCCCATATATTTATCGATCAGGGGCGTGGCGATGTTCATCAGCAAAATGGCGAAGGTCACGCCCTCCGGGTAGGAGCCAAAGTTGCGGATCACGCAGGTCATCACGCCGCAGCCGACGGCATATACCGCCTGGCCCTTCTTGGTCATAGGGCTGGTGGTATAGTCCGGCGCCATAAACACCGCGCCAAATAGGATGCCGCCGGAGAGCAGGGCGCTCAAAACGTCATTCCCCAAAATCCAGGATAGCAGGGCAAAGCTGCCAACGTAGATCACCGGGATATGCCAGCTGATCACCTTGCGCAGCAACATATATACCAGGCCGACCAGGATGGCCACCTTGCTCACCTCGCCGATGGCCCCGGGGATCATGCCCAGGAACATGGCCATGGGGGTGGCTTCCAACCCCCCCAGCACCGTGGCGGAGGATACCGCATCCACCCCGGGCATTAGGGAATATACCGGCAGGGTATAGCTGGTCATAGCCACCGGCCAGCTGATCATCAGGATGGCCCGGGCTGTTAAGGCCGGGTTCATGAAGTTGCCGCCAATGCCGCCAAAGAGTTCCTTTACCAGCACGATGGCCGCCACGCTGCCGATGAGGGGCAGCCACAGGGGCGCCGGCGCCGGCATATTCAATGCCACCAGCATCCCGGTGACGATGGCAGAGCAATCCCCGATGCGTACCGGCTTACCCGTCAGCCGCTGATAAGCGTATTCCGCCGCCACCGCCGACGCCACGCCGATGACCAGGTGCAGCAGCGCCCGCAGGCCGAAAAACCATACCCCTACCAAGGCGGTGGGCAGCATGGCGATGACCACATCCAGCATCAACACCCGGGTGGTGTCCCGGCTGAAAACATAGGGCGCGTTGGATACATGCAGTCCCATCTTATTTTGCCCTCCTTGCTTCCCGCGCGATGGCGTCCTTGGTGTTTTTGAATATGGATGTGAGCTGCCGCTGCGCCGGGCAGATATAGGTGCAGCAACCGCATACCACACATTCCATCACATTGGCCGCTTCCGCTGCTTTCAGGTCCCCTTTGTCGCAGAGCTGGCGCATCTTATAGGGCTGCAACCCCATGGGACATGCCTCGATGCACCTGCCGCACCGGATGCAAGGGCCCTCCGCTTGGGTTTTGGCCTCCTTTTCCGTCAGGGCGATCACGCAATTGGTGCGTTTGCCAGTGGGTACGGCGTCGTTGGGCGTACATAGGCCGGTCATACAGCCCCCCATCACCACCCGGTAGGGCTCCTGGGTATAGCCCCCACAGGCCTCCACCAGTTCGGAAACCGGGGTCCCGATCCGGGCCAACAGGTTGGCCGGCTCCTTGACGCAGCCGGTCACCGTGGTGACCCGCTGAATGAGCGGCTTGCCCCGCAACACCGCGTCTGCAATGGCTGCCGCCGTCCCTGCGTTGAGCACCACAACCCCCACGTCGATGGGCAGGCCTTTGGAAGGCACTTCCCGCCCGGTGGTGGCATAGATCAGCTGTTTTTCACTGCCTTGGGGGTATTTGGCCTGCAGGGATACCACCGACAGGCCGGCTATGCCCGCCACCGCCTGTTTCATGGTGGCGATGGCGTCCTTTTTGTTGTCCTCGATGGCGATGATGCCGGTTTCCACCCCTACGGCCCGCATGGCCAGCCGCAGCCCATCCACGATATCCTGGGCATTTTCCAGCATGAGCCGATGGTCTGCCGTCACATGGGTCTCGCATTCCGCCCCGTTGACGATGATGGCTTCACACCGCTTCCCCTCAGGGATGGTCAGCTTCACATGGGTGGGGAACGCCGCGCCGCCCAGGCCGCAAATGCCCGCTTCCTGGATGGCCGGGATAATGGCCGACGGCTCCACGCTGTCCACATCCTGACCCAGGGGCGTAAGGTCGATCCATTCGTCCTGCATGTCGTTGCGGATGGTCACGGTCATTTCCGGCCGGTCCATGAGCATCATCTGGGGCTTTACGCTGATCACTTCCCCGGATACGCTGGCGTGGACCGGCAGGCTCACAAAGCCGCCGGATTCACCGATCTTCTGGCCCAACTTCACATGATCGCCCACCTTTACCAGGGGCGTGCTGGGCCTGCCCAAAAACAACGACATGGACAGCTCCACCACACTGGGCGCATGGGGCCGAATGGCTACGCTGCTAGTGCGCGTCTTGCCCCCATGGCAGTTTTCCAGTGGATGTACGCCACCCCGGATGGAATATTTTGGCAAAGCCAACACCTGCCTTTCAAACTTTATAAAAATATGGTTGCATAGGTTTTTCCGCGTAAAGGATTGTGAATATTTTACCAGCCGTTTGGAACAGTTTCCCATCTAAAAGCACACAAAGAAAACAGGATCCCCATGCCGGCGATCCATATCCAATGGCTGCCTGGCCCCTGAATGTCCCAGGATCCTTGTTTTTTTGCCCTTGCAGCCATGCCTAAGAGATGGTTTTAATTGGACATGGCAAAGCCCGGGATCGGCTGCCTATGAATCGGATGCATGTATTATAGCATAAATATCCCGAGATTACATCTATGGATTCGGCAATTTTGCAATGATATTTTCTTGGTGATCTTTCTTATGAAAGTCCGCCGTTAATTTTCCCTAATGCGAAGCCGTCTGAAATGTAAATATGTAAAAATCTGTCTATTCCCTATCAATTTCGGCCCGAGGCTGCCTTCCCCCGTTTCCACTGCAACAGGCCCAATACCATAAGGAACAACCCAAACAGCCTTTTTAGCCAAGCGGTCTGGATCCAGCCGGCGGCCAAAGCCCCCAGGGCAGATCCCAGCACACCCAAAAGCAGCATCGGCCAACAGCCCTTGAAGGAAACACGGCCCGCCCGCTTATGGACCCACAGGGCCAAAATGGCCCCCGGCAAAAAGGCCAGCATATTGACCCCCTGGGCCTCCTGCTGCCCCACCCCCAGGGCCAGGGTAAGCAAAGGGATCAACAAGGTCCCGCCTCCCATGCCCATCCCAGCCAGGACCCCAGCTGCCAGGCCGGACAGGGCGTACCACAGCCCGTTCACAGAAGCATCCACCCGCCTGCCACCAGCATCAATGTGCCGAAAAGTCGGCACAACGTCCTATCCGACAGCTTACCGGTAAGCCTGGCCCCCACCAGGCTGCCAATTGCCAGACCTGGAGCCACAAAGGCCAATGTTCCCCAGGGGATGGCCCCTTGCATGGCGTAGACAACGCTGGATACTCCAGTCAGCGGCAGCATGATGGCAAGGGCCGTGGCATGGGATTCCTTTTCCGATAGACCGCATAGGCCCTCCAAAGCTGCCACGGCGATCATTCCCCCGCCAGCTCCTAGAAGGCCATTGCATATCCCTGTTATTAGCCCTGCAAGATAGGGCATGTACTTGCTACGTTTCATACTGGGAGTATGCGCAGCTTCAGTCTGCAATACCCCGTTTTTTCTCAATCTGCCAGCGCTACAGTCAATCGCACCGGGTTGTGATCGCTATACTGAAATTCCCCCGCCAGGGTCTCTACGCCAAGCAGGGTCACATTGGGGGAAAGGATAAACCCATCGATCACATAAAACTGATCTTGCTCCCCCGCCCCCAGAGGATGGTTCAACAGCCTACAGGTAGGCAAGCTGGCGTCCACCGCCCACTGAAATCCCGCCGGTAGCGCCGCCCCGTCGATGACCCCGGGCACGTAGTTATCCGTTGATAGGATGGGCCACGCCTCCGGGTCCACCACCGGGAAGCTGCAATTGAAATCCCCCCCGGCGATCACATAGTTGCCCGCCGCATATTCTTCCTGCAATAGGTCCATCAGCATGGCGGTCTGCTGGGCTTTCCCCGCCCCATCGTCATAGGCTTCCAGGTGCAGGTTCACCACCACCAGCTCCTGTTCCGTCCCGGTCAGTGGAATTCGGGTCGCCAGCAAACAGCGTTTTAAATTGGCGGTGCGCACCGGCCAAGCAAAGGGGCAGGGCAAGGCATACCGGCTTGCCCCCGTCCCTTCGGCAAGGGAAACGCTGCTCATGGTATATAGCCCGCTGTGTACCCGCCCGATGGGCGGCCATGGGAAAGGCACAAAATCGCAGCTATAATTCAAAGCGTAAGCCGTATCCATCCCTTTCCCCTGCGAAAGGACTGCCCGCTGGTCAATCCCATAGCTGCGCTTGGCGTCCGCGTCCACCTCCTGCAGCAGGTAAATGTCCGCGTCCGCTTCCTCCAAAAGGGCCGTTATGCCGGCCAGGTTCTTTTCCACCAGCGCCTGGGACAGGGGCTGTACCTGCGACCCTCCATCCATAAAGAAGTCGCTCTCCGCCCCCAGGCCCCCATAGCCGATATTAAAGGTGGCCAAGGTCAGCTCCATTCCTGGCGCCAGCTCCCGCCCAGGGTCCGCCCCTCGTTCCACCTCCAATGCCTCCACCGGCGCCGGCCGGTATTCCGTCAGGGTGAGCCAGGCTACCAGCCCCCCTGCCAACACCAATACTGCACAAACGACGATTAGCAATGCTTTTCCGATCTTTCGTCCCATTGATATGCCTGCCATTCTTTTCCCTTACCTGTAAACCGCCCCAGGGCGCCAACGGCTTCCCTGCTCCCCTGTCAAGCATGCCCTTGGCTTAGGCGGGGCTGGTTCCCATCATGCCGCGCCCTGAGGCACGGCGCCTTTTTTCCGCCGCTATGGGAAAGCCTATTCCCCTTCCGTCCCAGCCATTACGCCGGCATCCGGCGCATTGCGCCGCACGCTTCAGGCTGTCGAAAAAGTGGCTTGCGCCACTTTTTCGAGGTTTTCATAGCTCCCTTGCGCCTACGGCGCGGCCAGGGAGCTATGCAGGGAAACCCTTGCTACGCAAGGCTTTTTGCGGATTTGCCGTACACCCCCCAGGGGGCCTTCTCTTGTCCCTTCGGGACAATTCACCTTGTGCCGCCAAATCCGATGAAAGCCTAAAAGGGCTGCGATCTTCTATTCGTCAGAGGTTTCTCGACAAGCTGTGCCCGCATATGCGGGCTTTTGTCTTTTCAACCGTTATTCTTGATAAAAATAAACGAAAACGCTTTACACGCTGGCTGGTATAAGGAAGAAGCTCTGCATAAAAGAAGCAAAGCGGCGAAAAGACTGGGCGGGTGGACGATCCACCATGCTTGTAAATACAAAATTGCCTCCTTCAGGCATTGCTGCGCTTGCAAAAAAAATTTTAAAAAGTGCTGACAAATGTGAACAGGTTGTGTATAATAGAAAAAAGCGCTCCCCCAACTTAGTGGTGGGATTTCATATATCTTATCAATTTCATCAAAAGGAACTCCGTAACACAAAGACTTAAACATTCCTGGATTCAAAAGACTTATTCCTGCTGTTCCAAACTTTGAACGAGGCGCTTCCAATACGCTCGGTGTATAGAACAAGATTTTCCTGAGGCCCTTGCAACTAAGCCCATGGCTGTGTAAATCAAACTGCCCAACTGCCAGGTTCATCCGCGCAACAAAAGAATTGATGTATGGATGGGCAAAACAGTTAAAAATCTCGGCTCCCATCGCTTTATTGTGCGAGCCAGCTTCTTAAGCTCTCTGAAAAATATGAAATCCCGCCACGAAGAGGGAGGGAACCCAAAAAGTTTGAAGTTGCGGCGCACCAGGTGTGGCGCCAAGAGAAAAGGCAGACCAGTTTTAATTTTTTTAATTTTAAATATTTTTAAAATAGAAGGAATAGTATGTCACAGGTGGATTTTAATTGCGGCCGCCGGGCTGCCCATTGTCTAATCCTATAGGAATGATCACACCCATCATACAGGACCCAGTGGATCGCGGGGATCCAACAAATCATACAGAAATCATATAGGAGGTAAATCATGGAAACGAAACAATTTGCCGGCTATTTGCCCGACGAGCGACCGCCTGCGCTAAAGCTATTCCTGTACGCTCTGCAGCAGGTCATCGTCATGTTCCCGGCGACCATTGCTGTTGCGCTTATCACCGGCTTCCAGGTGTCGACGACCATCTTCGCCAGCGGTATTGCCACGGTCGCCTTCGTGTTCATCACCGGTGGAAAAATTCCGATGTATTACGGTTCCAGCTTCGCGTATCTCACTGCGGTCATGAGCCTCGTCACCAGCGAAGCGATTATGGCCAAAATGAGTCCCGAGGCTGTGGCGCAGGTTGCAGCCTGGGCAGCGGGCGAGTCGCCGGTCATGCCGACGGAGGCGATCCAGTTCGCACAGTTCGGCATCATCATGTCCGGCTTCGTGTCCATCGCGGCGGGCCTCATCGTCAAGTATGCTGGCCGTAAGGCGGTGGAGACCCTCCTCCCGCCCACCATTACCGGTTCGATCGCCATGGTCATCGGTCTTACCCTGGCGGGCAACGCGCTCAGCGATGCCATGCCGCAGGCCGCAGCTGCTGGCGTCAATATTACCGGTTCGAACTGGGTGTGGGCCGTATCGCTCATTACACTGCTGGTCACGGTACTTATAGCGCGCTATGCCAAGGGCCTCATCAGCCAGCTTCCGCTGCTCTTCGGCGTGGCTGCCGGCCTAATTGCATCGGTCATTGCCTGTGCGGCAACGGGCGACTGGAGTTTCTTCCGCAGCATCAGCGACGATGCCCTCGCCAGCCCGTTCCGGCTGGGCAGCATCTTTGCGGTGCCGGCATTCTCACTGCCCAAGATATCCTGGGAGGCGGTGCTGGCCATCATGCCAATCGCCATCGCCACAATCCCCGAGTCCACGGCGCATATCTATCAGCTTGACATCTATGTCAACGATATTGCCAAGAAGAAGGGCAAGGGTGACCAGGGGATTGCCAACCTGCTGCCGCGCAACCTCATCGGCGACGGCCTGTGCGACATGATCTCCGGCGTCATCGGCGGCCCGGCTGGCACGAACTACGGTGAGAACATCAGCACGATGGCTATCACCCGCGTATTCTCGGTGCCCGTCATGTTTGTCGCTGGTATCATTGCCATGATCGTGGCCTGCTTCACGCCGCTGGTCAAGGCTATCTACGGCATCCCGCTGGCTGTCATCGGCGGCCTTGAGATCTACCTGTTTGGCGCCATTGCTGCCCAGGGCATCGCCATTATGATCGATGCAAAGGTCGATATGTTCAGCGGAAAGAACATTGCTGTCATCGCCGTAATCATGATTTTCGCCCTGGGCGGTCAGTTCGCCTGCGGCGGCAATATTCCCATGTTCGGCATCGACGTACCGTGCATCGCGGGCGCTGCCATCATTGGCATGATCATCAATGCATTGTTGGGCATTGGTGAGAAGAAGGCCGCCAATCATTCGGCAGAAACAGAACAGAAGGCGACCAACGCATAAACGCATCCGGCAGCCCTTCTGCATTCGCTTTTGTGTAGCATGAAACGATCCGGCCGCAGGCCCCCCAGGGGCCTGCGGCCGCCAGCCTGTCGAAAAACCCCCGGAGGCTTTGATCGGATTTGGCGACACAAGGTGAATTGTCCCGAAGGGACAAGAGAAGGCCCCCTGGGGGGTGCGCGTCAAATCCGCAAAAAGCCTTGCGTAGCAAGGGTTTCCTTGCATAGCTCCCTGGCCGCGCCGTAGGCGCAAGGGAGCTATGAACACCTCGAAAAAGTGGCGCAAGCCACTTTTTCGACAGCCTGTTTCGTACAGGTCACATTGGTTCAGCTATACGCGTGTCAAAGCAGTCTTTCTGCCAGCGGTCAGATATGTAAAGCCGGTCGTTTTCCTTCATCGTATTGATCTTATTTCCTTAGGCTCTGTTCATAGCGAACGCTTTTACAAAAGAGCAACCAGCAATAGAAACCTTGCCGTTATTCAATCCGGACAGGCAAGGTTTCTTTTTATGCGCATAAACATAACCATAGGAGGTGAGCACCCTTGACGACACCGAACTATTATGTTGTAACACTTGCGTCCATGTCCGATACTTCACTTCTCCGATTGCTGGAAGAGCTTTTGTGCGAATTTGCGTGAGCAAGAATAATCAGCGCCGCACCTTTGGCAGGAGCTTGCCGATCTGATAAATAGAGGCATACCCGCACAGGTTGACCGGCCCGAAGAAAGGAGGAGCATGAAGGCAGGATCAATCTACACGGCAGCGCTCTATATGCGCCTATCCAAAGACGATGACGGCGCCGCGGAAAGCGCAAGCATTATCACGCAGCGCAAAATGCTTCGGAGCTATGCGGCGGAACACGGCTATGTTGTATTTGACGAATATGTAGACGACGGCTGGAGCGGCACAAACTTTGACCGCCCGGATTTCAAGCGGATGATCGGGGACATCGAAGCAAAGAAGGTCAATATGGTCATCACCAAAGACCTTTCCCGCTTGGGACGCGACTACATTACGGCAGGGCAATATACGGAGATCTATTTCCCCTCCAAGGGCGTACGCTACATCGCCATCCATGACGGCTACGATTCCGACAGCCCTTATTCGGACATTGCCCCCTTCAAAAACGTCATCAATGAGATGTATGCGCGGGATACATCCAAGAAGATCCGCTCGGCTTTTGCCACCAAGATGCGGGATGGCGCTTACATTGCAGCCTTTGCGCCTTACGGCTACCAGAAAGATCCGGTGGATAAAAATCATCTTGTAGTGGATAGGCAATCCGGCCAAGTGGTCAAGCGCATCTTTCGAATGGCAGCAGAAGGGGCGCCGCCCGCGGAAATTGCAAGAAGCCTTAACGAGCGCGGCATTCCTCCTCCGGCGGTATACCGCTGCATGACCCACGATGGATTGGATGTAAACGCCTACTCCAAGCGGCAGGAATGGACCAGCGCCACCATTGCGAAAATGCTGCGGAACGTGGTTTACTTGGGACACATCGCGCAAGGTAAAACCACCAAGGTTTCCTTCAAAAGCCAGTTGACGGTTCGCAACCCAAGGGAGCAATGGATCGTGGTGGAAAACACCCACGAAGCTTTGGTGGATCAAGAGACGTTTGATTTGGTCCGGCGGCGCGCTATGGTGCGTACCTGTGAAAAGAAGGGGGCGTTTTACAATCTCTTTTCCGGCATTGCCAAATGTGCCGACTGCGGACGCAACATGTCCGCCACAGGCACGCGAAAAAAAGGCTCGCCCGCCAATTTGACCTGCGGCGGCTATAAACTCTATGGTGCAGAGGAATGCAGCAATCACTTCATCGACTATAACGTCCTGTATGAGATCGTGCAGGCTTCTTTGCGGGAGCAGCTAGCCATCAGCCGGGAAGAACGCGCTGCTGTTTTAGAAAATGCACAGAAAAAACAGCCTGCATCCGCCGGGCGGCAGGAACGATCTAAAGAGATCAGCAGTATCAAAAAGCGCCTCCGGGAGTTGGAAGGCATCATTGCAAAGCTATACGAGGACAACGGGGCAGGCAGGCTCAGCGACAGCCGTATGAACAAGCTGCTTTCTAAATATGAGCAGGAGGCGGAAACGCTGGAACAACGCATGGCGGCGCTGCAAAATGAGAATGCAGCCCCGGAACCGTCTTTCCAGGAGGCCCGGGAAAAGCTCGACAAGCTGCTGCGCCAAATCACAGACGTGACGGAACTGACGCCCAAGCTGCTCTTTAAGCTCGTCGATCACATTGAGATCGGGCAGGGGCATTACGAAAAGGGCGAGCACGGCAAGGTCAAGCACCAGACCGTAAAGATCTTCTACCGCTTTCAAACGCAGGCAGCGGTTAAGGAATATAGGCTGTAACGGAACGCGGGAAAACTGACTACCTCCATGGCAGACAACAGAATGCACGCAAATGGCATTCGGAAATGAACCACCCATGTGCATGGGCCTGGGCTGTAACGCCGCCGGGGTCACCGGCTGCCGCATCATCGACAGCCCCCGGGAACGGCTCATCGCCATCCTTACCAACAGCTTCGTGCCCTGTAACGGCCGCTTTCCCACCATGATCAGCCTGATCGCCATGTTCTTCGTGGGCGCCGGCGGCGGCTGGGGCCGTTCCCTATTGGGCGCCCTGCTGCTCACCGGGGTGGTGGTGTTGGGCATCGGCTGCACCCTGCTGGTCTCCTGGCTCCTGTCCAAAACCCTGCTGCGGGGCGTACCCTCCTCCTTTACCCTGGAAATGCCTCCCTTCCGGCCACCCCAGGTGGGGCAGGTGCTGCTGCGCTCCATCCTGGACCGCACCCTCTTCGTCCTGGGCAGGGCGGCGGCAGTGGCTGCCCCGGCGGGCCTGGTGATCTGGTGCCTGGCTAACATCACCCTGGGAGACGCCACCCTGCTGGCCCATCTATCCGGCCTCCTGGACCCGGTGGGCAGGTTCATGGGCTTGGACGGGGTGATCCTATTGGCCTTTATCCTAGGCCTGCCCGCCAACGAGATCGTCATGCCCATCATCATCATGGCCTACTTGCAGGCAGGCTCCATCGTGGAAATGGAAAGCCTGGGCGCTTTGCGCCAGCTATTTGTCGCCAATGGTTGGACCGTCACCACCGCCCTGTGCACCCTGCTGTTTTCCCTGCTCCATTGGCCCTGTTCCACCACCCTTTTGACCATCCGCAAGGAGGCGGGGGGCTGGAAATGGGCCGCCTTGGCCGCCCTTCTCCCCACGGCCCTGGGTGCTTGCCTGTGCGCCGCCATCGCCGCCCTGAGCCGCGCCCTGGGATGGGGATAGGGGCGGATAAAAAACAGTGGGGATGGCGCCATCCCCACTGCGGTGTTAGCATTGTCCCCAGGCAAGCCATGCCCAAGGGAAAGGGATCAAGGCTGCAACAGGGCCTGGGCCAAGGCAGAGTCCTTCCCCAGGATGATGGTCTTTTCCTGGCCGGTGAGGGAGGCCTTTAGGGCGTCCAGGGCCAGTGTAAATTCGTAAAAATCCTTCTTTTCCGGGGAGTCATAGGCCTCCGCCAGCAGGCGCATATATTCCTGCTCGCCCTCCGCCTCCAGCTTGGCGGCTTCCGCCTGGGCGTTGGATACCATGATATTCACCTGCTTGTCCACGTCGTTGCGGATGATGGACGCCTCGTATTCCCCGTCTGCGGTGTACATTTCCGCGATCTGGTTCCGCTCGGAGATCATCCGGGCATACACCGCCTGCTCGTTGGCCTCCGGCAAGTCGAACCGCTTGATCTTCACGTCCACCAGCTCGATGCCATAGTTCTTAGCCAGGGCGGATACGTTGGCGGCAATGCCTGCATAGATGTCGTTCCGGGCGGCCCCATCCTCATAGTTGATGATATCCTGTTGGGCCAGGGTGCCCATGACGGTCTTTAAGGCGTTGTAGGTCAGGGCGTCCAGCCGCTGCTCCGCCGCAGCGGTGCCCCCCAGGGTCTGATAGAACAACAGGGGATCCTGGATCCGCCAAAGCACATAGCTATCCACCGTCATGTTCTGCTTATCGCTGGTGAGCACCTCGGAGGGCGGAATATCATAAAACATAATGGCCTTTGGGAAGAACTTCACGCTTTCCAAAAAGGGTACCTTTAAATGCAAACCCGCCTCCTGGGTGGTGGCTACGATCTTTTCAAAACGCACCACGCAGGCATATTCGTTTTCATTGACAACATATACTCCCCCAAATATGCCTATCAGTATAACGACTACCAATAGGGGGAGAAGGATCTTTCCCAGCTTGCCTTTCATTGGTCGCTGCCCTCCTGCACAAAGGATTCCAGCGGCAGCAATGTCTCCACGCCGCCCTCGGACATGTCGATATACACCTTCACATCCGGCAGCACCTCCCGGATGGTCTCATAATACATACGGGATCGGGTGATCTCCGGATCGTTGCTGTATTCCTCATACATGGCGTTGAACATGGCCACCTGCTCGTTGGCCTCGTTGATGCGCTTTTGCTTGAGGTATTCCGCGTTCTGGATTAGCTTGTCCGCCTGGGCCTCCGCTGCGGGCAGCTGGGCGTTCTGATAGGCCTTGGCCTCGTTGATCACCGTCTCCGCCCCCTGCTTGGCTGTCTCCACTGCCTTGAAGGCGGCGGTCACTTCCTCAGTAGGCGGCTCGCTGTCCTGGATCTTTACATCCGTCAGCATCAGGCCGATGTCATATTCCTCCAGCACCTGGACGATCAGCTCCTTGACCTGCATCTGGATGGCTTCCTTGCCGTCGGTGAGCACCGCGTCCACCGGGGTGGACCCTACCACGTTGCGCACCTGGCTCTGTACCAAATTCCGCAGGATCAGCTCCGGCTCATAGGAACCATAGAGGTATTGCACTGGGTCGGATACCTTATATTCCACAAAAAATTCCACGTTGACGATGTTGTAATCCCCGGTGATCATCTTGCTTTCGTCTTCATGGAGGGTATACCCTGCTTCCGTGTCGGGAGCATCCCGGTAACCCAACTGAATATTCTGATATACGTTGACCTCCACCTTGTGGGCGACCTGCATGCCTAAGGGTAGCTTAAAGTGGATGCCCGCCTCCGTTACGTCTGTGACCCGGCCAAACGTGGTGACCACTGCCTGTTGTTTATCATCCACCGTGTACCAACAGGTGCTGCCAATGCCCAATACCACAAGACCTACCAGAACCCAGATGAACAGCCTTTTGAGCTTCTTCCAGTTCACAGGCTTGCGGGCCTCCTTTGGCGGGCGTTGCCAGTTTTGCTCTTCCATGTTGTTCCTTTCCGCGGCTCTGCCGCCTTGTTTTTGGGTATTATACCATACTTTCTTTAGGGGCGCTACACGCCCTTTGCCCACAGTGACCTAGGGTGAGCGGGCTTGCATCGCTGGAAGCCTGCGGAGGTGAAACCCCGGCCAGCGGGGGGGGGGGGGGGGGGCGCGAAGCGCCCTGAAAGGGAGAGGCCGGCCGGGTGGCCCACCGCGCCAACCCATACATATGGCGGCGGGGGCGCCCCGGGGGGCGCCCCCCCCCCCAAACGCCCCCCCCCCCCCCCCGCTGGCCGGGGTTGACCAGGGCCGCAGCCGGGCGACCTAGGGGACTTAGGATAGGGGGGCGCGTCAATGGAGGGATGGCCGTGGAGGCCGGCTATCCGGCATGGAAATGGGCCTTGAGCTTGCCGATGGCCCAGAAAATGCAATAGGCGACCACATTGGTCATCACGATGCTGGCGCCGGCGGGGGTGGCAATGGCGTAGGAAAGTACCATACCGATGAGGAAGCACAGTACGGAGACCAGGGCGGAGAGCAAGACCACCCCCCGGAAGCTGCTGCACAGCCGCATGGCGGTGAGGGCAGGGAAGATGATCAGGCCGGAGATCAGCATGGTACCCATGATCCGCATACCGATGACGATGGTGAGGGCGGTCAACAGGGCGATGATCATGCTGTAAAGGTTGGCCCGGGTACCGGTGGCCCGGGCAAAGCTCTCGTCGAAGGTGATGGCAAAGATGTTGTTATAAAAAAGGATGAACATCACCAGCACCACCAGGGCCAGGATCAGGGAAAGGATCACATCCCCTTCCCCCATGGAAAGGATACTGCCGAACATATAGCCGTAAACGTCGGCATTCAGGCCGCTGGACAGGGAGGTGACCAGCACGCCGGCGGCCAAAGCCCCGCTGGAGATCAAGGCGATGGCGCTATCCCCCCGGAGCTTGCCGTTTTGGCTTAGGCGCAGTAGCAGGAAGGCCGCGGCCACCACCACTGGGATGGCCACCGCCAGGGGGGCCACGTTCATGGCCATGGCGATGGACAGGGCGCCAAAGCCCACATGGGAGAGGCCGTCGCCGATCATGGAATAGCGCTTGAGCACCAGGCTCACCCCCAACAGGGCGGCGCACAGGGCCACCAGGGAGCCCACCAGGATGGCCCGCACCAGGAACCCATAGGAAAAGATCTCTTGCAACAGCTGGATCATGGGACGTTACCTCCGCAGGAAGCGTCGCACACATGGGAATTGTGATGGCCCACGCAGTCGCACCGGAGGAAGGGCTGGCTGATGGGGCTCAGATGGTAAGCCTGGGCGGTGCCGAAAAAGGCCATGCCCTTATCGGAAAGGTGCAATACCATGGTGGCGTCATGGAGGGCGCAGCTCACGTCGTGGGAGACCATCAGGATGGTAATACCCTGCTCCCGGTTCAATGCCTTGATGATGGCGTACAGTTCGGCGGTGGCCAGGGGGTCCAGGCCCGTTACCGGCTCATCCAGCAGCAATAGCTTGCTGGTGGCGCACAGGGCCCGGGCCAGCAACACCCGCTGCTGTTGGCCGCCGGAAAGATCCCGGTAGGAAGCGTTGGCCAACTCCGTAATGCCCAGCCGCTCCATATTTTCCCCAGCCCGGGCCTTATCCCCTTTGGTATAGAATGGGAAAAAGCCCCTGCGGCCCAGGCAGCCGGAGAGCACCACCTCTTCCACCGAGGCGGGGAAATCCTTTTGCACGGGGTTTTGCTGGGGCAGATATCCGATCTCCCGGGGGGACAGGCCGAAAAAACGAATGGTGCCGGACACCGGAGCCAAAAGCCCCAGCAAGCCCTTCACCAGGGTAGATTTCCCGCTGCCGTTTTCCCCCACCAGGCATAGATAGTCCCCGCTGTTTACCGTAAAGGTCAAATGCCGTACCGCCAGGCCGGTCTCATAGCCCAGGGCCAGGTCCTGGCACTGGATCAGGGGTGTGCTCATGCTAGCCCCTCCTTCAAGTTGACCAGGTTTTGCTCCATCAGGGACAGATAGGTGACCCCTGCCGCCAGATCCGTTTTGGATACGTTGTGGCAGGAATGAAGCAGCAACGCCTTGGCTCCGGTCTCCTGGGCAATGGCGTTGGCCACCTTGGGCTCGGTGAGCTCCTCGTAATAGATCACCGGGATGCCCTGCTCCAGGATGGCGTCGGTGATCCGGGCCACCGCTTGGGCGGAAGGCTCGGTCTCCTCGGAGCAGGAATCATAGGCGGCGATGCAGGTAAGCCCGTACCGCTTGGCAAAATAGTGCAGGGCAAACCGCCCGCCAAAACAAATGGTAGTCCGCTGGCCCTGGGCTACCGCTTCCATAAAGGCGGCGTCCAGCTGGGTAAGCTGCTGCTTATAGGCGTCGGCATTGGCGAGATAGATCTCCTCGTTGGCCGGGTCCGCCTGGCAAAAGGCGGCGGCAATGTTATCCACCATCACCATGGCCATGGTGGGGTCCGTCCAAATGTGGGGGTCATAGTTGTGGACATGGCCGCTGTGGGTTTCTTCGTCGCTTTCCACAGGGTCCAGCTCCAGACCCATGGATACATCCACCACCGCCACGTCTGAGGTGAGGCTTTGGGCAATGTCGTCCGCCCAGGCTTCCATATATGGCCCGGTATAGAGGAATACATCCGCCTGGTCGATTTGGATAATATCCTGGGGGCTGGGCTCATAGGAATGGCTCTCCATCCCTGGCGGCAACAGCAGGGTCACCTGCGCCAGCTCCCCGGCCACCGCCCGGGCAAAATCATATTGGGGGAATAGGGTTGCTACCACCTGTAAGCCTGTATCCGAAGCAGCGGCCTGGGGTTGGGAGCTGCAGCCCGTCAACAATAGGCAAACAAGAAGGAAAAATGCGATTTTTTTCAAAGGTAAACCAGTCCTTTCCAGGGAAATAAACGTATGCCACTATACGGTATATTGACCGATAGATTGCCGTATGTGGGAGAAAATAGCCCCTGCCACGTCCACGCCCGTCTTGGCGGCAAGGCCGTGGAACTGGGCGTTGGAGTTGACCTCGCAGATCAAAGGGCCGTCGGGACCGGGCAACAGATCCACCCCGGCAAAGTCCAGCCCCAAGGCTGCCGCAGCCTGTATGGCCAGCTGGGTTTCCATCGGGGTGGGGGCATAGGCCTCCGCAATGCCTCCAGAGGCCACGTTGGCCCGAAAATCGTGGGGATTGTGCCGCCGGATGGCGCCGATCACCCGGCCCCCCACCACATAAATGCGTACATCCGCCCCTTCCGGGCCGCCCACATAGGCCTGCAGCAGCATGGGGGAAGGGGCGTGCTCCACCAGGATCTGAACCGCTGCCTTCCGGTCCTGGGCCAGATATACCTGCCAGCCAAAGGAACCCCGGCATTCCTTGATCACCATGGGATACCCAAGATACGCTTCCGCCTGCTCTAGGAAGTCCAGCCGCGTATACCCCAGACCCGCAAAGGTGAGCGGCGCCTGCACCGTGGCCGGCTGGGGCAGCCCGGCCCGGGATAGCGCCATATGGGTCAGCAGCTTATTGTCCGCCGCCGCGATCCCTTCCACTGGGTTGAACAGCCGCAGGCCCCGGTATTCCAGCTGCTTGCCCAGCACCGTATCCTTATCCCAAAACAAACAAAAGTCATATGGCGCCAAGGGCCGCAGGGGCGTATTGGTGGTTACGTCAAAAAGCAGCTGGCTGTTGGTATACAGGTCTAGCTGGATCTCCTTTTGGGCTGCCGCCGTAAGCAGGGAATGCTGAAGCGCCAAAAATCCCTCCGATTGTCCGAAGGTATTCATCACCAGCAGGCCCTTCATGTGTAGACCACCCTCTTTTCAACATATGCCTTTCGGCATGGATACAGCCCGCAAGGCGGACTGAAAAAAGCATAGCACAGCCCAGCTTGGGATGCAAGGCCGGAACGGCTTTTGCGGCCGGGGGGCCCCCGGGGGGGGGGGCGGGGGGTGGGCGCGCCCCGCCGGGCCCCCCCAC
>UQRU01000037.1 GCA_900543475.1 uncultured Eubacteriales bacterium
CCGCACAGTGCGCCCATCCATAACAAAACCGACCTCCAGCCATATTACCGGCTGTTGGCGGCGGATATCGCCAGCCTCATCCGGGTCTGCCACGGCCATGCGCTGGTGCTGTTCAACTCCTATTCCGCCATGACAGCGGTGCATGGGCTTCTCAGAGAAGCGGAGCTTCCGTACCCCATCTTCACCATGGCCCGGAACAACCCGCACATCGCAGAGGGCTTCCGCCAGAGCGGGAACGGCGTTCTGCTGGCCACCGGCCCGGCCTGGGAGGGCATGGACTTCCCCGGCGATATGGTGTCCCTGCTCATCATCCCAAGGCTACCCTTCCCCATACCGGACGCATTCAGCGACCACCTGAAGGAACAGTATGAAAACCTCCATGAGTTCATTGAGAGCGTTGCGCTGCCGGATATGCAGATCAAGCTCCGCCAGGGCTTTGGCCGCGCCATCCGCCTGGAAACGGACACCTGTATCGTGGCGGTGCTGGACAACCGTTCCCTCCGGGGCAGGCGCTACCATGAGGCCATGCGGGAGGCCCTGCCGGATATGCCCATGACGGGAAGGCTGACCAGCCTGCATAACTTTATCCACGCCGTGAAGGATGACGGATACTTTGCGGAGGTGCGGCAATGAAAGAGCAAGCCAGAGTAATGGCCGATATGTTTTTCCTCCTATACCATATAAAGCGCATGGAGCATCAAGCCCTGCTCACTCCCGAACAGGGCCTGATGCTCTCAGCGCGGGTACGGGAGAATTATTCTATATAACTGTCTGCCGATTAGGATAGCTATTCCGTAAGGTTTGGGGTATTGTGTTGCTTGAAAAGCGAGGAAAGGAGGCTGGCCCATGGCAGCAAAAAAGAATGTGCAGATCATCCACGCCACGGCGCCGCTGCCCGACATTGTGCGGGTTGCACCATATGTCAGGGTGAGCAGTCTGTCGGACGACCAGCTCCATTCCTTCCACCTCCAGTACAGCCACTACCACAGCCTGGTCACCAACACAAAGGGCTGGGCGCTGGTGGACGTCTACGCTGATGAAGGGCTCACAGGCACACGGGCGGACAAGCGGGAGGACTTCAAGCGCCTCATGCGAGACTGCTGGGCCGGAAAGATCGACAGAGTCATCGTAAAGTCGGTATCCCGGTTTGCAAGGAATGTGGAGGATTGCCTCGACAACATCCGGCAGCTCAAGGCGCTGGGGGTATCGGTATACTTCGAGGAAGAAGATATCGACACCGCCCACATGACGGACGAGATGATACTCTCCATACGGAGCGTACAGGCCCAGCAGGAGTCCATGGTCAACTCCCGCAACGCCAACTGGAGCTACCAGGAGCGGATGCGTCAGGGGAAGTTCATCACCTATCACGCTCCCATAGGCTACATCCGTGTAGATGGCAAGCTGGTGGTGGATGAGAGAACAGCGCCGGTAGTGCGGAGGATTTTCGATGAATACCTCTCTGGAAAGGGAAAGCAAGCCATCGCCAATGCATTAAACCGGGACGCAATACCAACCTCAGAGGGCGGGCCTTGGCATGGAACATCCGTGGAATATGTGCTGAAAAACGAAAAGTACATCGGGGACGCCCTATTACAAAAGCACTACACTACCGACTCCCTTCCCTTCAAAGAGAAACGAAACCAAGGTGAGCGGCCACAATACTATGTGGAGGCTTCCCATGAACCGATTATATCGAAAGATAAGTATTACAGGGCACAAGAACTATTCCAATGGCGAAACCGCTTCGACAGAAAAAAAGCTTCCTCCCAATACCCGCTGACGCAAAAGCTCAAATGTGAAAACTGCGGAACTACATTCCGAAGAAAAGTAAGCACAAACGGCATCATCTCCTGGGAATGCCTGAAGCGAAACCGGCATGGTGTAGACTCCTGTCCCGTAGCGAATGTGAAAGAGGATGAAGTATATGAAGCCTTTATCACCTTATACAACCGCTTGAAAAAGCGGAAAGGCGAAATCCTCTCCCCCATGCTCAAGTACATGGAGCAGGCATACACCATGGGCGAGGACATCCCGCAGGAAACGGTCTTAATCAATGCACGGATTGCCGAGGTATCCAAAAAGCTGGCCCGGCTGAACGGGCTGGCTGAAAAAGGTGTGCTCAGCGATGCGCTGTTGGCCAAGAACCGGGCTCCCCTGGAACGGGAGCTATATGAACTCCGACAGGAAAAGAAGCGGTTACAGGTACGGGATGACCCGGAGGAAATCAAAGAACTCCGTTCGCTGATTCGGGTCATAGAGGCCGGGCCGGAGATCATGATGGAATTTAACGCCATCCTGTTTAATAACATGGTGCACTTCATCTCCGTAGCAAAGGAGGACTTCCTCACCTTCCACCTAATTGGCGGCCTTGCCCTCAAGGAAACCATCCAAAGGAGGACGGGCCGGTGAAGAACAGGATCATCCCTTACGGATACCGCATCGAAGATGGTAAAGTGACCATCTATCAGGAAGAAGCCGCCATCGTGAAGGAGATTTACGAAAAGCGGGCCGCAGGCGTCATACTCAGCGACATCGCCGCCAGCCTCAATGACAGAGGAATCCCGTTTTACGGAGAACTCGGCTGGGATAAGCACAAGGTGAAGCGGCTGCTGGAAAACGACAAATATCTCGGCATGGACGGACATCCCGCCATATTGGATCAGCAGATAGTTGATAATGCGCGAAGCTTTCAATACTACGCAGAAGTCAATCGAAATTGCCATCCTTCTGTGCATCTGCTCAAGAGCAGAGTATTATGCGCCAAATGCGAATCTAAGGTGAACAGAAAAGTTGAAAGAAACAGGAAACAGCCGGTAGTCTGGATCTGTCAGTGCTGCGGCGCAATACTGCCGATTACAGATGAAACACTGCTGCAGGCTATATTGGAAGGCCATAGAGAATTGAAAAACGGGCTGTCGGAGATGAAATCCGGCAGCCCGTTCCACATACCAGCCCCACCCAGCCTCAAGCTGCTGGAGGACAGGCTGCACCGGCAGCTCCACCAACGGGATGCTGATGTGAAGAATACCCTGGCGCTGATCCGGGAATGGGCGGCGGAGAAATATGAGGCTCTCAAGGATGAAACCACCGATCACACGGAGCGGCTGGCGGCCATCCTGGAAGCAGAAAGCCTCACTGAATACGATGACGCTCTCGCAGAGCGGATCGTCAGGAACATCATCCTATCGGAAACCGGTACCATTACGGTGCGGTATATAAACGGCATGGAGATTATGACAGGAAAGGAGAGCGGAAATGAACCAACTGGCAAAGAATGTGACCCTGATCCCGGCGAAAAAGGGAAAGTCCACAAAGGGCCTTAACCGCAAATACCGGGTGGCCGCCTATTGCCGAGTCAGCACAGACTCAGATGAGCAGCTCAACAGCTATAAGAACCAATTGGAGTATTATACCGGCAAGATCAGCAGCAACCCCGATTGGGAGCCTGTTGAGGTATTCGCAGATGAGGGCATCACCGGTACCAGCACGAAAAAGCGGGATGAATTCAACCGAATGATTGAGATGTGCAAGGCCGGGAAGATCGATATCATCCTCACCAAATCCGTCCACAGGTTTGCGAGAAACACCCTGGACTCCATCAAGTATGTGCGTATGCTCCGGGCCCTCAATGTAAATGTGATATTCGAGATGGAGGGCGTCCAGGGCATCGACCCCAAGGATGAGCAATTCCTCGTGATCCACGCAAGCATGGCCCAGAGCTACAGCCAGAAGCTGAGCGAGGATGTGAAATGGGGGTACAGAAAGAGCTTCGCTCAGGGCAAGGCATACTTCGGGGGCCGCTTCTACGGTTACCGCATGAGTGGAAACGGTAAAGTCGAAATCGTACCCGAAGAAGCGGAGGTCGTCCGGTTGATATTTCAGATGTATCTGGACGGTAGCACTCCAAGGCATATCGCAGAGATACTGACGGAAAAAGGCACCATCACAGCCAACGGCAATAGTAAGTGGGATGCAACAGCCATTCGTAAGATGCTGGCCAATGAGAAATACATGGGCGATGCATTATCTCAAAAAACCTTCATCGCTGACGTGTTGGAGAAAAAACAGCGAAAGAATACCGGACAGCTCCCCCAATACTATGTGACAGATAATCATGAAGCCATAATCCCAAGAGAGATATTCAAGCGGGTACAGTTTGAAAGAGCAAGGCGCGGAAGTCTGGAACCAAGAAGCACAAAAACAAAGGGCAACAGTGGCCGGTTCAGTCCCAAATATGTACTATCCGAAATCCTCCTCTGCGGAGAATGCGGGGAGCACTACCGCCGCTGCACATGGACTCGGAACGGAAAGACAAGAATAGTATGGCGGTGCATCAACCGGCTGGAGAACGGGAAACGCAATTGCCGGGAATCACCTACTCTGGATGAAGGAGCGCTGCATGAAGCCATCCTCGGATTTTTACGGAACCTCCAGAGCCCAAGGGATGAGCTGGTGCAGAACCTGCGGGAATACGCCGAGGAAGCGCTGGAGCATAGAAGCGGCGACAGCAAAAAGAAAAAACTCCTTGATATGCTGGAGCAGAAGAATAAATTGCTGCAGGAGATGCTGAGCCTTGATATCGTGCCGGATGAGAAGATCGAGCAGCTGAGCCGTGAATACGATGAGATACAGGAACAGATCGACAGCCTTGGGGATGTGCGAAATGGCATGGAACAGGAGAACGCCTATATCCGGGGGATCAGAGAGTACATGGAATCGGCAGACTTCGACAGCTACGAATTTGACGATAAGCTCATCCGCCAGGTGGTCGAGCAGGTCATAGTGAAAAATGTGGATACCCTCTACATACGGATGAAAGGTGGATATGAAGCGGAAATCACGTTGCCCGGCGTATAACGGGTAGAGAGGCCAGGGCTGGATATTGAAAAATGCAGTATCCAGCCCTGGCCTCTTTTTTGATGAACAACACTCCAAAAGAGTGTGATATTCCTTGATTCTTTAGGTAAAATTAGCTATAATTTAAATAATTTAAATATGAATTATGTTAGCGGGACAGTCCTTAAAGATTTAGGAAAAGTACCCTGCATCTATTTTGGTGACCGGACCCAAGAAAAACGGATTTGGAAATTCAACTTTCCAAATCCGTTTTTGCCTACTTATGGATTTAAACTGCAAACCAAATTACGCGCCTTCTTCTGCTTCGATCTCGTTACTCTGTTCCCCCTGCATGGATAGGATCGGCAAAGTCCCATCCTTTTTTGCATGATATTGTTGAATAAATACCTCCCTTGTTCCACTGAATCCGTGGGTGCACATGACGCTTATCTCTAGCAAGATATCCAAATCCGGATTGATATTCCATGCATCTTCTATGGTGAAGGGGACCTTCTCCTTCCCTTCATGATATCTTGCATATAAGCGGCTTAGTTTACCTTTGGGGTTGGGGATGGTTACGGTAAAAGCCTTTCCCTTTTCGGTTTCTTTGTTTGTGTCAATATAGGTCGTAGCCCCTGCTCCGACCTTAATAATATAGGTTCTAGCAGCTTCTTCCAGTCCTTTTATAATAAGGCGTCCTTGTAGGATAACGTCATACACCTTATATGTTTTGCTGAGGTTTTTGACGTATATTCTATATGTGGCACCCTCTTTGTTTGCGGTAGGAGAGAAGGTTTTTTCTATCTGTTCTGAAATGCAAATACGCGGCTTTATGGATTTAATAATATACCACGCTACCAAGGATGCTCCAACGCCAAGCAGCGTAGAAACAAGCGAACTCCAGAACCCCATATATGCTCCTTTTCCCTATTCTGCGTACAATGAGCAGCCTGCAAGCCGCCCCTATCAAATGCCAGCGTAGCCATCCAACCCTTTGTTTAAATTACCCGCTGTATATCCATCCAGATCCAGTGCAACATATAAAAAGCCCAGTTCATGTAAGGCTTTGGTTACCTGGCTCCGAAGGTCCGGCTGGGCCAGCTTTTCGATGTCCTCAGCCAGGACCTCGATCCGGGCGGTGTTCCCCTGAAGCCGAACCCGCACCTGCCGAAAGCCCATCCGCAGCAGCACCGCTTCTGCGCCTTCTATCATAGCCAGCTTTTGGGCGTCGATCCGCTCCCCATAAGGAATACGACTGGCCAGGCAAGCATAGGCTGGCTTGTTCCAAACCGCAAGCCCAAATTCCCGGGCCAGCTGCCGGATGTGGGCTTTGGTTAGCCCTGCCTCCCGCAGAGGACTGTATACCCCCAGCTCCGCCACCGCCTTCAGGCCCGGCCTGTAATCCCCCAGGTCATCCAAATTGGAACCCTCCGCCACTTGGGCGTAGCCCGCCGCCAAGGCTGCCTGCTGCAAAGTCCCCAGCAACAGGGTCTTGCACCGGTAGCATCGGTCCGATGGGTTTTCGCAAAAGGCCGGAGACGCCAAGGGATCAAAATCCACCCAGGTCAACGGAATGCCCTGGGCCTGGCAAAATGCCCTAGCTTCCTCCTGTTCCCATCGGGGAGAAAGGCTGGAGCGCACCATAAAGGCCCCTGCCTTTTCTCCAAGGGCTTGTCGGGCGCAATAAAGCAAAAACGTAGAGTCCACCCCCCCCGAAAAGGCAATGGCCAAGCTGTCAAAGCCGGCGAGGCGGTCCAGCAGCCAAGTATAACGGGCATGTGGGGTTGCGTTCTCCTGGAAAATAAGCGTCTGTTTCATGGTTTTATGCTACCATATGTTTATGGGGAATGCAACGCGGGCCGTTTGTTCCCTGGGTAAAGAAAGTTTCAGGTGAAAAAAGCGGCGGTTCTTGATATGATAGAGAAAGTAAGATTAAGTACCGATACATGGCTGCGATGCATGAAAGGAGGGACATGAATGCTGGACCCAACCCAATATCAGGATTGGCAGATCGCCCAGGAAGCGGAAAAAGGGTTGCCTCCCGTATCCTATTTTCAAGAACAATTGGGATTGCTGCCCCAAGAGATCATCCCCTATGGCAACACCCCAAAGCTGGATTTCATGAAGATCATGGCCCGGCTTTCAGGCAAACCCGATGGGAAGTACATCGAGGTGACCGCCATCACCCCCACCCCTCTGGGGGAAGGGAAATCCACCACCTCTTTGGGCCTGATCGAGGGCCTTGGCAAGCTGGGCAAGCGGGTGGGCGGCTGCCTGCGGCAGCCCTCCGGCGGGCCCACCATGAACGTAAAGGGCTCCGCCGCCGGCGGCGGCAACGCCCTGCTGATCCCCATGACCGCCTTTTCTCTGGGCCTTACCGGGGACATCAACGACATCTCCAACGCCCACAACCTGGCCATGGTAGCCCTGAACGCCCGGATGCAGCATGAGCGCAATTACGATGACGCAGCCCTGGCCCAGCGGGGCCTCAAGCGGCTGGATATCGATCCGGAACGGGTGCAGATCGGCTTTGTGCTGGACTTCTGCGCCCAATGCCTCCGCAAGATCCGCATCGGCCTGGGGGAAGGCAAGATGAACGGCTATGAGATGGATTCCCGGGCGGATATCACGGTGAGCAGCGAGTTGATGGCCATCCTGTCCGTCTCCCGGGATCTACAGGACATGCGCGCCCGGATCGGCAACATGGTGCTGGCCTACGACCGGTCCGGCCGTCCGGTCACCGCCGAGGACCTGGAGGTGGCCGGCGCCATGACCGCCTGGATGCGCAATTGCATCAACCCCACCCTTTGCTATACCGTGGAACACCAACCTTGCCTGGTCCACGCCGGCCCCTTTGCCAACATCGCCATCGGCCAATCCTCTATCATCGGGGACCGGCTGGGGCTAAAGCTGTTCGATTACCATGTGACGGAATCCGGCTTTGCCGCGGACATTGGCTTTGAAAAGTTTTGGAACGTAAAATGCCGCCTCTCCGGCTTGCAACCCAATGTATCCGTGATCGTAGCCACCATCCGGGCCCTAAAAATGCATGGGGGCGGCCCGGCCGTGGTCCCCGGCCGGCCTTTGCCCGAAGCCTATACCCGAGAGGATCTCGCGCTGCTGGAGCGGGGCTGTGAAAACCTGTTCCACCATGTGAATACCGTGCGGAAAAGCGGCATCGTCCCCGTGGTCTGCATCAACCGCTTCCATACGGATACCCCCGCGGAGATCCAACTGCTGCGGCGGCTCTGCGCCCAATACGGGGTGCGCTGCGCCCTGTCCGAGCACTGGCAATACGGCGGCCAGGGCGCCCTGGAGCTGGCCCAGGCGGTGGTGGAAGCCTGCGAAGAGCCTTCTTCCCTGCGCTATCTCTATCCCCTGGACATGCCCCTTCGGGAGCGGGTAGAGGCCATCGCCCGGGAGGTCTATGGGGCGGATGGGGTGGATTGGACGCCCCTGGCCCTGGAAAAGGCCCAGGGCTTTGAAGCCGATCCCAAATACGCCCAATACGCCACCATGATGGTAAAGACCCACCTGAGCCTATCCCACGAACCCACCTGGAAGGGGGTGCCCAAAGGCTGGCGGCTCCCCATCCGGGATATCCTGGAATACGGCGGCGCCCAATTCCTTTGCCCCATGGCGGGCGCCATCAGCATGATGCCCGGCACCGGCTCCGACCCCGCCTACCGCCGGGTGGACGTGGATACCAGCACCGGCCAGGTAACCGGCCTATTTTAGGTGGCAGCCCCATGCATTGGAAAGGCAGGCGATCCCTATGCAGGAACAACGCATGATAAACGGCCGCATGGAAACCCTGGTCAGCGTGGATACCATGCGGCGCAGCGACGCCATGACCATCGCCGGGGGCGTCCCCAGCCTAGAGCTGATGGGCCGGGCGGCCCAGGGCATCTTCGACGCGGTGGCCTGGCGCGCCCCGGTGGCCATCCTGGCAGGAGGCGGCAACAACGGTGGGGACGGTTATGCCCTGGCCTGCCTCCTGGCGGCGGCGGGCATCCAAACCCGCGTCTACGCCCTATCGGATAAGCTCTCCCCCGACGGCCGCCATTACCGAGACAAGGCCCTATCCCTGGAGGTACCTATCCAGCCCTGGCGGGAGGATGTCGACCTTTCCGCCTATGCCATCCTGGTGGACGCCCTCCTGGGCACCGGCTTCCAGGGGAATGTAAGAAGCCCCCTGCGGGAGGCCATTATGGCCATCAACCGCAGCGGGGCTTACGTGGTCAGCGCGGATATCAGCAGCGGGCTCAACGGGGATACCGGCCAGGCGGAGCTGGCGGTCCAAGCAGACCTTACGGTATCCATCGGCTTTTACAAGCTAGGCATGTTCCGGGGCCGTGGGCCGGAGGTCTCCGGCCGGCTGGTAAACGTGGACATCGGCATCCAGCTGGCGCAGGAGCGCCTGGACGGCTAATCGTACCGGGCGATGTTCAGGGTCAGGATCCTGGAAGGGGACGCCTGGCCCGTTTGTAGGTTTTGGGGCGCCGAAGCCAGCAGCATGAACCCCGCCGGGCCATACCGCCGGTCCAGCTCCTTGGCGTACGCCTCCTCCACCCGGACCTGCCGCACCCGGCCGGTCACCATGGCGGTGATCCCGGCCCCGCTCAGGTCTTTGGCTTCCTCCAGGGTGCATTCCAGCTGCAAAAAGCTCTCCCGGATGCAGGGCGCGTCCATGGTAGCGGCAGGCTCCAGGGTAAAGCCCCCCGCCTGGATCTCATCCAGGTCTTCCTGGTTGTACAGAATGGTTTTACACAGGCCCTCGTAGGCGGAAAGGGGGAGGAAATTCAGGCAGAATACCCCCTCCCGCAGGATGTTGGCATAGGTATGGGTATGCTGGAACAATCCGCCCAGCACCGCGAAAAAGGCGGTCTTATCCCCGTGGAAACAGCTCCAGCTGTGAAAGCATACGTTGGGCCGGCCATTTTCCTTGCGGGTGGTGATGGCGAACAGGGCCTGGGGAATGCCCGCCGCGCATTCCAAATGGGACACGATGTCCCACTGCTCCGGATACCCCGGCTGGAAATGGCCGGGGCGTTCTGTTCCAACCTGAAGTTTCATGGGTTATTGCTGGTTCTGGTAGAACATGGCCGCTCCCACCATGCCTGCGGCGTTGCCCATCTGGGCGGGCACCACATCCCCATGGTTCTGGAAGAAGCACTTGGTATCCACATCCCGCCGCAGGGGCTCGAACAGAAACTCTCCAGCACCGCTCACCCCGCCGCCAATGGCCACTACCTCCATATCCAGCAGGTTCATGATGGAGGCAATGGCAGAGCCCAAATGGCCCACGTAGGCCTGGAATACCGCCATGGCGGTAGGGTCCCCCGCCTTGGCGCAGTCGATGGCCACCTTGGCGGTCATGGCCACAGGATCGCCCTGGGTCTTTTTATAGAGCAGGCTGTCCGGACGGACGGCCATGGCCTTGCGAGCCTCCCGGATCAGCGCCGTAGCGGAACAATAGGCTTCGATACAACCCTTTACCCCGCAGGTACAGGCTTCCCCGCCGTCCACCAGCACCCCGTGCCCCGGCTCGATGCCGTTGCCCCGGCCGCCTCGGAACATCTTGCCGTTCAGGATGAAGCCGCCGCCGATCCCCGTTCCCAGGGTATAGAGGGCCGCGGTCTTGCAGCCTTGCAGGGCGCCCTTGTGGAGCTCCGCCAGCACGGCGGCGTCCGCGTCGTTGCCCAGGGCTACCGGTATGCCGGGAAAATGGGCCTGGATCCGCTCCTTTAGGGGCTCGTTGTGAAATCCCAGGTTATAGGCGTCCAGCACCAGCTGGCCGTCCGGTGTGATACTGCCGGGCACCGCGATCCCAATGCACTCCAGCATAGACTCTGCAATGCCGGTTTCCGCCAGCATGGCACGGATCTGTTGGGCGATGATGGCCGCAACGATCTCCCCGCCTCGCTGGAACGGGACGCTTTTTTGCGCCAGCAGCTCCCAACCTTCATCCAATATTCCCAATGCGATATTGGTTCCCCCAATGTCCACCCCGATCCGATACATAATGCTTTGCTCCTTCTTGTTATCCTTTCCTGGTTCCAACCCTTTTAAATATCTTCCATGGGCCTTCATTCGCCCCGCAGCAACCCGGCGTCAAATTGGGCGCCAGGGTCGTAGCCCAGCCGTTTTAACCGGAAATTCCTGGCCACCACCTCGATGACAATGGCCAAATTTCGCCCTGGGCTCACCGGGATCACCGAATTGGGCAACGGTACCCCCAGTATTTCCACAGTTCGGGCTTCTTCCGCCCCGATCCGTATGTATTCTTGCTTTTCATTATAATATTCAAGATCCACCACCAATTCAATGGTCTTTTCCGGCAGCACCGCGCCCACCCCGTACAGATAGCGCACATCCACGATGCCGATGCCCCGTACCTCCATGAAATAGCGGGTTTGCTCCGGCGCCCGGCCTACCAGCTTGTCCCCGATCCGGCTTACCTCCACCACATCGTCCGCTACCAGGCGCTGGCCGGCCCGGATCATTTCCAGGGCCACTTCGCTTTTGCCCATGCCGCTTTCCCCCCGCAGAAGGACGCCGACGCCAAAAATATCCATGAGCACGCCGTGGGTAAGGATGTGTCTGGACAGCCGCCGTTCCACGTAATTGCTGATGGCATGGCCTGCCTGATCCGTATTGCATGCCGCCCGGAATACGGGGATCTGATGCTCCCGGGCGCTGTGCAAAAGGGCCTCTGGCGGCATTTTCCCCCTGGCGCATACCACGCAGGGGATCTCCAGCCCCATGAACCGGCGCATACGCTCTTCCAATTCCCCTTCGGGCAGGCTGTATAGGTAATTCATTTCCGCGTTGCCGATCACCTGCACCCGATGGGGGTCAAAATGGTCATAAAACCCAGCAAACTGCAAGCCTGGCCGGCTGATCTCCGACGAACGGAAGCAGATGATGCCCTTGCCTCGCTCCAGGATCTCCAGATCCAGCTGCTGGGCCAGCTCCTCAATGCGAATGTTTACAGTGGTCATATGCTTATCCTTTCAGCAGCACCTGGTCGATGAGGTATTCTATCGCCATATCCTCGCAAGCCGGCAATACCAGATCCGCTACCGCTTGGATCTCCGGCAACGCGTTCCCAACGGCGCAGCCCAATCCCGCCCACTGGATCATTTCCGTATCCAGGGAATTATCGCCTACTGCCACGGTCTCTTCCTGGGAGATTCCAAGATGGTCCGCCAACAAAGCGGTGGCGCTGCCCTTATGGGCGCTGGGGTGGTTGAATTCGATGAAGCCTTTGCTGGAGCCGGACACCTTGAGCCGGCCCTGGTATTCCGCCTGAAACTTTGGGATCAGGGCCTTTGCCTGGGCATCCTCCCCAATGAACAAAACCTTCGGCACATCGGTCCACGTCCGGCTGCGGATCTCCGGGTCCGCCCGATGGGGCAGGCCCAGCCGTTCGCAATATTTTTCGCCGAACAAGGAGGGCTTTTCCCAGATCACCCAATCCCCCTGGTAAATATGGGCGTGAATCCCCAACTCGTTGGCCCGCTCCAGCAGCTCCCGCACCAATTCCGGGGGAATGGCGGTGGTATGGATGGGCTGATCCGTCCGGGTGTCCATGATGATAGCCCCGCCATAGATGATCACCGGTCCTTGGATCTTCAGCTGCTTCCATATATAAGAGGAAGCAAAATAGCCCCTACCCGTGGAAACCGTCACGAATATCCCGGCTTCCCTGGCCCTTTCTATGGCGGCCAGATTGCGGGCCGGCACCTCCCGGGCGCCGGATGGGGCCAACGTATCGTCGATGTCCAGGACCAAAAGCTTATACATAGATCGTCTGGAGTTCCTTTCGCAAAAATTTACATCTTTCTGCATTCAATATATCACGCATCCGAAGAATTTTCCATATGGAAATGCCGGTATACCTGCTCCGCCGCCGGCAGGTTCATCCCCGGCGCCTGGCGCAGGGTCTCCACGTCCGCCTGCTTGATGGCGTCCAGGGTCAGGAAGTGGTTGAACAGGGCCCGCTTGCGCTTTGGGCCGATGCCTTGGATCTGATCCAGCTGGCTCATCAAGGCGTTCTTCCCCCTTAGGCTCCGGTGATAGGTGATGGCAAACCGGTGGGCCTCGTCCCGGATCCGCTGCAACAGATGCAGGGCCGGGTCCCGCCTGGATAATACCAACGGCTCCGGGTTCCCCGGCAGCAGGATGGTCTCGCTGCGCTCCGCCAGGCCGATGGCCGGAATATCCAGGCCAAACCGCTCCAGCACCGCCAGGGCCACCTTCAGCTGTTCCGCGCCGCCGTCCACCACCACCAGGTCCGGCAGCTCCCCAAACTTTTCGTCTCCATCCTGTGCGCGCTGGAACCGGCGGGTCAACACCTCTTCCATGGCCACCAGGTCGTTGCCTCCCGCTTCCTCCTTGATGCGGAAGCGGCGGTATTCCTTTGGCGCAGGCTGGCCGTTACGGAACACCACCATGCCGGATACCGTATCCCGGCCCTGGATGTGGGAGTTGTCGTAGCACTCCATCCGCACGGGCAGCACCTCCAGCCCAATGGCCCCGCACAGGGCCGCCAAGGCGCCTTCTCCCTTTTCCCAGGCCCGGTGCTCCAATTCCCGGGCTTTTTCGATGGCGTCCATGCCGTTTTGATAGGCCATGTCCGCCTGCTTGCGCTTTTCTCCCCGCTGGGGACAAATCAACGCCGCCTTATGGCCCCGCTTTTCCGTAAGCCACGCCTCTATGGCCGCCGCGTCCTCGGGCAGCTCGTGTACCACGATCTCCGGGGGAATGGGCACCCCTTCCGCATAATACTGTTTGAGGAATTCCCCCATCACCTCCGGCCCGCTCTCCTGTCCACAGGCCATGCGCAACCGCTCGGTGCCTACGATCTTCCCTCCCCGCACGAACAGGGCAAATACCACCGCATCCAAATCGTCCCGGGCCAGGGCGAACACGTCCCGCATGGCCCCGGCGGTGGAGATGGCCTGCTGCTTTTCCCCCAAGCTGCGTACCGCCTGGATCTGATCCCGGAGCTGGGCCGCCCGTTCAAATTCCATGGCTTCCGACGCCCGGACCATGTCCTGGGTGAGCTTTTCGATGATCGGCTGGGTATGCCCTTCCAGAAAGCGGCATACGCTCTCCAGCAGGGCATGGTATTCCGCCCGGCTCACCTTGCCGGAACAGGGGGCGCAGCATTTCCCTAGATGATACATTAGGCAGGGCCGTTCCCCCCGGGCGATGGCCTTATGGATATCCTTTTTACAATGCCGCACGGGAAAGGAATCCCGAATCATATTCAGGGCATCCCGCAGGCTTAGCGCGGACAGATACGGCCCAAAATAGCGGGCCCCGTCCTTTTGGATCTTGCGCACCACCTCAAAGCGAGGGAAATCCTGCCGGATGTCCAGCCGCACATAGGGAAAATGCTTATCGTCCTTCAGCAGCACATTGTAGCGGGGTTGTAGGGATTTGATCAGGTTGCTTTCCAGGGTCAACGCCTCGGTCTCATTGGCGGTGAGGATATACTCAAAATCCTGGATGTGTGCCACCATGGCCGCCACCTTTGGGGGCTTAGGGCCATTTTGAAAATACTGGCGCACCCGGTTTTTCAGGTTGACCGCCTTACCCACATAGATCACCTGTCCGGCGGCGTCATACATCCTGTATACCCCCGGCGCATCGGGCAGCAATTTTAATTTTTCTTGGATCACCTGATTCATAGCAGCATTATACCCTATTTCCCTCCGTAAAAAAAGGGCTGGCCCTCCGGCCTGTTCCAGCTGGGGTAAGCGGGCAAAAAAGCAGGCGGACATACCGGTTCCGGCATGTCCGCCTACGATCCTGGACGCAGGTTAGAGTCCCTTTCGGCGCAGCAGCCCCAAGGGCAAAAATACCCCGGCAACCGCCCCCAATATGGACAGCAGGAGCAATGCCCCTATGGCCAGGCCCAGACCGGCCTCCAGCCGCCACAGGAGCAGCCCCGCCGCCAGGAGTACCGTCCCTACGCCGCCGCAAACCGCCCCTGCAGCCCGGTTGGCATATTCCCAGGCCGACTGGCTGGCCATGGCCGCCTCCATATGATAGCCCAGGCGGGTATCCGGAAAGGCGGTATGCGTTCGCCAAAGGGCATAGCCGATCAGTCCATACAGGATCGCCTCCAGTATAAACAAGCCCAATACCACCGGATGCATTCTGAACGTTCTCCTTTCATTCAAGATGGCGCCGTTTATCTGGCTGCGCCCCATCCCAGCCCTCTGGCCCAACGGGCCACATGGCGCAGCAGGGCACTAAAGGCCCCGCGCCCGTCCCGAATGGAGAGTCACCGCAGCCGGCTCACCGGCAGGATATGCCAAAGTTCGCTGGCATATTCCCGGATGGTACGGTCGCTGGAGAACTTGCCCGCGCTGGCGGTGTTCATCAGGCACTTGCGGCCAAAGGCCATCCGGTCCTGATAATCCCGATTGGCCCGGAGCTTGGCTTCCACATAGGGCAGGAAGTCCAGCAGGTGATAATAATGATCCGCCCGGTGCCAGCTGGCCCCGTTGAGGATAGCGTCATACAGTTCCCGGAACATGCCGGTATTGTCGTCCTGTACCGTGCCGTTCACCAGGGTATCCAACGCCCGGCGCACCCGGTATTCCCGGTCGTAGATGGCCCGGGGATTGTAGGTATCCCGAATGGCCTCGATATCCTCCACCCGGGCGCCGAAGATATAGTTGTTCTCCTCCCCCGCCTCGGCTACGATCTCGATATTGGCCCCGTCATAGGTGCCCAGGGTCACCGTGCCGTTGAGCATGAACTTCATGTTGCCCGTGCCGCTGGCCTCGGTACCCGCCGGGGAGATCTGCTCGGATACGTCCGCCGCGGGAATGATATGCTCCGCATAGGAGCAATTGTAATTCTGCACAAAGACCACCCGCAGCTTATCCTGTACCGCAGGGTCGTTGTTGACCAGCTTGGCGATCTCGTTGATATACTTGATGATGCTCTTCGCCCGGGCATAGCCGGGGGCTGCCTTGGCCCCGAAAATAAATGCCGTGGGCGTAAAATTCTGTAGGCTCCCATCCTTGAGGGAATAGTAAATATCCACAATGCTCAAGGCATTAAGCAGCTGCCGCTTATATTCGTGCATCCGCTTCACCTGGATATCGAAGAGGAAATTCGAAGGGATGTTTACCCCTTCCCGCTCCCGGATGATGGCGGAAAGCTGTTCTTTTTTCTGCTGCTTGATGGCGTTGAACCGGGCGATGGTGGCGTCGTCCATGTGGTTTTTAAGCCCCTGGAGCAGATCCAGATCCAGCAGGAAATCCCGGCTGCCCAGCCGGTCCTCGATCAGCCCGGTCAGTTCCGGATTGCACAAGCCTAGCCAGCGGCGCTGGGTGATGCCGTTGGTCTTGTTGCAGAATTTCTCCGGATACAGGGCGTACCAATCCGGCAGCAGCTCCCGCTTGATCAGCTCGCTATGGATCTTGGCCACCCCGTTCACATAGGTGCTGCCGTATACCGCCAGCCGGGCCATATGGATCTGGCCATCGGTAGCGATCTGCATACGGGAGATCCGGGCTTCATCCGCCCCCTTGGCCCGCAGCTCACCGTTCATCTTGTCGTTGATCCGGCTGATCAGCTCGGTGATCTCCGGCACCACGGAGCGCATCAGGTCATAGCCCCACTTCTCCAAGGCTTCGCTCATCAGGGTGTGGTTGGTGTAATTGAAGGTCTTGCGGGTGATGTCAAAGGCCGCGTCAAAGTCCATCCCCTCCTTCATCAACAGCCGGGTCAATTCCGGGATAGAGATGGTGGGGTGGGTATCGTTGAGCTGGATGGCGCAATGGGCGGCAAACCCGCTCAGGTCGTTGCCCCGCACCCGCTTATAGCGCCGGATGATATCCTGCAAGCTGGCGCTGGAGAGGAAATACTGCTGCTTGAGCCGCAGCCGTTTACCCTCATAGGTGGAATCATTGGGATAGAGCACCCTGGTGATATCCTCCACCTTGTTCTTTTCCCGGACCGCCAGGTCGTATTCCTGGTTGTTGAACAGGGCGAAGTCAAACTCCTCCACCGGTTCGCTCTGCCAGAGCCGGAGGGTGCCTACGTTGCGGGTATGATACCCAACGATGGGCATATCGTAGGGCACGGCAAGGACGGTCTGATCCGCAAAGGTGACGGCAATGGTCTTATCATCCCGCCGGCGGGACCAGGGGTCCCCATAGCGCTGCCAGTCGTCCGCCTTTTCCACCTGGAAACCGTTTTCAATGGTCTGCTTAAACAGGCCGAATTTGTACCGGATGCCGTAGCCGTCCATGGGAAGATCCAATGTGGCCGCGCTATCCAGGAAGCAGGCGGCAAGGCGGCCCAAGCCGCCATTGCCCAGCGCCGCGTCCTCGATATCCTCCATTACGGACAGATCCGCGCCCCGGGCTCGCAAGAGCTTGCGCATCTCATCCAGCAAGCCCAGACAATATAGGTTATTGAACACCATACGGCCCATCAAATATTCGGCGCTGAAATAATACGCCCGGCGCACCATTTCATGGGCGCGGCGGGACCTGCGCCAATCGTCCGACATGCCGTACATCACCGCATCCGCCAAGGCTTTATGCAGCTGTATGGTATTGGCTTCGCACAGATCGATCTGATAATCGCTGCGCAGCTGCTCTTCCATGCGACGCAGGATCATGGTGGGTTCCATCATAGACAATTACTCCCCCTAAACATAAAAATGGAACGGATTTCGGACGGCATATGCAGGACGCATATCGCTCCAGGCGCTGCGTCCCAACAAAACAGCCTGCAGATCGAGACCCTCGGGGCGGCCCAAATTCGCCTGCCCGCCTAGTCTCCCGTGTCGCCATCCTTTCCCGCCTATTTAAAAAATACGATTGGATTATATCACAATCCTATGCGCCTTGCAATGCGCTTCCCCCCCTGGCGGCGATAAAAACCGACAATATTCGTATGCCGGCATAACAAAATTCGGTTGACGCAACTTTGGCCGGCGTTTATCATTATGGTATGGAATGTATATCCAACAAGGAGGATCGCCAATGGAAGCCAGGCGAAAAACCCAAGAGCAGTCCACCGGTGAAATCGGCCGGGCGCTTCATAGCCTAAACCATACCTATAATGTCTGTATGCAGCTGACCCTGGGAAAGTATGGCCTATATCCCGGACAACCCCAGGTCCTGTTTGCCCTAAAGGAATTGGGCCGGCCCACGCAGAATGAGCTGGCTGCCGCCCTGGGGGTGGGCAAGGCCTCCGCCGGGATCTCCGTACGCAGGCTGGAGAGCGGCGGCTTTGTCAAGCGGGTGCGGGACAAGCAGGACACCCGCTGCATCCGCTTACAGCTCACCCAAAAAGGGGAAGAATACGCCCGCTGGTGCGAGATCGACTACAATATGTTCTTTACCACCATGTTGGAAACCTTTTCCGCCGAAGAGCGGGAGGCGGCTTTGATCATGCTCAAGCGCATGGAGGCCAGCCTGGCCGGCTTGCGAGACAGGCTGGAGCATTGAGCCTCGTCGGGGGGGGGCGGCGGCGGGGGGGGGGGGGGGGCCCGGGGGGGCCCCCGCGCAATTTGGGGCCGCGGCAGGGGTTTTGGGGGGGGGGGCGCCGCCAACCCCCCCCCCCCCCCCCCCCCCCCCGAAAAACCCCGAGAAAGGAGGAGAGACCGGAAGCCAAAAAAAAACAAAACC
>UQRU01000038.1 GCA_900543475.1 uncultured Eubacteriales bacterium
CCCGGGGCGGGCCCCCCCCGGGGGGGGGGGGCGGGCCCAACCCCCCGGTCGGGGGGGGGGGGCAGGCCTGGACCCCGGGAGAAGCAAGGGTGTCCAGGGTATTGCTATCCTCGGAATAGAGGAAGACCTCCTCGCCAGCGGTATTCAGCAGCAACCAGTCCGAACCCCGTTTCACCCGGGCATAGCCATCTAGGAAGGGCTCTGCCACAGAGTAGGCGTAGTCGATGCGCAGGGAGCCGCTCCGGTTGATGTATCCCCAAAATCCCTCCATATTTTGCACCGCAGCCATCCCCTCAGAAAAGTCCTGGGCCCCATAAAACTGGGCCCGGATGGAGATATCCCCTTCGGTGTTGATATAGCCCCAAAGGCCGTCTATCTGTACGGCCGCCATGCCCCCGGAGAAGGAGCGGGCATCGGAAAACTCCCCGTCAAAGACCTGACGGGCATACTGGGAAATATAGTAGAAGATCCCATTCTTTTGTACCAGGGCGAAGTCCTCGGAAAAGTGATCCCCAGTTACACCGGCATCCAGGGTATATTGGGGGGTGCCGGCTTTGTTGATGATATAGGAGCTATCCCCCGCGCTGGCAAAGGCTACATCCCCATCAAAGGCGCCGGCAAAGCGGAACTTTTCCGAGACCGCCATGTTGCCCAAGGGATCGATATAGCCATAGCTGCTGCCGGTACGGGCCATGGCCCGGCCGCAAGAAAAGCTGCCCACCTCCCGGAACTGGTAATCGATGACCAGGGCGCCGGAAGTATCGACAAATCCCCACTTATCACCGTTTTCCACAGCCGCCCGCCCCTCGGAAAAGGGGAGGTAGGCGCTCCACATGGGTTCCACCACCCAAAGCCCGTTGCGATCGATCAGGCCGAAAGCGCCGTTTTGGGCGGCAAAAGCCACGTCTGCATCTGCAGCAAAGGCTTCCGCCTGGGTAAACTGGGCGGGAATGGCGATCTCACCGGCGGTGTTTTTATAGCCCCATAGGCTGCCGGAAAGAAAGGGAGTCAACCGGCCGGCGGTGGATACGGCGGGGGGCTTAGGGGTGGGGGTGGGGGTAGGTTGGGCTGCCAGGGCAGCTTCTTCCAGGGCAGCCTGTTCATCCACCAGGATCCCAACGCCACCGCCAGTATACGTTACAGAGAAAATGATAACACAAAGCAGGATGGCCCCCGTCAAGAGGCCATAAAGATGCAAAATGGAAGGTTTGGAAGCAGGACGCTTATCCATCGTGATATTAAGGCTCGCCTAAATTCAACCCGTCGTCCATGACGATGCTGATGAACCGGTCGGCGGCAGCGGAAAGGGGCACGCCTTCCAGGGAGATCAGGCCAATATTACGGGCGGGCATGGGCACGCTAAGTTCCACTTCAAACAGCTCGCCGCTATGAATGGCGTCTGCGGCAAACTCGTAGGTAACGCAGGCGATCCCCAGGCCGATCTTGGCAAATTCCACCAATAGGCTATGGGCGCCCAGCTCGATCTCCGGGTGCAGGGTGATCCCGCACACAGAGGCAAAATCATCCAGGTATTTGCGGGAATTGGAGGCCTGCTCTAATAGCACCAAAGGTTCCCGAGAAAGCTCGGCCATGGTGACCGGGCGGCCTTTAAGGTGCGCAAAGCGCTCCGAGGCCACGAACACATCGTGGACCTGTAGCACATCCCGCACGCAAAGGGCGCTATCGTCCACGGGCAGGTTCACCAGGGCGATATCCACTTTACCCACCTTGAGCAGCTCCACCGTATCCGGGGTGGTACGGTTGGTAACTTGCAGCTGCACCTCCGGATATTCCGTATGGAATTTTTCCAGGTATGGCAGCAGGAAAAATTGGCAAAGGGTGTCGCTGGCGCCGATCATCAGGCCGCCGGATTGGAGGGTACGCATACGGTTGAGCTTGTCCTCCGCGGCGGTGATCAGGCTGACGGCCTTATCCGCATAACTGTAGAGCATGCGGCCTTCGCTGGTCAAGGTAATGCCCCGGCTGGTGCGGGTAAACAGGGTGCAGCCTAAGGTATACTCCAGCCGATGCATGGACTGGCTTATGGCAGGCTGGCTGACATAAAGCTCACGGGCAGCGTGGGAAAGGCTACCACAGCGGGCTACCGTACAGAAAATACTGTATAGATCCAGATCGGCTGGCATTTTGGTCCCCCTTTCTAAACAAAACAGGAATCCTTGGGAATCCTGGTTGAAATCCGCAGAATTTCCACCTATAATGATAATATAATTATAAGCCAGATATTTCGTTTTTACAATAAGAAAAGCTAATGGGATCCCCGCCTTTCTCATCCGGCGAGGCAGGATATCCCAAGCAGGAGGAATCGTCATGCAAGAAAAAACCCTGGCGTCCAGCGTAGGCGGCCACGGGCTGCATGTGTGCATATGGGAGCAGGCAGCGCCCTGGTGTATGGTGCAGCTGGTCCATGGGATGAGCGAGCATATCCAGCGTTATGCCGCCTTTGCCCGCTATTTAAACCAGCAAGGGGTCCTGGTGGCAGGCTGTGATAACGCCTCCCACGGGAAGAGCCGGAATCCAGAAGATCCCTGGGGCTATTTCGGGGAAAAGGATGGCTGGGCCCATCTAGTGGAGGATGTGGATCGGGTGCGCCAGCTGCTGCAGCAAGAGCATCCCGGGGTGCCTTTGGTGCTGATGGGCCACAGCATGGGCTCCTTCCTGGCCCGCTCCTATGCGGCCCAGTATGGCCGGGGCGTGGCGGGCTTCATCTTCATGGGTACTGCAGGGCGCAATCCCTTTTTGTTTGGCGGCAAGGCCATCGCTGCCTGGGAAGTTTGCCGGGGCCGGGGCGCGTTGCCAAATCCAACGCTGGATAAACTGGTGGCAGGGGGATATAACCGGCCCTTCCAGCCCAACCGGACCCCTTTTGACTGGCTTTCCAAGGATACGTGCCAGGTGGATGCCTATGTGGCGGACCCAGCCTGCGGCTTCCCCTTTACTGCGGCGGGCTACCGGGATCTATTTGATGGGCTTGGCAGCATCTCCAGCAAAAGCTGGGCCAGACAGGTGCCAGACGTGCCCATCCTGGTGGTCTCCGGCCAAGAGGACCCGGTGGGAGGCAAGGAGGCCAAAGGCGTCAAGCAGGTAGCCAACTGGCTGACGCAAACAGGACATCAGGTAGAACTTCGCATTTATCCAGGGGATCGACATGAATTGCTCAACGAAACCGATAAGGAGCAGGTCATGGAGGATATCGGTTCCTTTATTAAACGAGCCGTCCAACGGCGGGAGGAGGATCTGTGAACGGATATGATTCATGGGATAGCCTATACGCAAAGCTGACAATATGTCAAGATTGTCCTTTACATAAGAACCGAACCCATGTAGTGCCTGGCGAAGGAGATCCAGAAGCCGCGGTGTTGTTTGTGGGAGAAGGCCCAGGCCGGGAAGAGGATCAGTCCGGACGACCTTTCGTAGGCCGGTCCAGCCACATGTTGGATATGATGCTGGCATCCATTCAGTTGGACCGCAAAAAGGTATATATCGCCAACGTGGTGAAATGCCGTACCCCAGAAAGCCGTATGCCCATGCCAGAGGAAGCGGAACCATGCTTAACCTATCTGCGGGCCCAGATCCAGCTGATACAGCCCAAGATCATCGTTTGCCTAGGAGCCACGGCCACCAAATATCTTTTTGACCCGGGAGCCACGGTGAACCGGGAACGGGGCATGTGGAAATATGCGGATGGGGTTTGGATGCTGGCCACATACCATCCGGCCGCCTTGCTGCGCAACCAGGCCCGCAAGGAGGCGGCGTGGGAGGATATGAAAAAATTGCAGGAAAAAATCCACGAGCTGGGCCTCTACTCTTGAACAGACATGACAAGGGATGCTATAATAAAGCGTTATTAGAATTTATGATGTTTTGGAGGATGCATTAATATGTCAGGACATTCCAAATGGGCGAATATCCAGAATAAAAAGAATAAGACCGATGCGGCCCGGGGCAAGATCTTTACCAAGATCGGCCGGGAGATCGCCATCGCCGTAAAAGAGGGCGGCGGGGACCCTGCCAACAATGCAAAGCTTCGGGATGTGATCGCTAAGGCCAAGGCCAATAACATGCCCAACGACAACATCAACCGTTCCATCAAAAAGGCCATGGGCGAAGGCTCTGGAGCCAGCTATGAGGAGATCACCTACGAAGGTTACGGCCCGGGAGGCACCGCGGTGATCGTAGAGGTGGTAACGGACAACCGCAACCGTACCGCCGCGGAGATCCGGCACATCTTCGATAAGAGCGGCGGCTCCATGGGCGCCAGCGGCTGCGTGGCCTGGATGTTCGATAAAAAGGGCGTATTGGTGGTGGAGCGCAGCGCCACCATCGACGAGGACGAGCTCATGATGGCTGCCCTGGACGCAGGCGCCGAGGATTTCGTCCCCATGGACGACGCTTTCGAGATCTATACCGGCCCAGCCGAGTTTTCCGCCGTGCGGGAAGCCCTGGAGGGCGCGGGATATAGCTTCCTTTCCGCCGAAGTGTCTATGATCCCCCAGAATACCGTAGATGCGGCTTCGGACCCCGATCTGGTGGAAAAGATCGAGCGGATGCTGGATCGCTTCGACGACAACGACGACGTGCAGGAAGTATACCACAACGCCGCCATGCCGGATGAAGAATAACATAACGCGCCATTTGGCTGAGGCTGCCCAAAGCGGCTTCAGCCTATTTTTTTGAAAGGGGTTTCCCATGCGGGAGGGCAGGCTATTCGGCATCCTATTCTATTTGCTGTCCAAAGGGCGGGCGTCTGCCAAGGAATTGGCAGCCCGGTTCGAGGTGTCCGTACGCACGGTTTATCGGGATGTGGACGCGTTGAGCAGCGCAGGCATCCCCATCTACGCCCTGCCGGGTAAAGGCGGCGGCATCGGCCTGCTGGAGGGCTATGTCCTGGACCGGGCCTTGTTTTCCCAGGGGGAACGGGACCGGCTTCTATTAGCCCTGCGCTGCCTGCCGGAGGGGGAACAGCGGGAGGCCGGCGCTTTGCTGGAAAAATTGCAGGCCCTATTCCATGGGGAGGACCCGGACTGGCTTTCCGTGGAACTCTCCCCCTGGGCGGAAGGCCAGGCGGGCCGCTTCGGACAGATCCGGGACGCCATCCTTGGAAAGCGGGTCTACGCCTTTTCCTACCGGGACGGGGCGGGACAACCCTCACAGCGGCGGGTGTGTCCGGTGCGGCTGCTATACCGGGGCGTTGCCTGGTATTTGCAGGCCTATTGCCTGGATCGGCAGGCATACCGGCTATTTAAGCTGACCCGCATGGGGGAAGGCCAGCTGCTTAAGGAGACCTTTGGCCCCTTGCCCCCCATACCCCAGCCGGCGGAGCAGCCCCTGCCCTTTACCCCCACCATTTTGCGGTTCCATCCGGCGGCGGCCCATCGGGTATACGATGCCTTTGACCCTGCCTTCATTCAGCAGGAGGCGGACGGAAGCCTGTTGGTGCTGCTGACCATGCCGGTGGGGGACTGGCTATATGGGGAACTGCTCTCCTATGGCGGCCTTGTCACTGTGGTAAGCCCCTTGCAGGTGCGGCAGGGCCTCCAGGAGCGGGTCAAGGCCCTAGCCCAGGCATACCTGACCCAATAAAAGCGGAAATCCCTTGTAAAGTTGCCATAAAATGTCAGCATATCCATGCTAAGCTGGAGAAAAAACCAGGAGGAATGTTTATGGAAATGCATTTTTGCCAAAGCTGCGGTATGCCGGTTACGGAGGAACTGCTGGGCACGGAAGCCAACGGGGAAAAGAATCCGGACTATTGCACCTATTGCTATCAAAAAGGGGCCTTTACCTTTCCCGGGGCCACCATGGAGCAGATGATCGAAGTTTGCGTCCCCCATATGCTGGAGGCCAACCCGGGGATGACGGAGGCCCAGGCCCGGGCTATGATGGAGGGCTTCCTGCCCAGCCTGTCCCGCTGGCGGTAGCGGGGGCTGTCCCCTTCCTGGGCATGGGCGTATGGGCATGGGGCCAGGGTTTGCGGGCGTCCGGGCCGGGGGGGCGGCGGCGTTTTGCCGGCCCCTAGGGCCGGCAAAACCAAATGGGGGCGGGGGCCAAAGGGCCCGCCCCCCGTTTGGGGGGGGGGGGGGGCCCCCCCCCCCCCCGGCCCCGCACGCCTCAGGGCGCAGGCGTAGGAGAAACAGCCGTGGAAGCAGCGGCCTTGGCAGCCTGCTCCCATTGGGCCATCTGCGCATCCGTAAAATCAAATTCCCGCTGGAGATATTTCAGGGCATAGGATTGACGGGCCTGCAAGCATTCCCGCAGCTCAGCCACTTCCGTTTCCCATTTGTCCATGGAGCTGGGGGCGCCCCAGCGCTGGATGTGGCGGGCCATTTCCGGCCGGAGCTGGTTCACCATATCGTCCAGGATGGCGGTCAGGCGGTCGGGATCGAAATAATTGTAGACCACATAGACATACCGTTCCCCAAAGGCCAGGCACCAGTCCGGGTTTTTCCGCAGGCCCACATATAGGTCCATATTGGTAAGGGAGCCGTCCCGGGAGGGAATGCCCTCGGCGTTGAAGTAGTTGGGCAGGATGTTGCGGGTGGGGCTGGAGCTGGATAGGGCCAGATCCAGGTCGTAATAGACCGGCCGCCAGCGCACGGTATAATCCTGGCTGCGCCAGTATTTTTGGTTGAACATGTCCCCGTTGGCAAAATAGGTTTGGGCGATGAGATAATCGATAAAGTAATCCGGGTCCACCCATTGGATGTATTCGGCGTACTTGTCCGGATCGGAGGTATCCGTGGCCAAGGCCCATGCCCGAACCCGCTTATTTTCGCTGTTGCGGCCGGCCAGGGCTTCGATGTTCCGGCGGATGATGTCCACAGCGTCCGGGTCCACCCCATAGTGGGCGGCCATATAATCCTCGTTCTGGTTTTCGTTCAGGTCGTAGATGCCCCAGTATTGGCCGTTTACGTATACGATCACCAGCCGGGTTTCAGCGTATTCCATGTTCAGGCCTTTGACAGCTTTAGAGAAGAAGCTGTCCCGCAGCCGGGCCTTATCCCGGTCCTGGCCGGAATTGCGCAGCACCAGGGAGGAAAAAACGGTCACGTCGCTGTCGGTAAAAAAGGGATAATTCGTCTCGCTTTGTCCGTAGGCTCCCCGGAGGAATACGGCGACGGATTTTTGCCTGGCCAGGAGGGTAGAGGAGCCGCTGGCCCTAAGGCCGCAGCCAAAGGCGGTGCCCAAGGTGCCGTCGGTTTCATAGTAGGCGAAATGCCCGGGCTTTTCCACCCGAAGCTTGCGTTCCGTCACGGAATACATGGCGTCCCAGTCGTCGGATTGGGCGCTTAGGCAGACCACCGGCAGGGTATGGGGGGTCTCGAAAAGGTAGGTGGCGGTGGCCACGTCGCTGGATAGGAGGCCCCCGCCAAAGGCCTTGGCCCGGACCGGGGTGTTCTCCTGAATGGTGAGGGGGCCGGTATAGACGGGGGAAGCCTCCGTGGGCTCGCTGCCGTCCAGGGTATAGTGGATGGTGGCGTCCGGGGCGTCACAGGTGATGGTCAGGGAGAAGGGCTGGTCGTGATAGAGCCCCATTTTCGAGAACACCGGGGTGGGTAAAAACCCTGTATAGCTTTGCGCGCCGTTGGCTTCCCCCCGGGTGGCTTCGGTATAATAGACCCGGCTGGCGCTGCCGGCGGAACGGCCGGCGGTGACGCCAAGCCGGAGGGCGCCGGTTTGGAACACATCCCGGATATTGCCTTGGGCGTCGGAAAGGAATAGGGTCTCTCCGGTGGGGGATATGCCAAAGGGCGCTGTCGCGCCCTTTGCGGTGCTGGAAGAGGCAGTAACGACGCCGTAACCGCCGGCGTCCAGGGTCATGCTTTCCAAGGTGCATTTTTGCAGGTCGTCCGCATCGTCGCTCAGGTGCCAGCCTGCCAGATCCACCTTACTGTCGGAGGCGTTATGCAGCTCGATCCAGTCCGCCTTGCCGCTTTTCGCGGCGCTCACCGCGGAGACCTCGCTAATATAGACCCCCTCCATATCCGTATAGCCCCCGTTTAGGGGCTCGGTAAAGCTATGGGTGGTATTGGCCGCCCCAGGGGTGGGGGTGGTAAAGTAGGCGATGGACCCGTCCGCCGCAAGGCCCATGGATACGTTATCCCCCAATTGGGTAGGCAACGCCCATTGATCCTGGCTCATGGTACTGGTTTGGGTAAAGACCAGGGCTTCGTCGGAGTCCGAGAGGCGGAAGCTGGTATGCAGGGCATCCCCGGCGGCATCTTTGCCGGAGAGGAAAATAACCAGGTATTGGCCGGGCTGTATGCTGGAATCCTCTGGGAAGGCCCATTTGAAGGGATTTTCCGGGTCGTCGCTCAAATAGCAGCCCCCAAGGGATACGGCTTGGCTGCTGCTGTTATAGAGCTCTACCCAAGGGGTCCGTTCGCCGGTTTCATCCCGAAGGCTGTATTGGTTATGCAGCAGGATCTCGTGAATGCGCACCGGCGCGTCCGCCTCCATGGGAGCAAACTCCAGGGAAGAGAATATCCCGGTCTGGCTGTTGGGCTGGCCGGGGGTGGCCTGGGCGGTATATTGGCCGCCGGGCAGGACGCATACCCCCTCCGGGATCTGGTCCATGGGCCAGGTGAGGATGGAGATCTGATTGCCCGTGCTGTCGCTGAGCACCAGGGTGTCGTCGGAGGAGCCCAGGCGAAAGCCTGCGTGGATGCCGTCCTTGCCTTCGTCCCCGGAGAACCATATGGTGGTATAGGCGCCGGCTTCCAAGGTGGCGCCGGGCAGCCGCCACTTGAGGGGCTCATGGATGTTATCGGAAAGATAGTAGTCGGAAAGCAGTAGGGGCTCGCTGCCGCTGTTATATAGCTCCGCCCAGGGATAGGCTTTTCCGTCCGGGGCCAGGCAAGCCCCGGCCTTGGGCATGCATTCGGTAATGGTCAGGGCGTCGGAGGTGCCGGCAGTGATGGCGTCCCCGGCGGAGGAAAAGACCACTTCCCCGTTTTCCTTGCCGGGGGTTGGGTCGGAGCAATAACCATATTGGCCGGAAGCGTCCCGGGCATAGGAAACATCCGGCAGCAGGGCAGGCAGATCCACCTGCTGCAAAATGGCGTAATAGGCGTCGGTCAAAAGAAGGGATTCGCCGTTTTTTGATAGGGCGAAATCGGTGCATAAAAGGCTATCGTCTTCGCCGGTATAGCTGCACGCATATATTAGCAAATATCCTCCCGCCGGGATGGTGGTCCCTTCTGGGAAGGTCCATTTATGGGGCTCTTTTACATTGTCACTCAGGCCGAAGCCGGACAGGTCAATGGTGGCGTTGGTGCCGTTATATAGCTCGATCCAGTCCGGGGAACCCAATTCCGGGTGGGAGAGGGAGGTGGAATTTGAAGAGACCACCTCGTTGATCACCAGGGCCTGCTCCGTGGCCTGCCCGGAGACCGGCAAGCTACTACAACCGGCACAAAGGGCCGGCAACAAAAACAGCAAGATAAAAATAGGGCGTATCCGACGAAAAAAACTATTTGTATGCATGACAATATTATAGCATAGATACGGATAATTAAAAGCCGGGAAATCATGAACAATCTTACAGGGGACAAGGAAGGTTGCGGGCCTGAATATGACGCAATTGGGTACAATTATGGCATCGGGGAAGGGGAGGTTGCACCGGACGGTAAAGAACCTTATAATGAAAGAAAAGAAATCTGTGAATAATCGGCGTGGGCAGGCTCCCGCCGGGGAAAAAAGAAAACAAGAGGTGAGTTTATGGCAGGCCCGCAACGCATTTTGATTTGCGATGATCAGCCCATGATCCACGAGACCCTAGGGGTCTACTTAAAAAATGAAGGCTTTGAATATTGCTCTGCCATGGATGGGCAGGAAGCTACAGATCTGGCGAAAAGCTACAAGCCGGACTTAATTATCCTGGACATCATGATGCCGAAGAAAAGCGGCGTGGATGTTTGTAGGGAGATCCGGGCTACCAGCCGCACCCCCATCATCATGCTGACGGCAAAGGGGGAGGAGATCGACCGGATCCTGGGGCTGGAGCTGGGCGCGGACGATTATATCGTCAAGCCCTTCAGCGCCCGGGAGGTGGTGGCCCGGGTCAAGGCGGTATTGCGCCGGTTTAGCGCTGCCAAGGAGGAGCCGGAAAAGGTGCTGCGCTTTCCCGGGTTGGAGATCAACATCTCCAATTACGATGTGCGCATCCAAGGTGAGCCGGTGCAGTTCACTCCCAAGGAGGTGGAGATCCTCTACCTGTTGGCATCCAAGCCGGGGCGGGTGTTCGACCGGGAGCAGATGCTTTCCCAGGTATGGGGGTACGACTTTTTCGGGGACACCCGGGCGGTGGATACCCAGATCAAGCGCATCCGGCAGAAGCTGCCCCAGGAAGGCGTGAACTGGGGCATCCGGACGGTTTATGGAGTAGGATATAAATTCGAATGCGGAGAATAAAACCCGTGAAAAATACCATCCTGGGAAAATCTTTGACCGTGACCCTACTCACGGTCATTTTAAGCGCGGCCTTAACGGCCATCTCCTTCAATTTTTATGGACGGACGGTCTTTACCAGGATCAAAGCCCAGGAGATGGCCCCCCGGGCGGAATTTATCGCGGAGCTCACCGGGGAATATCTGCAAGGCTATATCAATGCGGAAATGTACGGCCGGGCCATTGGTTCGGGATATCATATCTGGGATGCGGCGGTGTATGTGTACAATGCCCGGGGTGAGCTGATGGTCTACCCAAAGCAGGGGGAGCTGGAGAATATAAACGCATTGCTTTCCGCCTACCTGCCGGACGTGATGGAAGGCCATGCCCTGTATTCCCCTAATAGCGACAACCAAGGGGTGATCATTGCGGAGCCTGTGTATAGCCGCTATGACAACGTGATTGGGGCAGTGTTTCTGATCAAGCCCCTGGGGGAGGTACGGGCAGCCATCAATAGCCTGTTGGTGGCCTTGTTGATCAGCATGGCGGGGGTGATGGCCATCATGGCGGCGCCGGTATACGTTTTTTCCAGCAATGTGGTGCGGCCCATCCGCAAAATGCGGGATATCGCCACCGCCATGGCCGGGGGGGATTTCAGCATACGGGCGCCAGAGCAGGGCAGCCAGGAGCTGCAAAGCTTGGGCCGATCCTTAAACTATTTGAGCGCCACCCTATCCGCCACCATTGAGGATCTGACCTTTGAACGGAACCGGCTGGCTTTCACCCTCAACGGCTTGCGGGAAGGCATCATTTCCTTTGACGCCCAGGGACGGGTGCAGCAGAAAAACCCTGCGGCTTGGGAGCTTTTGGGCCTCCAAACGGAGGAGGAGGTAACGAGCAGCAAGCTGTGGCCCAGCTTGCAGTCCGGATTGGCTGCGGTGCTGGAAGGCAAGGAAGCGCCGCTGCTGGAACTGCCCCGGGGGGAGGCCACCCTGCGCTGTACCTATTCCCCCCTGGCGGAAGGCAGCCGCATAGAAGGGGCGGTGCTGCTGATCCAGGATGTGACCGAGGCCGCCAGGCTGGAGAAGACCCGTAGGGATTACGTGGCCAATGTGTCCCACGAGCTGCGCACCCCCTTGTCCTCCATCCGGGGGCTTGCGGATGCCCTGAACGATGGCTTGGTGCAAGATCCAAAGGATCAGGCCAGATACTATGGCTATATCCTTCATGAGTCCATGCGCCTTTCCAGGCTGATCGACGACCTGCTGGAGTTGTCCCGGCTCCAATCCGGTACCGTTGCCCTGACCAAACAGCCCCTTCGGGTGGATGAATTGATCTATGACGTGGCGGACCGTTACGAGGCCGCGGCTCGGGAGAAGGGCTGCCAGGTGCAGGTATCCGTGCCGGAACATTGCCCAAAGGCCTTTGCAAACCCGGATCGCACCGAACAGGTACTCATCGCCCTGCTGGATAATGCGATCAAACATGGAGAAGGCGGCGGGGCGATCTGCCTGCAGGCGCTGGATCAGGGGGAAAAGCTGGAGGTGCGGGTATCCAACCAAGGGGAGATCCAGGAACGGGACCTTGCCCATCTGTTTGAGCGATTCTACAAGGTAGATCAATCCCACTCGGGAGGCGGGACGGGGCTAGGCCTATCCATTGCCTACGAGATCATGACCCGTATGGGCGAGAAAATATGGGTGGAAAGCCAGAACGGGACGGTGACCTTTGCCTTTACCTTAGCCAAAACCGGGACCCTGCCGGCGACAAGTGGTAAAAATGGGAAGAATCTGTGAAAAAGGAACCGGCCGGCCTTTTCAAGGGGAATGGATGTGCTATACTATAGACTATAGACATGCCATGACCCAATGATACACTGTTGCTATAGGAGGCAGATATGAGCGCCAATAAGATCCTTATCGCCGATGACGATCGGGTGGTACATGAATCCCTGGGGATATATTTAAAAGCCGAGGGATACGATACGGTGGATGTGTACGACGGCAAGGCGGCTGTAGAAGCTCTGGACGGGGAGATCGCTCTGTGCGTGCTGGATATTATGATGCCGGAAATGAGCGGTACGGACGTATGCAAAACCATCCGCAAGACCTCCCGGGTGCCCATCATCATGCTCACCGCCAAAGGGGAAGAAATCGACCGCATATTGGGACTGGAATTAGGAGCAGACGATTACATCGTAAAACCCTTTAGCCCCCGGGAAGTGGTAGCCCGGATCAAGGCGGTGCTTCGCCGCACCAGCGAGCAGCAGCAGAGCAACGACGATGGTTGCGTGGTGCACCAGGAGCTGGTGATCGATATCAAGAGCTATACCGTGACCCTGCGGGGGAAGCCGATCATCTGCACCCCGAAGGAGATCGAGATCCTATATATGCTGGCCTCCAATCCCGGCCAGGTGTTTACACGGGAGCAGCTGCTCAACCGGGTATGGGGCTACGATTTTGCCGGCGAGACCCGGACTGTGGATACCCATATCAAGCGCATTCGCGCCAAGCTGGACAACACCGGCCTGAATTGGAGCATCAAGACCATTTACGGGGTAGGCTATAAGTTCGAAGTAGAATAGTGGAGGAAGAATGAAAAGCGTACTGTTCCGGCGTTTGCTGGTCACGCTCACCATTTGTATGCTATTAGCCTCCGCCATCATGGTGGGAGGCTATGCTTTTTTGATTGGAGACGCTTACGCGGACATCAAGCTGGAGGAGATGGAAGCGAAGGTGGTGCTCTTTCGGCAGCTGGTGGCGGAATGGAACCAGGGCAACCTGAAGGACGATGCCTTTGAACGGGTGTGCGCTTCCTTTATGGAGGCGGCGGATGCCACCATATTGATCGTCAACCAGGAAGGGAAAATCGTCCAGATGAATTCCCCGCTGGGGAATCTGGATGTACAGTCCCTGGAAATAGGCTTAAGCGAGCTGATCGATACGGTGCTATCCGGCCAATCCTTTTCCACCAACCAGGCAAAAATGCCCGATGTGGGGCGGATCTTAGCAGTTGGGGAACCGATAGGCGGTGGCGGGGTGCTGCTGTTAAAGAGCGTAGGGGCGGTGAATTCCGCCAGCATGCGCTTAAGCTCCCTGTTGCTGTGGGTGGTGTTGATCGTGGTGCCGGTGGTGCTGGTGGCGACGGTATTCCGGGTGAAGCGGGAAACCAGCCCCCTCCATGCCATGAGCGAGGCTGCTATTTCCATGAGTAAAGGTAATTTTGATATTCGTTTGGATGAGGATGAGCCAGGGGAAGTGGGCGTGCTGTCCCGGGCGTTGAACAACCTATGCGAGACCCTGTCGGGCACCATTTACCAGCTCCGGTTTGAAAAGGGCCAGCTGGACCAGCTGCTCCAAAGTTTGACGGACGGGGTGGCGGCCTTGGATGGCAGCGGCGCCCTTACCCACTGCAATAGCGCCTTGATGCGGATGTTTGGGGCGGTAAACGCAGAGCAGCGGGAAGACATTGTGGAAGATCCCAAGCTATGGGAGACCTTTGATACGGTGTTTGAAACCGGCAAGCCCCAGACCATCACCTATCCCATGAGCGGGGACAAGGTACTATGGATCAGCGTATCCCCGGTGATCAGCGAGGATGGCACCCGCAACGGGGTGGTCGGCTTGTTCAAGGATATGACCGAGGTGGAGCGGCTGGAAGCCACCCGGCGGGAATACGTGGCCAACGTATCCCATGAGCTGCGCACCCCCCTTACGGCGGTGCGGGGGCTGCTGGAGCCCTTGGCGGACGGCATGATCCAGGATGAGGAGACCCGCCAGCGGTATTATAAGACCATGCTCCATGAGGTGATGCGGCTATCCAGGCTGATCACGGATATGATGACCCTATCCAGGCTCCAAGCGGGGACGGAGTATATCGAGATCATGCGGGTAGATATGAAGGAGCTGCTCAGCGACGTGGTGAGCGGCTATACCGCGGCGGCGGAACAAAAGGGCATCCATCTGACCCTGGACGACCGGGCGGCAGTGGACGGGCTTACGGACCCGGACCGGATCGAGCAGGTGCTGGTGATCCTGCTGGATAACGCCATGCGTCATACGGAAAAGGGCGGCACCATCACCGTGGGGGTAGAGCCCGCCCAGGAAGGCATGATGATCACGGTATCGGATACCGGCTGCGGGATACCCGAGGCAGATCTGCCCCATATCTTCGAGCGGTTCTATAAGGTGGATAAATCCCGGGGAAGCACGGGCACAGGCTTGGGGTTATCCATCGCCCAGTTTATCATCGATAAGCTGGGAGAAAAAATCACCGTGCGCAGCCAGTTGGGTAAAGGCACCTGCTTTGCCTTTAGCGTAAAGCGGTATGTATCCAACGCCATCGCCTTGGGCCCGGCCAAGGAAAACCGGCAGACCGGCAGGCAACGCCAGGCCCCGGTTAAACAGGAGCCCGTGGCGGACGAGCGGGGCGCGGTGGATGCAGACTATGTGGTGATGCCGGATAACCCGGATCGCCGGCGGCCGAAAACCAAAAAGGGCCGTCCCGGGGCATGAGCGTCGGGCCGGCTGGAAGGAAGCAAACATGAACGAAAGCCAAGGTTGCCGTCAATGCCCCCGCCGCTGTGGCGTGGATAGAGACCGGCGCGTTGGATATTGCGGTGCGCCGGCTTTGCCCCAGATCGCCCGGACGGACCTGCATATGTGGGAAGAACCCTGCCTGAGCGGCAGCCGGGGGGCAGGGGCCATCTTCTTTTGCGGGTGCAACCTGACGTGCCTTTTCTGCCAGAATCATACCATCAGCCATGGGGCCGTAGGCCCCAGCATGGATGCGGCGGCGTTAGCGGATCTGATGCTGCGCCTACAGGATAAGGGCGCCCACAACATCGACCTGGTGACCCCTACGCCCCATCTGCATGTGATCCGGCCCGCCCTGGAACAGGCCAAGGCCCATGGGTTGCGCATCCCTGTGGTGTATAATACCAACGGCTATGAGTTGGTGGACGCCCTGCGCACCCTGGAGGGGCTGGTGGATATTTATTTGCCGGATCTAAAATACGTAAGCCAGGCGGCAGCCCGGCGCTATAGCGGAGCGGCGGATTATTTTGACTTTGCCCGGCCCGCCGTGCTGGAGATGCAGCGCCAGTGCGGGGTATTGCAATTGGATGGGGAAGGCGTGGCCACCCGGGGCCTGTTGATCCGGCATCTGGTGTTGCCAGGGTCCGTGGACGAAGCAAGAGGGGTGCTGGATTTCGTTGCGGCGGAGCTGCCGCTGGATACCCAGCTCTCCTTGATGAGCCAATATGTGCCCTGCCATCTTGCCACCATGCCGCCTATAAACCGGCGCCTGACCCGGCGGGAATACCAGCGAGCGGTGGATTATTGCCTAAGCCTGGGGCTTACCCGGGTCTATGTCCAGGAGCTGGATTCTGCGGACACAGCCTATACGCCGCCTTTTCAAGGGGAGATCCTATAGGAAGCGAAGGCGATGAGGCGCTGGGGGAATGGCTGAACGGTTGGAATATAGAAGGGGAGGATCCGGATGAAGGCAGCAGGGAAGGACGGCATGTGGAAGAAGGTATTTGACCTGCTTCCCAAAAAGCAGAAGGTCAGGTTTATTTTTATCTTGGTAATCCTGGCGGTATCGGCGGTATTGAGCCAGCTTACCCCTTTGGCCATCGGGTATTTGACGGACCACGTGTTGGCAGAGCGGGACGCCACCTTTCAAAAGGTCATCCCCATTCTGTTGGGCATCCTGCTGGTGAACGTGGTCAACGAGGTCATCAAGGTGATCCGGCGGCTCATCGTGGAGGATACGGCCACCCAGGCGGAGAAAAGCGCCCGGCAAAAGGCAACCTCCTCCCTGTTGCTGGCCCCCATGTCCTATTTTCGCAGCCATCTGACCGGCAACATCCATGGCCGGCTGAACCGGAGCCTGGAAGGCACGGTGAAGCTGATCAAATTGATGTTCATGGACTTTGCGCCGGCAGTTACCACGGGCTTGGCGGCCATCGTCACCATTTTTACCCAGTTGCCTCCCTTGGTGGCCTGCCTGGTGATCCTGGTGATCCCGGTGGGGACCGGCATCGTGTTCCGGCAGATCAGCACCCAGAAGGGGATCCGGGTGGAGCTGATGGAAGCCAAGGCGGATATGGACGGTATGATGGTGGAGCTGTTGGGAGGCATCGAGACCATCCGGGCCCTGGATAGCGCCAGCATCGAAGGAGAGCGGATGGCCGCCCGGTCCGAGCAGCTGCGGAAAAAGGAGATGCGCCATCACAAGGCCATGGCCATCTACGATTGCCTTAAGTTCATCAACGAGGCCCTATTTAGCGTGCTGGTGATCGGCCTATCGGTTTTGCTGGCTTCCCGTGGGGTCATCAGCGTAGGTACGGTGCTGACAGCTTATCTGTGCTTTACCCAGCTGACCGGGCCTTTGCGGGAGCTGCACCGGATCTTGGATGAATTTTCCGAAAGTACCGTGCTGGCCCAGGATTACTTCCAAATGGTGGATCTACCCTTGGATTTTTCTTATGAACCCATCCAGGGGCAAGCGCCCAGGCAGCTGGAAAACAACCGGGTAGATCTGCAGGATGTGTGCTTTGCCTACCCGGAAAAGCCGGAGCAGCAGATCCTATGGCATATTTCTCTGGCCATCCAAGGGGGGGCGTTTATCGGGGTCGCAGGTCCAAGCGGATGCGGCAAATCCAGCCTCATAAAGGTGATCGATAAGCTGGAACAGGCCCAAGGGCAAATCTGTCTGGGGGGCGCGCCCATTGCTTCCATCACCCGGGAGACCTTGGCAAAAAACGTGGCCATTGTACCTCAGTCGCCTTTTTTGGTGGCGGATACGGTCTATCACAACATCTGTTACGGCATGAAGGAGGACGTCCCTTTGGCGGCGGTTCAGGAGGCAGCAGCCAAAGCCAACATTGCGGCGGACATTGAAAAGCTACCTGGCGGCTATGACTTCGTATTGGCGGAAGGGGGCGCAAACCTGTCCGGCGGCCAGCGGCAGCGGATCGCTTTGGCCCGGATCTTCTTGCAAAAGCCCCGGATCCTTCTTTTGGACGAGGCGACCTCGGCCCTGGATAATACCTCGGAAAAGCAGATCCAGGCGGAGATCGAAAAGATGAAGGAAGCCTGCGGCACCACGGTGATTTCCGTGGCCCACCGGCTCACCACCCTGCAAAATTGCGATGAGATCCTCGTCATGGACAAGGGCCGGATCGTTCAGCGGGGCACGTTTCAGGAATTGCAGGAAATCCCCGGCATCTTCCGCAACATGGCCAAAGGTATGGCAAAATAGGCTGCGGCAACATGATTTTTATAGTTCAGCTATAAAATTACGTCCGGGAAAGCCTTAATAATTTCCCTTGCGCCGTTAACCCGTGCCATTGCTCCGTTAGCTCCCTACCGGAGGGGAAAATTTAGGACAGGCTGGCTGCCCTTCGCCTTTTTGGGGCGGCGAGGGGAACGGGAGAAAAAATGTTTCCAAACTATGAATTATTACGAAAAATGCGAATTTTTCTTTCAAAACTATTGCATACTGGATTAAGTAGTGCTAATATAATATCAGTAAATGATAGTTTCGCCGTCCGGAGTCAAGAGCAGTAATCTTCATTGTTTTTCCTCCAAACCAAAACACAGAACTAATTTACTTCAAACCGCGAACTGAGGAATAGGGCAGTCCTCATATCGCAACTACCGGACGGATTTGTAAGGAGCTTTGCTTGGCAAGGCTCCTTTTTTGTATAAGAAAACCACTCGCTGGGCGAGTGGTTCAAAAGAAGCCTAGTGGCGATGATGTAGACAGAAAAACTC
>UQRU01000039.1 GCA_900543475.1 uncultured Eubacteriales bacterium
ATTGGCCATGACCGCCACCACCTGGTTCCCCGTGGGGGACAGGATGGCGGGCGGATAGCCGATGCTGCCATCATCGCCGTCGTCATCGGCGGGCGGCGTGGTGGCGGAAACTACCTTCCCACCTTCCAGCTTAAGGCCGGGAGCGAGGTAGTTTTCAATGGTTGAGGTATCGGTGAAGGAGCCGCCGGAAACGATGATGCCGGTCTTGCCCTCTACCCCTTTTGTAATGCTGAACGTGCCGGTAAAGTTACCGCTTTGAATATTCAGCTTGGCCTTTCCCGCGACGTTTGCCTGGTCGCTTCCATCGTTTGTATATTCGATCCGGCCGTCAATGGTTCCGGTGGTGTTTACGTTGACGGTGACGCCCTCATCATAGCCTCCTTTAGGCCAATAATACACGTCAAAGGCCGCCTGTCCAGCCGCAGCATAGATGCTGGTGTTGCCGATGATGTTTACCGTCCCGCAGTTGTTGCTGCACGCATATTGACACACTGCGCCGTTCCGCGCATCTACGGTCACGTCCTCCAGGGTCAGGTTTGCATAATTTTGAATCACTATTTTTGCTTTGCCTGCGTTGATGGTACCGTTTTTGAAAGCCACGGTGGACCCCTTTAGCAGCTGGAAGCCGTTGGTTTCCGTGCCGGAGGAGCCTACCGTACCATCAACGGTATAAGCATTCCCTCCCAGGTCAAAGATAATATTTTTCCCCTTTTCTACCACAACCCCATCGCCTGTCGTATCCGCCAGCAGGGTAATGGTCGTCGGGGTGCCATCGGCGGGCACTTCCGCAACCGCTTCCGCTAGCGAGGTATATTCCTTATCCCCAATCTTACATACGCCAGCCGCCAGGGCGGTAGACGACATAGCCAGCACCAGGGCCACAGCGAGCAGCAGGGCCAGGAATTTTTGTTTATTGCGCATAGGACTCCCTCCACCTTTAACAAAATCGTACTATCTTACATATTTTATTATGTAATTATAAACTAATATTAGAATAATCATGTTAAAATGTCAATCTCAATGTTACATTTCATAACTAAAACAGCCACCGGCAACATGCCGATGGCTGTTCGTATAGGCTTGGTCAGGCCAGGAAGGCCAGCACCTGGGGCAGGAAATCCTTTGCCTCCTCATAGAGGCCGTGGCCATGATCGGGGAATAGGAGCAAGCGGCTGCCGGGGATGCGGTCGTGCAGATCCAGGGCGCCTTCATAGCCCAGTATGGCGTCCTGCTTGCCGCCGATGACCAGGGTAGGGCAGGCGATGGCAGGGAGCTGGGCATAGGCGTCGTGGCTGAGGCAGGCCCGGGCCATAATGGGATAGCGTTGCGGGTCCCGGGGCCGAAGCAGGCTGCCGAAGAGGCCGTAGGCCCAGCGGACTTTTTTCAAATAGGGCGGGGTAAAGCTCCTGTCCGCCGTATCCAGGAGGATGGCCCGGTAATCCCCCTGCTGGGCCAAGCCGGCCCAGCGGCCGATCACCTGCTGGATCAGGGGGTTCTGGCGGCAGATGGTCACCGCCAGCACCAGCTTTTTCACCGCTTCCGGGTGGCGCAGGGCCAGGTGCTGGGCGATCATGCCCCCCTGGGAAATGCCCACCACGCCGGCCCGTTGGATGCCCAACAGGCCCATGGCAAGGTATACGTCCTCCCCCATGTCCGCCGTGGTAAAGCCTACGGGCAAGGGAGCCCGCCGGCTGAGGACATACACGGTATAGGGCGAACGGGCCATGCCCCGATACATGACCGCCAGGGGTAGGGCGGCTCCCTTAACGGTTTTCAGGCCGTCCCCCAGGCCGGGGATCACCACCAGGGGTTCCGGCCCGTTGCCGAAGCGGACATAATCCATGGAGATATCCCCGGCCCGAAGGGTCGCGTTTTTTGCGTGGTACAACATGCTGCGCTCCTTGCTGCCGCTTGGATTTCGCCTTTGCGGCATTCCCATTGTAACCTGGGGCAGGCCGGGCCGCAAGGGGCAGTTTGCCTGCCCGAACACAGCAAAGGCCCCGGAACCAAGGGCCCGGGGCCGAAGGGGAGACGAAGCCTTAGCGGGCGCCGTCGTAGGTATGGGGATCGTGGGAGATATGGCGGCCGTCCTCCAGGGCATCGATGGCGGCCATCTCCTCGGGGGTCAGGGCAAAGTCGAAAATATCCAGGTTTTCTGCGATGCGGCTGGGGGTAACGGATTTGGGGATGGGGCAGTCGCCGTTTTGCACATGCCAGCGCAGCACCACCTGGGCGGGGGTTTTCCCATGGGCCTGGGCGATTTGGGCCAGAACCGGCGCCTCCTTCCAGGCGCCCCGGAACAAGGGAGCCCAGCAGACCACCTGGATGCCCTGGCGGTGGCAATACGCCCGCACCTCCCGCTGGGGATACCAGGGATGGGCCTCCAACTGGTTGCAAACAGGCTTGGGCAAGCCCTGGGCGGCCAAGTCTTCCAGCTGGTCGATCAGAAAATTGGAGACGCCCACCTGGCGCGCCTGGCCCTGTTGCTGCATCTGCAAAAGCGCCTCATATGCCCGATAGCGCAGCCCCGCATCCACCCCGGGCCAATGGAGCAGCATCGCGTCCACATACTCCAAGCCCAGGCAGCGAAGCCGGTCCTGGGCGTCCCCTTTGGCGTTGGGATAATCCTTGGGCCACAGCTTGGTGGTCACGTAGATCTCCTCCCGGGGGATGCCGCTGTCCCGGATGGCCTGACCCACCAGGGCTTCGTTCCCATAGATCTTGGCGCAATCCACATGCCGATAGCCGATCTCCAGCGCATAGCGCACCGCGTCGTATACGGCGTCCCCCGCCTTATATACCCCCAGCCCAATGGGGGGAAGCTCCAATGCCATGCCGATCCCTCCTTCCATTTCTTCTTTCTTCTACTATATGGGCCTTTTCTCCCGGGGTCAAGGGCTTATCCTTTAACCGGGGTAGCCGATCTGCCGGGCAAGCTCCTCCGAAAGCAAAATGGTGGCGTCCGGATGCATTTTAAGCATGGTGGAAGGGTTCCCGGTCTCGATCCGGTCGTTTAGCACCAAGCCCGCCACTGCCTGGGCCTTGTTTTCCCCGGCGGCCACCAAGACGATGCGTTTGGCCTTCATGATATCCCCCATGCCCATGGAAAGGGCCTGGCGGGGCACTTCATCCGGAGAGTTGAAAAACCGGGCGTTGGCCTTGATGGTGCTGGGGTCCAAATTTTCAATGTGGGCGCTGGATTCCAGGGTAGCGCCAGGCTCATTGAAGGCCACATGCCCGTCTACGCCGATGCCCAGCAGCTGGATATCCCGTTCCTTTTCCGCCACCTTTTGGCGGAACTCCTCCACGCAGGCTTCCGGATCGCCAATCCCCCGGGCCACATAGGTGTTTTCCTTCTTGATGTTGATGTGGTCGAATAGGTTCTCATCCATAAACCGGCGGTAGCTCTGGGGATGCTGGGGATCAATGCCCAGGTATTCGTCCAGATTGATGGTACTCGCCTGGGAAAAATCCACCAGCCCCGCCTGGTTGGCCTGGATCAAGTAGGGATATACCCCCTGGGCGCTGCTGCCTGTAGCCAGTCCCAGGCGGGCGTCCGGCTTCTCGCGTATGGTTTCTATGATCATATCCGCTGCATATTTGCAGCAATCCGCAAAGGTTGGTTTTACCACGATGCGCATAGATGTCACCTCAAAAATATAATTTCCTGTTAACCTTCTCCCAAAATGTATCGTTTGAGCACGGTAACCGCCCCGTTTTCCTTTACGCTGGGGGCAAGATACCGGGCTGCCGCCTTGGCCTGGGCGGAACCGTTCTCCATGGCGAAGGACGCTCCTACCGCCCGGAGCATTTCCACGTCGTTGTCCCCGTCGCCGATGGCCAGCACCGCTTCCGGGGGGATATGGCATTGCTGCAAGGCCATCTGCAACCCGCGGCCTTTGCTGACGCCCTGGGCCGTCACCTCGATGGCAAACCAGAAGGACGCGGATATGGTGACGGGCTGGGGGGCGGTTTGGTTCCAGGCAGCCAGGGCTTCCCGGATGCGGGCCGCCTTTTCCCGGGTATCCACCCCGAAGGTGATCTTCGCCACCGGGGTATCCAGGACCCGGGCGAAGGAGGCTGCATCCCCGGACAATAGGATCAGATAGGGGCCTTTGTCCGCCGCCGCAAAGGCGGGGCCTTCGTAGCCGGGCGCCTGGTAAATGAAAATGTCGTGTACAGAGGAATATTCCACCAGGCATTTCAACTCTTTGGCCAGCTGGAAGGCGAAGCGCAAGGCGTCCGCATCCAAGGTGGAGGAATACAGCAGCGCCTCTTGATACAGCACCGACGCCCCGTTGTTGCACACCATGGGCCCGTTCAAGCCCAGATGCCCCATTTGGGACATCAGGTGGGCGTAATTTCTGCCGGAGGCCAGGCCCACCTGCACCCCCCGTTCCATCACCCGCCTCAGCACCGGCCCGGTCTGTGCCGGCAGCTGCCGGTTCTGGGGCGTATCCAGCAGGGTCCCATCCACATCCAGCATCACCAGGGCGATATCCCCTCTTTGTTCCATATTTTCGCCCTCCCCTAGCGGATGGCAGCTATCAGGCCGGCTAAAATGGCGCGGGCCTGGCTGCTGTCGGCGCAGTCCTGCACGATCTGCTTCGCCGCCGCTTCACACTGCTCTGCGGAAAGCCGCCGCACCAAATAACGCACCTTGCCCAAAGCCCCCTGGGATACGCTCAGCTCCCGAATGCCGGCGCCGATCAAAAAGGGGATCATATGGTCCATGGACGCCGTTTCCCCGCATACCCCCGCCAGGATATGATGGGCCGTTGCCGCCTGCCCGGTTTGATAGATGGCCCGCAGCACCGCCGGGTTAAAGGGGTCATACAGGGCCTGCACCCGGGCGTTCCCCCGGTCCGTGGCGGTGACATACTGGGTCAGGTCGTTGGTGCCGATGCTAAAAAAGTCCGCCTGGGCCGCCAGCTGGTCCGCCATGAGCACCGCCGCCGGCGTTTCCACCATGATGCCCACGGCAATATCCTCGTCAAAGGGGACGGACGCCTGCCGCAGCTCCGCCATGCATTCTGCCAGCAGCGCCCGGCTCTGCCGGATCTCCGCCAGGGAAACGATCATGGGAAACATGATCTTCACACAGCCGTGGGCGGAGGCCCGCAGGATGGCCCGCAATTGGGTTTTGAACATGGCGGGCTTGTCCAGGCAGATCCGGATCGCCCGGTATCCCAGGAAGGGATTTTCCTCCTGTTCCAGCCCCATGTAATCCAGCGCCTTGTCCCCCCCAATGTCCAGGGTGCGGATGATCACAGGCTTGCCCTGCATCCGTTCCGCCACCTGGCGGTAGGCCTGGTACTGGGTCTCCTCATCGGGATAATCCTGACAGCCCATATATAGGAACTCCGTCCGGAATAGGCCTACCCCGTCGCACAGGCTGGGGTCCAGCCGTTGGGAGGAATCCGCGTCCCCGGCGTTGACCGCGATTTCCACGGCAACGCCGTCCAGGGTCTGGGCCGGGCCCAGGGGTTCGTTGCGGTATGTTTCCCGGGCCGCCTCCCCGGCCCGCAGGATGGCCTGGAAGGCTTCCCGGGCCGCATCGTCCCCATCCACGATGATCTCCCCCGTGGCTGCGTCCATCATAATATGGCTGCCGTTCTTTACCTGGCTGCATATGCCTTGCACCCCCACAATGGCGGGGATGCCCAGGGTTTTCGCCAGAATGACCGCATGGGAGGTGGCCCCGCCCCGCTCCACGATAAAGCCCGCCAAAAAGCCTTTATCCAGCCGTACCGTATCCATGGGGGTAAGGGTATCCGCCACCAAAATGGTGGGCTCCGTAAGGCGTACATCCTCCAACGCGTCCGTCACCTGGTCGCAGGCCATCACCAGCTTGAAGCATACGTCCTCGATATCCCCGAACCGCTCTCTTAGGTAGGGGTCCGAAATGGCCATAAAGGATTCCCGGCAGGCTTCGCAGGCCTCCTTGATGGCCATCTTGCAGTTGAGCCCCGTTTTCCGGATCCGATCCCGCACCCCATCGAAAAAGGTTTGATCCATCAGGATCATCTGATAGGATTCGATCAGCTCCGCCGCCTCTTCCCCGGACTCTTCCAGCGTATGTTCATACAGGGCGTCCAGCCTCTTGGCCAGGCTGGCGATCCGTTCATCCAAATAGGCGATCTCCGCCTGGGGGTCTTCCACCCGATCCATGGTATATACGGGGACATAGGCGGTCTTTACCAGTGCCGCGCCCATGGCCGCGCCCTCTGCGCAGCCGTTTCCTTTCAATGTAAGCATTTGTTTTCCTCCCTGCTGCCAGCAAAAAGAATGGCGGGAGGCCTCTCCCGCCTGCAGGGACGGCGCCCTGCTGCCGGCTATGCGAAATAGGCCGCCAGGGCTTCCGCCGCCTGGTCCTCATCCGGGCCGTCGATGTTGAGGCGGATCGTATCCCCGCACATGATGCCGGCGGCCAGGACGGATGTAATACTGCCAGCGTTATATTCTTCGCCCGCTTTTTCAATGGTTACGCTGGACGCCAGCGTGCCCACCAGCTTGATCAGCTTCACGGCGGGACGGGCATGCAGCCCCTCTTTAAAAGGGACGGTAACTTCTATCTGTTTCATACGTTTCCTCCAGAATCCATAGCGCCTATGCCGTATGCGCCCGCACGATGCTCCGAAGCATATCGTGCTCGGAGGTGGTGGACATGGTCAAATCCATGGCGTGCAGCAGCAGCATGGAAAAGGGCATCTCTATCCCCTTGCTTTGGGGGGCCATCAGTTCTTCAAACTGGATGCGGTGGGCTTCCGACAGATGCTCCTCCGCTTGGGTCAGCTTTGCATCCGCCGCCTGATAGTCCTTTTGCAAAATGGCATCCAGGGCTTCATACACCAGCGCCCTGCCCTCGCCGGCGCTGCTGATCATTTCCATGCAGATGGTGTTCACCTGATCTAAAGTCATATTCATACTCTGTTGTGCTCCTTTGTGCTCGCCGCCTGGCAGGCATGGCGGCGGGTATTCTTTCCGTTAGTCCTTTTTGTTCTGTTCAACGGTCTTGATGGCCAGCTCCAAAATGGGCTTGCCCCGCATAAGGCCATAATCCCGCATGGGGATCAGCATGATGGGAAGGTCCGTAAAGCCCTTTTCGTCCAAATAGTTCCGGATATCCGGTTGCTGTCCCTTCACCTGGGGCGCCAGCATCACAAGGTCCACCTTGCTGTAGTCATAGTAGCGATAGCGCAGGCTGGCAAAGCACTCCACCTGAATTTCCATGCCGCTTTCCCCAGCCGCCTTTTTCAACTCCTCCACAATAAACGCCGAAGACATGGCGGAAGCGCATAGGATAACTGCTTTTAAGCTGTTCACAGTATTATACCTCCTGTTTGGTTATACCCTGGAGACTGGATTTCCAGCCTCCAGGGTGGGGTTGCATCGATCGCATGTCACGGAAATTATATCAGGCAAGCTGACATGCTTTCAAGTTGATCAATCCGCTTCTCCGGCCATTTCCATTTCTACCATTCTCTTTTCCCAGATCTTGGCGAAGGGATACCAGATCACAAACATGATGGCGATCAGAACGGCCTGGGCCACCACGTTGCGCCAGTCGCCGCCGGTGGAGAGGTAAGGCTGCAGCAGCGGGGGCGTGGTCCAAGGCACCTGGATGATGGCGGGGCTGATCCAGCCGATCTTGGTAAGGATGTAGCCGTACATGGTGCCCAGCAGGGAGGTGCCGAATACGAAGGGCAGGAACATCAGCGGGTTGAGCACGATGGGGGTACCGAACATGACCGGCTCATTGATGCAGAAGATGCCGGGGATCAGGGATACCCTGGAAACCTCCCGCAGGGTGGCGGACTTGGAACGGAGCCAGATGATGACCAGGGGCAGGGTGATGCCCACGCCGCCGATCATGGTCCAGGAGTAGAAGAAGGGCTCGGTGATAATGTGGGGGATGGCCTGGCTAGCAGCGGCAGCGGTGGCGTTGTCGGCGATATTGGCCAGCAGGAAGGGGTACATAACGCCCCACACGGTGAAGGAACCGCCGTGGATGCCTACGAACCAGAGCAATTGCAGGAACAATACGCAGATAAAGGCTGCATACCAGGTGTCGGAAGCGCTGATGATGGGGGAGATGATGGCGCTGATGACCGCGTTCACGTCAAAGTTCAGCACCACCCGCGCGACCCAGAAGAATACGAACAGGATGCCCATGGGCAGCAGGGACGCGAAGCTCTGGGAGATATTGGCAGGCACGGTCTTGGGGAGCCGGATGATGATCTTATGCTTGTAAGCAAAGTGCATAAACTCCACCACGATGATGGCCACGAGAAACAGGGAGAACATGCCCTTTGCAGAAAGCCCTGTGGTTCCCAACATGCCGGTCTCCAGGTCGATGGGCTCCACGGTGATCAGGTAGCTGCACACGGTGATGATGCTCACCATGGTGGGATCCTGCTCCTCGTACATTTTGGCCAATTCCGATCCCAGGGAAATCGCCAGCCACAGCGTGGTGAACCCGAAGGTCATGGAATAAAGGACGTTGAGTTTTTCGTTTACGGGGGCCATGGCCTCTGCCCAGGCTTCAACGGGCAGGTTGGTCAAGATCAAGGGGATGGATCCTACGATGATCAAGGGGATCGTACGGATCAGGGCTGCGCGGATGGCCGCAAAGTGGCGCTGGTTGCCCATTTTTACCAGGGGCGGTGCGATCTTGCGTTCGATCCACTGTCCAATTTTGTCCATGCAGGCTTCAAACTTGCTGGTCTTACTCATGGATAATGCTCCTCCTTTGTTTTTAAGATAGATGATAGATATATGTATGTGTCCTGCCTGATAAACGTTGTTCGCTACTTAGATCCGGGTATGTACGCAGTCCGTATAGTCGTTGTTGGCGTCCCGGTTGGGGTCCAGCCCGTTTTGTTCCGGCAGCCATACGGATAGGATTTGAATGGCCAACGTGATAAGCAGCAGGGATTCCGTCTCCGGGTACCAGGGCAGGTTCAAGGCCCCTTCCGGGGCTTCGCCGGTGGCGTCAATGAGCAGCACCCGGCCGGCTTTCCCCTGCAAATAGCGGTAGGTATCCAGGGCCAGGGGGCTGAGGGTATGCGGGGTGCGCAGCAGCAGGACCGTGCTATCCCCTTGGATAGCCCTGTGCATCCCGTGGGAAAACTCCTCCAGGTCGTTGAACATGGTGGGCATGCACATGGTCTCCATCAGCTTGAGCTGGCCTTCCATGGCGGTGCCGAAGTTCATGCCATACCCCAACACATACAGGTCCTTCACCCTGCCCGCCAGGTCTCCCGCCTGGCACCAGGCCAGGATTTTGTCCCGCAGGCCGGCCAGGGCTTCGATCTGCCCTTGCAGCTCGTTGCAGACCCCTTGGTATTGCCCTTGGGATATAACCTTCCGCCCAAGGCCTAGCTTGATCCCCAGCCGCAGCAGCTGCAGAAGGGTGGCGCTGTAGCCTTTGGTCTTTGCGTTGCTGTCCTCTTCCCCGCAGCCAAGAAAGATGGTCGTATCGCTTTTCACATGGATGGGGGAACCCGCCACATCCGTAAGCCCTAGGGTCTCAAACCCCATTTCCTTGGCCCGCTCCAAGGCTTGGATCACCCCCCGGCTGGTGCCGGTTTGGCTGATGGCCACCACCAGGGCCTTTGCCCGCTCCTCCTGGGCAAGGGCCTGGCAGTTATACAGGAAATTGGCCGGGGTATAGGCGTAGGTACGCAGCCCGCTCTGGCGGCCGATAAAGCTGGCCGCCGCCGTCGCCGCTTTATAGGAGCTGCCGTGGGCGACGAAATAAATGGCTTCCAGCCCCGGCCCCAGGGCGTCCAGGGCTTTGTCCATGGCCGTATCCTGCAAGATGCCGGCCAATACCTGGGGCTCCTGGTCGATATATTTCCACATGATGCTGGACATGGTATGCCGCCTTTCTATCCGCCGGCGCTCAGTGGTAATCGATGCCCAGCATGGCCGCGGCGTTCTTGCCCAGCATCAGCTCCAGATCCGCCTGGTTGTCTGCAATGGATTTCACCTTGTCGATCTCCTGGCACATATCCCCGAAGGGGGCGTCGGAGGAGAACAGGATCTTTTGCGGGCCGGCCACCTGGTAGCCCATGCGCATAACCGGCACATAAGCCCCGCAGGTGCTTAAATAGAAGTTGGGGATATCCCGGGCCAGCTGGCAAGCCCGCTCATACATGAGGGGTACGCCCATGTGATAGAGCACCACCGGCACCTTGGGGTAGGATTTGGCCATCTCCGCCCATTTGTCCGGGATGGAGAACATATCGGATTGGCCGTGGACCACCATGCATTTGCCGTACTTTTCGCACAGGTCAAAATAGGGGTCCAATACGCTATGCCGGTCCGCGCTATAGCCAAAGCGGATGGCGTTCATCTTCAAGCCGTAGAAGCCATAGTCCCGGAAGCACGTTTCCACCTCCGCCTCGCCGTTGATGTCCCAGGGGTTGATCACGGCAAAGCCGATCACCCGGTCCGGATAGCGCTGGCAGCAATCCAGGATATAGTCGTTATTCACCGTTTCCAGCTGGGAACAGATCATGCACTTTTCCACCTTGGCCTGATCCATGATCTCCAGCAGGGATTCTACTTTATAGTCTTCGCCCTTTTTCACGCCGATATGGGATAGCATGTCGATAATCATTTTTGCAGCCCCCTTTCTTATTGAATGTGGAAGATCCTTGCGGCGTTTTCGCCTAAGATCTTAGCCTCGCCGTTTTCATAGCCTTTGGCGGCGTTGCGGGCTTTGACGATCTCCAGGTTGAAATAGCCTGCCTCCGGCGTGCCGGTGCCCAACAGCACCCGGTCGATGCCCACATTTTTAATGGCCCGGTGCACGTTGAAATCCATGCTGGAGGAGGTCTCCAGGTAGATGTTGCTGCGGCGTTTGCCAATGGCCACGGCGCTGGCGTTGTCGTATTGCAGGCCCATGCGGCCCATGATGATGTTTACATTGGGGAAGTCCGCGGCGATCTGGTCGAAGAATATGGGGCTGGTAAACACCTCCGCCGCCCCATAGCACCATACCGGCGCCTGGTATTTGCCGCAAACCTCCAGCAGGGGATAAAACACTTGGTGCTCGCAAAGCATGTAGCCATGCCGCAGGGGGTTCATGTACAGCCCTTTAAAGACTTGGTTCTGCAAGGCGTCTTCCAGCTTGTCCGCCGCATCATCCTGCCAGGGGTTGACCGTATAGAGGCCGATGAACCGGTTGGGGTACGTTTCCACTGCCTGCTGAATGGTTTGATTGTCTATGCTTTCCGCAAAGCAGCTGATGACCGCCATGTCCACGCCGCTAGCATCCATTTGCTGCAAAAGGCTTTCCGCTGTGATGGCAGGCCGGAATTTATGCCTGCCGATTATGTTGGAAACATCGATGATCATACCGTCTACGCTCCTTTTCTCAATGATCCTTTACCCAAGTAGGTCCAAATAACATGCCCAGCAGCGTTTCCGCCACCACGCTTTCCAACAGCGGCATGAGGGAGTCCCGCACCCGGGGCAGCTTCACCACCATGCGCCGTTCCCGTTCCGGGATCTGGGAGGTGGTATATAGCATGACCCTTCCGCCGTGGTCTAAAATGTAGTTGCACATTTTCATTTCTTTGGTATCGTCTTCAAATACCGGGAAAAACATCTGGGCCAGGTATCCGGCCCCCAGCTTGGAGCTATGATATTGGCCGTGGGCATAGTCCGCGCACTCCCATACGGCGGTGCAATTATGCAGACCCTCCCGGTAGGCCAGGGAAAGCTGCCGGGCCGTCGCCAGGGAGGTGTTGTTGGCCAGCAGGTCAAACAATTCCACATCCTGGGCAAAGTCATACAAGGGCCGGGTGTTCTGCTCCCAGTTGTCCAGCCATTTGCAGGACCAGTCCGCCGCAAAGTCCAATTCCTTCCAAAAAGCATCGTCCAGCTTGCCTACCAATTCATGGGCCAGCACGTTTAAGATCAGCATGGTGAGCTGATAGGTTTTGCTGGTAATGGAGCATTCCTTGCCCGCCCGGATGGGCAGGGGGAATTCCACCAGCTGGCTTAGGGGGCAGCCTTCGGTATTGTAAATGCCCGCCACGGTGGCAATGGGCTTTGCCTTCTCCACCAGCTCGATGACTTCCATGGATTTGCCGGATTGGGAAACGGCCACCAGCAAGGTTTTATCCGTTACATGGCCAAATTGGAACCGGGAAAGCTCAAAGGAGCTGAAGGCCAAAGCGGGAATGCCGTTGCTGGTCAAAAAGCTGCGCACGGAATCCATGGCGTACAAGGAGCTGCCCATGCCGGAAAGGATCACCTGGTTGCAGCCCCGCTCCTGATAAGCCGCTACGATCGCCCGGATGCTTTGCAGGCCAGCCCCGCGATAATAACGGCCAACCTCTTGCATCAATGTCCCCTGGGTGACGACCTCGTCAATAAAACCGTTCATATGATTCTCCTTCAAAAGATTTCTATAACATAGCTGCCTGAAAGGGCAAGGGGCCGATAATCTTGCTTTATGAAAAACAATAGCCCGCTTGGAAAAAAAGATCCGGGCAAAACAGGTTTATGTTCTTTTTTGTTTGATTATATTATATTTTAGTTCGTATTCCTTGATTTGAATTATAGGCCAATCATTTTACACTGTCAATACTTATATTTATACAAGATATTCTCTTATTTTTCATTTATTTTGAATATATATTCTTTTCTCGAACCACCGTATTGTTCGTTAGAACAAAAAATGTTCTTTTGCAAACTTTTTTGTGTTGAATTCTATCCACGCTTGTGCTATAATTTTTTATAATTCGTGGAGGAATCTCACCTATGATCGCAAGGAAACGCCTGGAAATCATCATGAATATCCTAAAACAGGAAAATATCGTATCCGTTAAGGATCTAAGCGTCACCCTGGGGGTTACAGAAAAAACCATTCGTCTGGATCTGGACCGGCTGGAAAAGGCCAATTTGCTTCGCCGCATCCATGGGGGGGCCATGCATTTGGAACAGCCCGCCGCCACCGCGCCGGCCAGCACCATGTTCCGCAACCGCTGCCTGCACGAAAAGGACCTGATCGCCGTCAAGGCGAAAAGCCTGTTGCAGGAAAACGACGTCATCCTCCTGGATGATGGCAGCACCACGTTGGCCCTTGCCAAGCTGCTGGGGGATTTCCACATCACCGTGCTCACCAACGACATCCACATCATCAACGAGCTCCTATATAAACCCAAGGTCAACCTTTATGTCATCGGCGGTTCCCTCAAGCGGGACGGAGAATCCTACGTGATCAACGGGGAGGACGCCATCCAATTCATCAAAAAATACCGGGTCAATAAGTGTTTCCTTGGCCTAAGCACCATCGATATTGAAAACGGCATCATGATCTTCTATTATGGAGACCGCTCCACCAAGCGGGCTTTTATGGCCGCCTCGGATCAGATCATCTGCATGGCGGACTCTTCCAAATTCAACCGTACCGCTTTTACCCGCATTGCCAGCGTTGACGAGATCCATACCATCATCACCGACTACAAGGCCGACCCAAACGAGCTGGAAAAATACCGCAAGCTGGGCATAGAGGTCCTGGTGGCCCAGGAAGTCCCCCTCCCCCATGGGGCTGACCCCGCTTAACGGTATCCAAAGGCGGCCTCCCCATAGGTCCCGCGCCCTGTTGGGTTATTTGCCCCGGAAGCCGGCGGTCCGCCCCTTCTCCGGGGCTTTTCTTCTTTTGCCCTGGGGTTCCCTTCCAGCGGCCGATGTAGTATACTTTTGTTTGTATAATTCATAACGATCTTTTTTTCCACCAGAACATCAACATGAAAAGGGGAGGTTGACCATGATCCTGACGAACGCGCAGCAGGCGCTGCTGGACGGCGCCCAGGGCGAAACCATGGCCAAGGTGGTAAAGACCCTGGTCCTATATGGGGAAGCCTTTGGGGCGGAGCGGATGGTGCCCATCACCAGCCAATACGGCCATACGGTCATCAGCTTTGGCATTGGGGTGATGAAGCCGGTGTACGAGCTGTACGATACCCTGTTGCAGGCAGGGGCTGTGAGCAAGCAGCCTTTTTCCGCTGACCCACGGCCCTTGGATAAAAACATCCCTTCCTCCTTCCTGCAAGACCTGGTATTCAAGGTCATGTACAGCCAGCAGGAGCGTTATGAAGCCCAGCTGGCCAAGCTGGGCCTCATGGGGGAGGACGCCTTTACCTGCGCCTGCTATCTGCCGGAGGCCGGCAACGTGCCCAAACGGGGCGACGTCCTATCCTGGGCGGAATCCTCGGCGGTGGTGTATGCCAACAGCGTCCTGGGCGCCCGGTGCAACCGGAATTCCGGCATCATCGAGCTGATGGGCTCCATGGCGGGCTTTGTGCCGGAATTCGGCCTGCTCACCCACGAAGGCCGCCGGGCGGACTGGATCGTGGAGGTAAGGACCAGCGCCCTGCCCGATGCCCAACTCCTGGGCTCCGCCGTGGGCATGAAGGTGCTGGAACAGGTGCCCTATGTGCGGGGATTGGACCAGTGGCTGGGCGGGGAGCTGAACGAACGGGCCTGCGCCTATCTCAAGGACTTTGGCGCCGCCTGCGCCTCCAACGGCTCCGTGGGCCTCTACCATATCGAGAACCTGACCCCCGAGGCCCGGGAGCAGGGGGCCGACCTGATCCGGCCGGACGCGCCGGTCTACGTGGTGGACGATCAGGAGCTGGCCCGGGTGCGGGCCAGCTATCCCTGCATTTGGAAGGACCTGGACGCCAAACCGAAGCTCTGCTTCATGGGTTGTCCCCATATGACCCTACAGCAGCTTAAGGACTGGACGGTCAAGCTGGAGGACGCCCTGGCGGCCGCAGGCAACAGCCGGGTGGTCGTCCCCACGGTATTCACCTCCGCGCCTGGGGTCATCCGTGCCTTCCGGCAGACCGAATACGCCCCTCGGCTGGAAAAGACCGGGGTCATCCTCAGCTACATCTGTCCCCTGATGTACATGAACAATCCCCTGTCCAAGAAGATGCCGGTGATCACCTCCTCCAACAAGCTGCGCACCTATTCCAGCGCCCGCTATTATTCCGACGCCGAGATCCTGGACAAGATCACCAAGGAGGGAAATTCCCATGTCTAAAACCTTCAAAGGCCGTCCCGTGACCCCTGGCGCCGTCCAGGCGGAGGCCCTGGTCTCCCACGGCGGGTTCAACACCCTGGCCAGCTATCAGATGGCCCTCATGTTTGGGGATAAGCAGGTAAAATGCGGCGACCAGAACAACCCGGACCTTTACAAAAAGCCCATGCTGGGCAAAGCCCTCTGCCTGCCGGAAACCATCGGCTCCACCACCGGCGGCATGGTGCTCTACACGGCCTGCGCCATGGGCAAGCAGCCTGCATGTATGCTCTTTTCCAAGCCCATCGATTCCCTGGCCGCTTCCGGCGCCATCCTGGCTGCCGTCTGGACAGAGGCCAAAATGCCGGTGGTGGATAGCTTAGGGGAGGAATTCCTCGCCTATGTCCAAGACGGCATGACCCTATCCGTGGCCGAGGACGGCACGGTTACAATCGACTAAGGAAAGGCGGTATTGTTGATGAAACAAGCGTATCAGCCACTGTTTACCCCCTGGAAGATCGGCAAGGTGGAGATCAAAAACCGCATTGTCATGTGTTCCATGGGGGGCACCTCCATCTTCGGCTGGATGGAGCCCAACCATTTTGACCGGGAGGCGGCCAACTTCCTATTGGAGCGGGCCAAGAACAACGTGGGGCTTTTGCTCCCCGGCATCGCCCCCATCCGGGACCCCATGGGCGGCCGCTGGCTCTATCAGAACCCGGCCAAGTTCAAGGCCCTCAAAGCCTTTATGGAGGAATTTCATAAGACCGGGGCCAAGCTGTTCATCCAGCTGACCGCCGGCTTCGGCCGGGCCATGGCGGTGAACGACATCATGGTAAAGATGGCCAAAAACAAGGCGCTGGGGTTCCTGGGCAAGCCCATCTTCGATATGGACTTCATCCTGGCTTCCGCCTCCGCCACCCCCAACCGCTGGGCGGACGGGGTATATTCCCGGCCCTTTACCGTGGCGGAGATCCAGCAGATCGTCGAAGCCTTTGCCAAAACCGCCAAGCTGTGCCAGGAGGCCGGGGTGGACGGCATTGAGGTCCACGCGGTGCATGAAGGCTATACCCTGGACCAATTCGCCCTCAAATACACCAACCAGCGCACCGACCACTACGGCGGCTCCCTGGAAAACCGCTACCGGTTTGCCGCCGAGATCGTCCAGGCCATCAAACGGGATTGCGGGCAGGATTTCCCGGTCTCCCTGCGCTACAGCGTGGTTTCCAAGACCAAGGGCTTCCGCCAAGGCGCCCTGCCCCAGGAGACCGACTATGTGGAGGTAGGCCGGGATATGGAGGAATCCAAAATCGCAGCCAAGTTCCTCCAAGACGCGGGCTATGATATGCTCAACTGCGACAACGGCACCTATGACGCCTGGTATTGGGCCCATCCCCCGGCCTATATGCCCTTAAACTGCAACCTGGACTATGTGGCCCAGCTCAAGGGCGTGGTGGACATCCCCCTGGTATGCGCGGGCCGCATGTGCCCCGAGGAAGGGGCTGCGGCCATCCAGGCCGGCCGCATCGACGCCATGGGCGTGGCCCGCCAGTTCCTTACGGATCCCGAATGGGTCACCAAGATGCTGGAGGATCGGGAGGAGGACATCAAGCCCTGCATCTGCTGCCACAATGCCTGCTTCACCATGGCCCACTACGAGGGGGTGGCCAACGACCAGGATCTGATGGACGCCCTGCACATGGCCCGTTGCGCCCTCAACCCCCGCACCATGCAGAGCAAAAAGTATAAACTGGAAAAGGCTGCCGTCCCCAAAAAGGTGGCGGTGATCGGCGGCGGCGTGGGCGGTATGGAATCCGCCCTGGTGCTGGCCCAGCGGGGCCATCAGGTGACCCTGTATGAAAAGTCCGGCCGGCTGGGGGGCGTATTCGTCCAGGCGGCAGCCCCCTCCTATAAGGAAAAAGACCGGGAACTGATCCAATGGTATTGCCGGGAGATCGATAAGCAGCCCAACATCGCCGTCAAGCTGAACACCCCGGTGGAAAGCCTGGACGCCCTCCAGGCGGACGCGGTGATCGTGGCCACGGGGGCAACCCCCAAAAAGCCCCCCATCCCCGGCCTGGAGCACGCCCTGGAAGCCACGGATTTCCTGGCCGGCGCGCCGGTGGGCGACCGGGTGGTGATCCTGGGCGGCGGCCTTACCGGCTGCGAGATCGCCTACGAGCTGCTGCTTCAGGGCAAGCATCCCACCATTGTGGAGATGAAAAACGACCTGATCGCCGCCAAGGGCGTTTGCCTGGCCAACAGTTCCTACCTAAGGGAGGCCCTGGCCCTATACCAGGCCCCCGTCCACCTGAACACCACCATCCAGGAGATCCGGCCGGAGGGCGTCACCGCCAGGGACCAAACCGGCAAAACCTTCGAGATCCCCTGCGACAGCGTGATCGTCTCCGTGGGCTATGACCCCAAGCCCCGCTTCCCCGCCTCCCGCAAAGTGCATCTGGTAGGGGACGCCAAGTCCGTGGGCAACCTGCGCACGGTGATCTGGCGGGCCTGGGACGTGTGCATGAAGATCTGACCGTGCTGCGCGCACGGCGGTGCTGCGCGCACGGCGGTGCTGCGCGCACGGCGACAGTCGCGCCCCAAGGGCAGTGGCCGCCCCAGGGCGGCCGCCCGCGGCCATCCTCTCCCGCCGCCGCTGCCCGTAGGCCGTGGGCAGCGGCTTTGCCCCACGGTGCGGGCCCGGGCCGCGTCCCGTCCTGCCGGCCTTCCCTGCCGCCCGGCCATTTGGGGGCGGCGGCGGAAGCGCCGGGGCCCCCGGGGGGGCGGCGGCGGAAGCGCCGGGGCCCCCGGGGGGGGCGGCGGCTGGGCGCGAAGCGCCCTGAAAGCCAGGGCCGGGGCCGAAGGCCCCTGGCTGCATTTGTCAAGCAAAAGTAGACACAGAAAAGTAATTTAGGAGAAGCCCCGTTCAGTCCTGTACTGAACGGGGCTTTTGTAGGCCAAGGCAGCGGCAGGACGATCATTATTGAAGAATTGAACATAGGCATCCAAGAGAGCAGGAACATTGTCGGTGTGGGCTAAACCGAA
>UQRU01000040.1 GCA_900543475.1 uncultured Eubacteriales bacterium
TGTTCTATGCCGGGGATCCCTGCAGTGCTGACAGCTGTCTGATCGGGGGCAACCTGGCCACCAATGCCGGGGGTGACAAGGCTGTCCGCTACGGCACCACCCGGGACCAGGTCCATGCCATTGAAGTGGTGCTGCCCAATGGGGAAATTGCCCATCTGGGGACCCGGTGCAAAAAGAATGCCACCGGGTACTGCCTGGATCAGCTGGTGATTGGCAGTGAAGGCACCCTGGGAATCATTGCGGAAGTGACCCTGAAGCTGCTGCCCCAGGCTCTTTTTAAGGCCGATGTACTGGCCATCTTTACGGACCAGGCCAAAGCCACCGGCATCGTCCCGGTGCTGCTCCGGCAGGGGCTGAACCCCACCAGTGTGGAATTTATGGACAACGGGTTCGTACGGATCGCCAGCGACTATTCCCGGCTGGACCTGGGCCATTATGAGGATGGGTCCTATGTGATCATCACCCTGGAAAGTTTCGATGAGGAAGACCTGGACCGGAAGCTGGTCCAGCTGGACGATCTGTGCCGGAGCCATGGAGCAGCGGATGTGCGGGTGGCCGATGACCGGGTGTGGACCCTGCGGAAGAACTGCCTGGAATCCGCCCGGGTGCTGAGCAAAGTCATGACCAGTGATGATTTCGTGGTGCCTCTGGACAAAATCGCCCAGGCCATCGATGAACTGTCCGCTGAAGCCCAACAATATCCCTTCCGGGTGTTCACCCTGGCCCATGCCGGGGAGGAGAAGGGGGCTTTGCGCACCAAGCTGGAGCAGGGGGCGGCGCTGGCCCGGCTCAGCTACCGGCTGGGAAAGATCGACACGGCGGCGCCCCTTCAGGCGGAGCTGTCCCAATGGGCGTTCCGGCCTGAGGCCCTGGCGGGGGGGCTGCCCCTGCTATACAAGCTGGAGCTGCGGGGGATCGCAGGGCAGCTTTCCGACACAAAGCCGGAAGGGGAGGCCCCGGCGGAGCCCACAGCCCAAACCCAGCGGGTGGCTGAGGAAGCCCCCCTGGAGGCCATGGTAAAGGCCCTTTTAGGCAAGAGCCCCCTGGGGATACAGCTGGAGGAAAGCTGCCTGTATGTGGCGGCGGACCCGGCGATGCAATACCAGGTGGCCCTGGACGGGGGAGATCTTCTGACCCCGGGCCTTACGCCAGAGCAGGCCCTGGGGGCCATCCGGCCCCTGCTGGAGGACCCGGGGGTGGAGAAGCGGCTCTTCGACGCCAAGGGGTTTTTACACGCCATCGCCCCCTATGGGGTCCGGCTGGCCGGCCCCTGGCAGGACGCCATGATCCAGGATTACCTGCTCCACGCCATCCATCCGGCGGATTCCCTAAAAACCCTTCTGTCCGAGCGCAACCTGCCCTATGGGGCGGGAGGGCTTTTACAGGCCAGCCAGGATATGGAGGCGGAGCTGCGGGAAAAGGGCCTGTTGGACCTGTATAACCAGGTGGAGCTGCCCTTGGTGGAGGTGCTGTACCAAATGGAGCGGGAGGGCTTCATGGTGGACGGGGCCATGCTGCGGGAGCTTAGCGAGCTGTTCGCCCGGCGGCTGGAGGAGATCCAGCAGGGGATCTACCAGCAGGCGGGGGAAAGCTTTAACATCCTTTCCACCAAGCAGCTGGGGGTCATCCTGTTTGAAAAGTTGGGCCTCCCCACCCGGAAAAAGACCAAGACCGGCTACTCCACCGATAGCTCGGTGCTGGAAAGCCTACAGGACCACCATCCCATCGTGCCCATGGTGATGGAATACCGGTTCCTCTCCAAGCTGAAGAGCACCTTCCTGGACGGGCTGCTGGCCCTGATGCAGCCGGACGGCCGGGTGCATACCAGCTTCAACCAAAACGTTACCGCCACCGGCCGCATCTCCAGCACGGAGCCCAATTTGCAGAATATCCCCGTGCGCACGGAGCTGGGCCGGGAGATCCGCCGGGCCTTTGTGGCCAGCCCGGGCCGGGTGCTGGTGGGGGCGGACTATTCCCAGATCGAGCTGCGGCTGCTGGCCCACATGAGCGGGGATACCGCCATGGTGGAGGCCTTCCGCACCGGCGCGGACATCCATGCCATCACCGCCGGGGAGGTGTTCGGGGTAGCGCCTGAGGCGGTCACCTCCCAGCAGCGCAGCGCCGCCAAGGCGGTGAACTTTGGCATCGTGTACGGCATCAGCGACTTCGGCCTGGCCCGGAACATCGGGGTGAGCCGCAAGGAGGCGGGAGATTATATCCAGCGGTATTTCCAGCGGTATCCGGGGGTAAAGGCCTTTATGGACCGGTGCGTCCAGGAAGGCAGGGAAAAGGGTTACGCCACCACCTTGTTGGGCAGGCGCAGGGAGTTGCCGGAACTGGCTTCGTCCAATTTTAATACCCGCTCCTTCGGGGAACGGGTGGCCATGAATATGCCTATCCAGGGTACGGCTGCGGATATCATCAAGCTGGCCATGGTGCGGGTATACCAGGCGCTGGAACGGGAGGGCCTGCAGGCCAAACTGGTCTTGCAGATCCACGATGAGCTGATCCTGGATACCCCCATGGAGGAGGCGGAACGGGTCAAACCCTTGCTCAAGGCCTGCATGGAAGAGGCCATGCCCCTTTCCGTGCCCCTGATCGCAGACGTGCGGGAGGGCCATAGCTGGTATGATACGAAATAATACCATTGTAATCGGGCTGACAGGCTCCATGGCGGCGGGAAAATCCACCGCCGCCGCCCGGCTTCGGGAATTGGGGGCTGTAGTCATCGATGCGGACCAGGCGTCCCGCCGGGTGGTGGAAAAGGGCCAGCCTGCCCTTGCCGCGCTGGCGGCCCGGTTTGGTTCCGGCATCCTGGACGGGGAGGGGAAGTTGGACCGCAAGGCCATGGCTGCCCTGGCCTTTACCGATCCGGCGGCCCTTGCGGCGCTGAACGGGATCCTGCATCCGGCCATCCGGGCGGAAATGGAGCGGGAGCTGGACCGGGCCCGGGAAGCAGGAACCCAGGTGGCGGTGCTGGATGTGCCCCTGCTTTTTGAGTGCGGCTATGACAGGCTGTGCCGGGAAAGCTGGCTGGTAAGCGCGCCCTTGGAGGCGCGGCTCAGCCGGGCCATGGCCCGTGACGGTTCCACCCGGGAAGCGGCGCTGAAGCGGATGCAAGCCCAGATGCCCGAGGCGCAAAAGCGGGCTTTGGCGGACGTGATCCTGGAAAACGACGGCCCGGTGGAAGGGCTGCTGGGCCAGGTGGACGCCCAGTATCGAAGAATCAAGGAGATGGAGGAATGAAAAAGCTGATCCGTATCCTGCTGGCGGCGGTGGCGCTGCTGGGGCTGATATTGGGGGCTTTAGAATTAAACGTATATGTGGAGAAACAAGAATACCGGCTGGAATACCCGGCGCTGATCCAGCAATACAGCCGGGAATATAGCCTGGACCCTTACCTGGTGGCTGCGGTGATCCACTGCGAAAGCGGCAACCGGCCGGAGGCGGAATCCCCCAAAGGCGCGGTGGGGCTGATGCAGATCATGCCGGAGACCGGGGCCTGGATCGGGGAAAAGTTGGGGGTGGAAGGCTTTGAAACGGAAATGCTCAAGGCGCCGGCCACCAATATCCAAATGGGGTGCTGGTACCTTGCATATTTGTTGGAGCGGTTCGAGGGAAATTTGCCCCATGCCCTGGCGGCGTATAACGCAGGGCCGGGAAACGTATCCAAATGGCTAGAGGACCCTGCCTGTGCCCAGGATGGGGTGCTGCGGGAGATCCCCTTTGAAGAAACGCGGAACTATGTAGAAAGGGTAGAACGGGCGTATGCGGTCTATGAAGAATTATATAAGGGAGCCTTTGCGTAGAGGGCTGCTGTTGGCGTTGGCGGCGGCGTGCCTGTTTTGCGGGGGCTGCGGCAACGGGGACGGGGAAGAGGCGGAAGCCACCCCTCTGTTGCCCACCCCATCCCCCACCCCTGCCCCCCAGCGGGGCGGGGAGATCCGCCTGCCCATGCCCTTGAACGCGGATATAACCGATCCCTTGCAGGTGAATACCGAGGAGATGCTCTCCTTTTTCTCCCTGCTGTACGAGAGCTTGATCACCATCGGCCCGGACGGCAGGCTGGTGGCGGAGCTGGCGGAAAGCTGGAGCGGGGACGAAAGCGCCCGGGTGTGGACGGTAACGCTGCGCAGCGGGGTGAAATGGCACAGCGGCGCAGATCTGTCCGCCTATGACGTGACCGCCACCTTTACCCGGCTCAAGGACCTGGGGGCGTCCTCCTATTATGCTTACGAGGCGGACAAGATCGAATCCATGCGGGCCTTGGACCCGCTGACCCTGGAGATCACCATGAAAGAGGGAGGCTACGCTTCCCTGTATGCCCTGACTTTCCCTATCATGGAAGGAGGGCAGCCGGCGGCCACCCCGGTGGGGACGGGGCCGTTCATGCTGGAAAGCTGGAGCGGGGAGCAAGCCCGGCTGGTGGCCAATGAAGCCTGGTGGAAGCAGCGGCCCTATCTGGACGCCATCACCTTCCTGGAGCGGGATAGCAACGATACGGCTTTGGCTTCCTACCGGGCGGGACAGTTGGATATGGTGCCCAGCTCCAATACCAGCGTGGGCAGCTACCGGGACGACAATACCATCGTGCTGGATATCATGACCCAGACTGCGGAGCTACTGCTTATCAATAACACCAATGCAAACCTTCGGGACATCAACGTGCGCAAGGCCCTGGCCTGCGCCCTGGACCGGGGGCAGATCATTTCCAACATCTATATGAACCGGGCACAGCCCTGCGACGTGCCCATCCCGCCGGATAGCTGGGTGTATGATAGCGCCAGCAAGGTGTACGACTATAACCAGGCCAGGGCGTTGGAATTGTTTGCGGCAGCGGGATGGGAGCAGGACCCGGAAACCGGCGAGCTGGAAAAGGACGGGCGCGCCCTTTCCATACGGCTGCTGGTGAACGATTCCTCCGATACCACCCGGCGGGAGGCTGCGGGACTGGTGGCGGATCAGCTGACGGACCTGGGCATCACCGTGGAGGTCATCACCGCGGCCCACACCCTGGGGGAGACGGATAGCGATTATATGCAGGCCTTGCAAACCGGGGCCTATGACCTTTGCCTGCTGGGCATCAACCTGGGACGGGATTGCGACCTGACCTCTGTGATGGAGCCGGGAGGCGCCGCCCACTATGGCAATTATTCCAGCCCGGAGCTTACCAGCCTGGCACAGGATGTGGTTTCCGCCAAAAATGAGACCGGGTACCGACAGGCGGCCATAGCCTTTCAGAAGGCCTTTGTGGAAAACCTGCCCTTTATCGTGCTGTACTTCCGCCTGAACAGCGTGGTCTATTCCTCTGAGATCCAAGGCGTGACCCAGGTGCGGGAGCCGGATATCATGTATGGGGTGGACCAATGGTATATCCTTTCCCAGGATTGACCAACCGCCCCAGGTCCGGTATACTACCTTTAGCCCTGGCGGCAAAAGCGCCGGCGGCACTTTCCTCAAGGAGGCATACATGCTGATCGTTATCATCGTTGCGGCGATCCTGGTGGTGGACCAGATCACCAAGGCCCTGGCCGTCAAGCTATTGACCCAGCTGCCTGCGTATACCTATCCCCTGTGGCAGGATGTGTTCCACCTGACCTATACGGAAAACCGGGGGGCTGCCTTCGGCATGCTTCAAGGCGGCCGGTGGTTTTTTATCGTGGCCACGGTGGCGGTGTGCGGGGGCGTGATCTGGTTCCTCTATAAGGATCGCAAACGGATGCATCTTTTGATGAAGATCTCCCTGGCCTTGATCCTGGGCGGCGCCCTGGGAAATTTCATCGACCGGGTATGGTTGGGCTACGTGCGGGATATGTTCAGCGCGGTGATCTTTAACTTCGCCATCTTCAATGTGGCGGATATGGCCCTAAGCATTGGCTGCGGCCTGTTGTTTTTAGACCTGTTGTTCCTGAAGGGCAAGGATTATTTCGACCAGCCTAAACCCCAAAGTCCAGACGCCGGCCGGGAGCCGGACGCCAACCAGGCCCCCGCTTCCGAGGGGGGCCAGCAGGGGGAATGAGCGGGGCATACGAAACCGAATATTGGGAGGAATGGGGCGAGCAGCTGGAGCAGACGGTACAAACCGGCGGCCAACGGCTGGACGCCTTTTGCGCTATGGCGTTTTCCATGAGCCGGGCCCAGGTCCAGCGGGCCATCGCCCAGGGGGGCGGGCTGGTAAACGGCAAAGAGGCCAAGGCAGCCTATAAGCTACAGCCAGGGGATCAGGTGACCCTGCGGCTGCCCCCCGCCATGGAGCTGGAAGCCCGGCCGGAGGATATCCCCATCTCCATCGTGTACGAGGACGGGGACATCGCGGTGGTGGATAAGCCCCAGGGCATGGTGGTGCATCCCGCTCCAGGGAACCCGGACGGTACGCTGGTGAACGCCCTGTTGTACCATCTTACGGATTTGTCCGGGGTGGGCGGGGCCCTACGGCCCGGGATCGTACACCGGATCGACAAGATGACCAGCGGGCTTATGGTGGTGGCCAAAAACGACCTGGCCCACCAAAGCCTCTCCGACCAGCTGAAGGCCCATTCCGCCCGGCGCACCTACATCGCCATAGTGGAAGGCAACCTAAGGGAGGACCAGGGCACGGTCAACGCCCCCATTGGCAGGAGCCGGACGGACCGCAAGCGCATGGCCGTCGATCCGGCCGGCCGGCCGGCGGTGACCCATTGGCGGGTGCTGGAACGATACGGGGCCTTCACCCTGGTGGAAGCCCGGCTGGAGACCGGCCGTACCCACCAGATCCGGGTGCATATGGCCTCCTTGGGCCATCCGGTGGCCGGGGATCCGGTATATGGGCCCGCCCGGCCCAAATTGGGCCTGGAGGGTCAGGCCCTGCACGCCGCCCGGCTGACCCTGGCCCATCCTCGGACCGGGGAGACCATGACCTTTGCAGCGCCGGTGCCGGCCTATTTTTGCAAGGCGCTGCTCCGGGCGGGCCGGCCCGCCGGAGAGGACATCGAGGCGTTCCTTTGCAGGCAGTGGGGGGAGGCGTAGCCCATGGAACGGAAAGGGCAAACGAATAAAAGCCGGGGCTATATGCTCTTTACCGGGGCCATGATCCTATGCTGCATCGGCCTGTATTTGGCCCAAGGCATTTCCTGGCCCGGACGGGCGCCTGCGGAACCTACGCCCAGCCCCACCCCCAGCCCCTGCCCGTATCCTGCGGAATCCGCCTTCTTGGAGAACGCCTGCGCTTTTGGTATGGACGCCCTGCTCTTTCCCCTGGAAGGGACGCTGCCGGCCCAGGCCATATACCGGCTGGAACGGCCGGACTTGGAGGACGCCACCTTGACCTTGTCCTTCCGGTCGGGCGGCGTGTGCGCTTTTTTGCTGGAAATGCCCTTTGCCCCAGATCCGGGGCCAGCGCCCCAAGACCCGACGCCCATCGAAAGCGATCTGTATGAGATGCGCCTGGCCGCCATGGAGATGGAACAGCGCTGGCGCAAAGACGCGGTGCCGGCCCTATGCGCTGCCCTGGATATTACCGGCGGCACCACGGCGGTGGATATCAGCGGCTTTTACGCCCTGCTGGAGGAGACCGCGAAGGATGGGGAAGCCCGGGACGGCCGGGGCGGCGGAATGGACGTTTCCTGCTATGTGCTCCAAACAGGCGACGACGCCGCCCTTTGCGTTGGAGCCCAGCTGAATTGAGATTTCTCCAGCAGGATAAGGGGGTTGGGTCTTGCAAGCATACCCCAGTTATTGTATAATAAATTTGCAAAGATACAAAATATATGAAACCCTTCAATATTATAGGGGATTGGGGACGTATTATGGACAAGACCCATACCACGGTGCATGTGGCCGGGCAGGATTTCCGCCTTTCCGGCACGGATAGCGAAGCCTACATCCGGCAGATCGCAGACTATGTCAACCAAAAAATCGACGAGGTGCAGCGGGCCTATCCCACCCTGAGCACCGGCAATTGTGTGATCCTGGCAGCGTTGAACCTTTCCGATGAACTGCATAAGCTGCGGGAGGATTATAATGCCTTGGATTCCCGCATCAGCGAGCTAAGGGAAATGCCCAGGCAGACCGCGCCGGTGAAGCGTCCCTTTGAGGGGAGCAAAACCCTGCAAACCAAGTAAATTGCTGAATTTGCCCCACGGCCCGGGACGCAATGCCCCGGCGCCGTTTTTTTAACGAAAAAACAGGAGGCCCCTATGCGACTTCTATCCCCGGCCGGCAGCCCCGAAAGCCTGCTGGCGGCCCTCAAAAGCGGCGCGGACGGCGTATACTTTGGCGGCGCGGCCTTCAACGCCCGGCGGGGGGCTGCAAATTTTTCCGACGCCGAAATGGAAAAGGCCCTGGACCTGTGCCACCTTTACGGGGCTAAGGCGTTTATCACCATGAATACCCTGCTTACGGACCGGGAGCTGCCCGAGGCCATGGCCTATGCCAGGTTTTTGTACCGGGCCGGGGCGGATGCCTTGATCGTATGCGATATGGGGCTGATCCAAGGGCTCCGGCGGGAGCTGCCCGACCTGCCCCTCCACGGCAGCACCCAGCTGGGCATCGGGGATATCCCTGGGGCCAGACTATTGCAAAGGCTGGGGTTTTCCTGCGGGGTGCTGGCCCGGGAAACGTCCCTTTCATCCATTGCCGCCATCAGGCGGGCGGTGGATCTGCCCCTGGAGGCCTTTGTCCACGGGGCCCTGTGCATGAGCTTTTCCGGCGCCTGTTTGTATTCTTCCATGGCGGGGGAGCGCAGCGGCAACCGGGGCACCTGCGCCCAGCCCTGTAGAAAGCCCTGCGCCCTGAACCGGCGGCCGGGGGAAGGGGACTATGCCCTGAGCTTGAGCGACTTGTGTATGCTGGAGCACCTGGGGGATCTGGAAAAGGCCGGGGTCAGCTGGCTGAAGATCGAAGGCCGCATGAAGCGGCCCGCCTATGTGGCCGGGGTGACGGCGGCGTATCGGGCGGCCCTGGACGGGGCTGGGCCGGCGGAATTGGCAGAACACCGGGAACGGCTGCTGGCTCTGTTCGACCGGGGCGGGGGCCGCACGGGATACTTTTATGGAGATGACGGGATCATGGGTTGCGTGGCCCATGGAGACCCCCCTGCCGCCCTGGTGCGGCAAATGGAGCAGGCCCTTCAGGCGACGGACCGGCGCCTGCCGGTGCAGGTAGGCCTTACGGTGCGGCAAGGGGAGGCGTCGAAGTTACGCCTATCCCTGGACGAAGGGATACGAAGCCGGTTCCCGGGGCCAGGGGAGGTTACGGCCATGGGGCCGGCGCCTGCCCAGGCCAATAAACCCCAAGACCCCCAACGGTATCTGGCCCAGGGGGAAAAGCTGGGCGGCACCCCCTTCGTCAGCCAAGGGGGAGAGATACAGGGGGACGCTTGGGCCTTCTTGCCGGTGCGGGAGATCAACGAATTGCGCCGCCAGGCTGTGGAAGCCCTGGAAGCCTCTTTGCGCCTTCGCAGGCAGCTGCCGGCGCCCGCCGGGCGTCCGACCTGCCCCGCCGCCCCCTTTACAGGGGAGACCGGCATCCTGGCGGCGGTGCGCACCCAGGCCCAGGCCCGGGCTGCCGCCCAGGCGGGAGCGGATATGGTAGCCCTGGAGGCGGGGCTAGGGGCGGAACAGGCCCTTGCAGCGTTGCAGCCCCTGCGGGAGACCTGTAAGCTGCTCATATGCCTGCCCGGCGCATCGGTGCAGGGCCGGGAGACGGAACGGCTGGCGGCGCTGTTGCAAAGCCCCCTGCTGGACGGAGCCCTGGCGGGCAACCTGGGACAGATCGAGCTGATGGAGGGCCTTCCCCTTCGCATTGCCGGGCCTCAGCTGGGGGCCTTCAACCGGGAGGGGGTCCAGGCCCTCAAGGCGCTGGGCTTTCACCGGGTGGTGCTTTCCTTGGAACTGACAAAGGCGCAAATGCGTGATATACTGGCAGTGGAGGCTGCGGGGGTCAGCGGTTATGGCCGTGCCCAGCTGATGCAGCTGTTTCATTGTCCCATCCGGGAGCAGGTGGGCTGCAAGGCCTGCCCGGGGGACGGGGCCTATATAGAGGACGGGGAGGGACGCAGGTTCCCCTTATCCAGCCTGAAGGGGGCGGATGGCTGCCTGGTGCGGCTGCTGAATTGCCTGCCCACGGACGTGCTGGATCTGGTGGGCCAACTGCCCAAGCCGGATACCCTCCACCTGGCCTTTTACGAGGAAAGCCCGGAACAGGCGGCCGCTCTGGTACGGCGGGCCAAAGCCGCCCTGGCGGGGGCGGCCCTGCCCCAGCCCCAGGGCTGCACCCGGGGACATTGGAACCGGGCGGTAGATTAAACGAGAGATAGGAAGGCGTCTATGCTGGAAAAGGTATTAAAGACCCTGGAATATGATAAGATCCGGGCCATGGTGGCGGAGCGGACCCAGTGCTGCACCGGCCGGGAATTGGCGGAGGCCATGGAGCCGGTGTTTACCAATGGGGAGGCGGCCAGCCAAATGGCCCTGACCGCAGAGGCGGAAAAGCTGCTGATCCGCACGGGCCGCAGCCCGGCGGAAGGGTTCCCGGATATGCGGGGGTGCCTAAAGCGGGTCCACGCGGCCCTGTACCTTTCCCCGGGGGAGCTATTGGGCGTCGCAAGGTGCCTGAAGGCCATCCGCCTGTGCAAGGAGGCGTTGGAGTCCGCCGAGGACTGCCCCCTGTTGGGGAATTTGGCCCAATGGCTCCAGGCCCATAGGAGCATCGAGGAGGAGATCGGCCGGTGTATCGCCGGGGAGGAGGAGATCAGCGACGGGGCGTCCCCGGCCCTGCTGCGGATCCGGCGGAGCATGCGCATCGCCAACGACCGGGTGCGGGAACGGCTGGGGAATATGATCCGTTCCGCCACCTTCCAGAAGTATTTGCAGGAGCCCCTGGTCACCATCCGCAACGGCCGCTTCGTGCTGCCTGTGAAACAGGAATACCGGCAAAACGTCCCCGGCCTGATCCACGATCAGTCCGGCAGCGGGGCCACCCTGTTCATCGAGCCCACGGCGGTGGTGGAGCTGGGCAACGAATATAAAAAGCTCCTGGGGGAGGAGGAGGAGGAGATCCAGCGGATCCTCTCGGAGCTCACCGCCCTTTGCGCCCCCTATAGCCAGGATATCCTGGAGGGGCTTGGGATATTGGGCCAGGTGGATCTGGCCTTTGCCAAGGCCCGGTTAGGCCGGGAAATGGAAGGCGTACAGCCGGAAATGGACCAGCAGGGCTTTTTGCGCATCATCAAGGGCCGCCATCCCCTGATCCCTAAAGAGCAGGTGGTGCCCATCGACGTATGGCTGGGGGAGGAATTTACCACCCTGATCATCACCGGCCCCAATACCGGCGGCAAGACCGTTACCCTAAAGACCGTGGGGCTTTTCGCCCTCATGGCCCAGAGCGGGCTGTTCATCCCCGCCCAGACCGGCAGCCGGCTGCCGGTGTTCCAGGCGGTGTACGGGGACATCGGGGACGAGCAGAGCATCGAGCAGAGCCTGTCCACCTTTTCCAGCCACATGACCAACATCGTGGAGATCCTCAAGCAGGCGGACGCGGGGTCGTTGGTACTGCTGGATGAGCTGGGGGCGGGCACGGACCCGGTGGAGGGCGCGGCCCTGGCCATGAGCATCCTGGAAGAGCTCCACAGCCGGGGCTGCCGCACCGTGGCCACCACCCACTATAGCGAAATCAAGGCCTTTGCCCTGACCCGGGCGGGCATGGAAAACGCCTCCATGGAGTTTGACGTGGACCGGCTGTGCCCCACCTACCGGTTGTTCATCGGCATCCCGGGCAAGTCCAACGCCTTTGAGATCTCAAAGCGCTTGGGCATGGAGGAGCGGTTGATCGAAAAGGCCCGGGAATATCTGAAAAACGAGGACGTAAAATTTGAGGACGTGATCTCCGGGGCGGAGGCCCAGCGCCGCCAGGCGGAGGAGGAGCGGCGGTTGGCCGCGGCGGAGCGGGACGCCACCGCCAAGCTGCGGGAAGAAATGGAAAAGCAGCGGGCCAGGCTGGAAGGGGAGCGGGAAACGCTACGGGCCAAGGCCCGGGAGGATTCCCGCCGGCTGGTGAACGAGACCCGGGAGGAGATGGAAAAGCTGGTGGCGGCCATTCGCGCCATACCGGGGCTGGACCAGCGGGCGGCGGACCGGGTGATCCAGCGATCCCGGGACGCTTTGCGCAAGCGGGAAGCGGATCTAGCGGAGCCCCTGGAAAAGAAATCCCAGGACCCTGGGGCGGCCCCCAAGCAGGTGCGGCCCGGGGAAACGGTACGCATCCTTTCCCTGGACCAGAAGGCCACGGTTTTGAGCCCTGCGGACGCCAAGGGGGACGTGCAGGTCCAGGCGGGCATCATGAAGCTGACGGTGAAGCTAAAGGACCTGCGGCTGATACAGGATACCGCCCCCACCAAGGGGGTGGGCAAGGTGCAGCTGGATACCCAGCGGCAAGGCGGCCTGGAATTGGATGTGCGGGGCAAGCTGGTGGACGAGGCCATCCTGGAGGTGGACCGCTACATCGACAATTGTCTGATGAGCGGCCTGGACCAGGTGAGCATCATCCACGGCAAAGGCACCGGGGCCCTTCGGGCGGGTATCCAGGATTATCTGAAACGGGATAAACGGGTAAAATCCTACCGTATGGGCGCTTATGGAGAGGGAGACGCCGGGGTGACGGTGGTCACCTTGAAGAAATAAAGGGAAAATCGGGGTTTTGTGAGGAATTTTCGATTGTTTACACCCCGTTCATACAACGAAGGGACAAGGATGGTATCATTATGACAAAACGGGCCGTTTCCGCCTGCCTATTGGGTAAGCCCTGCCGCTACGACGGAGGCAGCAAGCCCCATGCAACCGTAGCCCAAAGCCTGGGGGACGCCCTGCCCGTCTGCCCCGAATGCCTGGGAGGCTTGCCCATTCCCCGGGCGCCCAGCGAGATCCAAGGGGGCGATGGGACGGACGTATTAGCGGGCCGGGCCCGGGTGATGAGCCGGGACGGGCAGGATGTGACGGAAGCCTTTGTAAAGGGGGCCAAAGCCGCCTTGCAGCTTTGCCGGGAAGCCGGCGTACAGGAGGCGGTGCTCAAGGCCCGCAGCCCTTCCTGCGGGGTAGGCGCCATCTATGACGGCAGCTTCAGCAGCCATTGCCGCCCGGGGGACGGGGTGACGGCCGCCCTGCTCCGGGCCAACGGCATCCGGGTCCGAACGGAAGAAGATCAAATAAGGGAGTAAGCAGCCATGGAAAAAAATTCGATCCTGGTCATAGACGATGACCGCAATATCCTGGCCATCATTGAGATGTATCTGCGAAAAGCGGGGTATGAGGTGACCTGCGTGGAACGGGGGGATGAAGCCCTTCAGGCCTTCCGGCGGGTCCAGCCCGCTTTGGTGGTGCTGGATGTGATGCTGCCCGGCATGGACGGCTGGGAGGTGCTGGATAAGCTCCGCCAGGAAAGCGACGTGCCGGTGATCATGCTCACCGCCAAAGGGGATACCTTGGACCGGATCCAGGGCCTGGACCTGGGGGCGGACGACTATATCGTTAAACCCTTCGACGCCAAGGAGCTGTTGGCCCGGATCAAGGCGGTGCTCCGGCGCAGCAGCCTGCCGGAAAACGAAAAGTGCGTGACCTTTGAAGATTTGGAGATCTCCCTGGATAACTATTCCGTTACCCTGGACGGCAAGCAGATCGAAATGCCCCCCAAGGAGATCGAGCTCCTGTTTTTCCTGGCCTCCCGGGAGGGCAAGGTGTTTACCCGGGAACAGCTGCTGGAACAGGTGTGGGGCTTCGACTTCTTCGGGGATTCCCGCACCGTGGACGTGCATGTCAAGCGCATCCGGGAAAAGCTGGGGGAGCGGGACGCCTGGCAGCTAAAGACCGTATGGGGCGTAGGCTATAAATTCGAGGCAAAAAAGTAGATGTTTAAAACCCTGTTTTCCCGTATGCTGGCCACCTACCTGTCCGTAACGCTGGGCTTGCTTTTCCTGCTGGGCATTACGGTGGGCAGCATGTTTCAGCAGCAGTATATCGGGGAGAAGGAGGGCGAACTGCGCCGGGAGGCCGAGGAGATCAATGAGACCGTGGCCAGCCGGTATATGGATGGAAACAAGCGGCCGGTGGCGGAGCAGGAGCTTTTGATCACCGCCCGCAAATATGACGCCCTGATCGTGCTGCGCTTTGCCGACGACCAGTTCGGCAAGCGGGCCTTTATGGACGAGACCGCCCAGGATAAATGGGCGGGCAGCCAGGACCTGGATGTGGAGGCGATGGCGGCGGCCATCCTGTCCGGCCAGGAGGAAGGGGGCATCGTCACCGATATGCTCCGGGACCGGGTGGACTTCCCGGTGATGACCCTTACCGCCCCGGTAAAGGACGGGGAGGGCAATATCATCGCCGCCCTGTTCCTCCATACGGATATGAGCCGCATCAACGCCTCCATCCGCCAGGTGTGGATGGACGTGCTGCTCTATTCCTGCGTGGCGGTGCTTACGGCCTTTTTGTCGGTGAGTTACATCACCGGCCGGATCACCAAACCCATCATCGATATGAACGCCACGGTGCTGCGGTTTTCCAAGGGCGCCTTCAATCTGCGCATCCCAGCCCAGGGCCAGGACGAGGTGGCCCAGCTGGGCAAGAGCTTCAACCTGATGGCGGACGCCCTCAACAACCTGGAACAGGCCCGGCGCAGTTTTGTGGCCAACGTGTCCCATGAGCTTCGGTCCCCCCTGACCTCCATGCGGGGCTTCCTGGAAGCCATGCAGGACGGCACCATCCCCCAGGAGGAGGCGCCAAAATATTTGGCCATCGTCATCGATGAAAACAAGCGCATGACCGCCATGGTGAACGATCTGCTGGATCTGGCCCGGATCGAATCCGGCCAGACGGTGGTCCATATGGGCCCCTTCGATATCAACGAACTCATCGCCCGTACTCTGCTCACCTTTGAGGCCCGCATCGATGCGGCCAAGATCGAAGTGGAGCTTGACTTTTCCGAGGAACACTGCTATGTTGAAGCGGATGCGGATCAAATCGCCCAGGTGCTCCGGAACTTGATCGATAACGCCATCAAGTTTACCCCTGGAGGCGGCAAGCTGCGGCTTTCTACGGAGCCGGAGCGCAAGCTGGTCTGGGTCCGGGTATCGGACAGCGGCAAGGGAGTGGCCCAGGAGGATATCCCCTATCTGTTCGATCGGTTCTATAAGGCGGAAAAGGCCCATACCCCCGGCAGCCAAAGCGGGACGGGGTTGGGCTTGTCCATCGTAAAGCGCATCATTGAAGCCCATGGCCAGGACATCAGCGTGGAGAGCCAGCCAGGCCAGGGCACCACCTTTACCTTTACCCTCAAGCGTACAGAACGGCCTCAGCCCAACGGGAAAGCCTCCCAGCGGCGGGAGCTGGCAAATTCCTTGCATACGGAAAGGAAAACACATGGAAGAGAACAACATCAACATGAACCAGGAACCCCAGCAGGAAAACGCCCCTCGGCAGGAAAACGATCCCCAGCAGACGGTGGCCCCCCAGTATCCTCATGACCAGCCCCAGTTTCCCCAACCGCCTAAGGCGCGGCCCAAGAAACGAGGCGTCGGCGGCTATGTGGTGGTGGGGGCGGTATGCTTGCTGGTGGGGTTCTCCCTAGGCAGCTTGCTCACCGGAATCGTGTCCTTGGGGGCCAAGGGCTTGGGCGGATGGGGCGATATGGATTCCCTGCCGGAGATCCATGGGGATTTCGGCGACTGGGAATGGGAGTGGGAATGGGGGTCCAAGGACCCTGACCAGGCCCAGCCCCAGACAACGCCCCAGCCGGAACCCACACAAGCCCCTGCCTATACCCCCCGGGAAATGCCCGCATTGGATGGGGTCGCTCCTTCTTTGCAGGCCATGCCAAACCCATTGCCGGATATTGTGGAAAGCGCCGGCAAGGGCGTGGTGGGAATGGATGTGTACTATTATGACGAAGCGCTGGAACAGGATGTGCCTATGGCCTATGGCAGCGGGTTTATCATTTCCAGCGAGGGCTATATCGTCACCAACGCCCATGTGGTGGAGGGCGCCAGCCGGGTGGATGTGAAGTTCATCGACGGCTCTTCCGCCCCCGGCCAGGTGATCGGCGCGGACTCCAAACTGGATGTGGCGGTGGTCTATGTGGAGGCCCAGGGCCTTATCCCCCTGGCCCTGGGCAGCAGCGCCCAGGTGAAGGTGGGGGATTTCACCGTAGCCATCGGCAATCCCACGGGAGAGATGCTGGCGGATACCGCTACCTTTGGCATCATCAGCGCCACCGCCCGGGAGGCCAATGTGGAGGGCCAGGTAAACAGCTACATTCAGACCGATGCGGCCATCAATCCCGGCTCCAGCGGCGGCCCCCTCCTGGATATGAGTGGCAAGGTCATCGGTATCACCTCCGCCAAGGCCCTGTATGCGGGCTATGACGAATACGGCAACATGATCAACGCCGAGGGCATCGGTTATGCCATCCCCATCGACGAGGCCATGGAGGTGGTGCGGGAACTGATCACCACTGGCCATGTAAAACGGCCTGGCATTGGTATTTCCGTGGTGGAGATCGACCAAACCACCGCGGAGATGTATCAAGTGCCCCAGGGCATCCTGGTATATACGGTGACGGAGGACGGCCCAGCTCATGTGGCAGACCTACGGATCAACGATGTGATCCTGTCCTACGATGGGATCACCGCAGGTGCGACCACGGACTTTGTGGCCTATGTGGGGGCCATGGAGGTAGGCGATCAAGTGAAGCTGCGGATCTGGCGGGATGGCCAGGAGCAGGAACTATATGTAACGGTGGGGGATCTGAACCAGATCGGCACCAAGATCTTAAACGACGAATACGCAGACCTACTGGATTGAACCAGCGGCCTGAAGATTGAACCAGGGGCGGTAAGCAACCGCCCCTTTTCCATGCGTCCACAAAGGGACCTTGGCCGCATAAAAGGGGTAAAACCTGGGAATACTATCCGAAAAACCGCAAGGAGGTTTTGGGAAGATGAACGGATTGAAACCCCTGGGCGCCATACGCGCCTCCACAGCCATGCTCCTTTGCTGCGCCATGCTGCTGCTGGGCGGGGCCGCAGGCTATACCATACGGGGGACCCAGCAGGTGCAGATCCAGCCCCCGCCGGAGGAGACCGCCCAGGAAGCCCCTGCCCAGCCGGAGCAGGAGCCCCAGGCGGAGCAGGTGTCCCAGATGGGGGAACAAACCGTGTCCCCAGACGCCAAGGTCCTATGGCGGTATCACATGGCCTGCGGCCATGTGGTGGAAAGGGAGGACGCCCAGCCGGCCATCGGCAAGACAAAAGCCGAATTGGAGGCAGCCTATGGCGTGGATAGCGTAAGCAGCTTTAGCAACGCGGCGGTGGTGCTGGAGCTGGAATCCCCCCTTTGTTGTCCGGACCATTACCTGCTAAAGTTGGAGGAAGGGGTCCTGACCGTACGCAAGACCGGGGATGACCTGCAGGAGGAGATCCTGCTGACCCTGGACGTGACCCTGCCTCCGGACGCGGCGGCGGAATGCGAGCAGGGCCTGTGCTTTGATAGCCTGGAGGATATCAACGTATACCTGGAAGGGCTGGATAGCTGAGGAACCTTGAAAATAGCGGCGGTAAGCCGCTTTTTTCATGCTCTGCCCAAGGGGCGCGGCGGGGGGGCGGCGGGGGGGGGGGGGCCCCCCCCCCGCGCGGGGGGGGGGGGGCGCGGCGCGGGGGGGGGGGGGGCCCCCCCCCCCCCCCCCCCCCCCGG
>UQRU01000041.1 GCA_900543475.1 uncultured Eubacteriales bacterium
GGGGGGGGGGGGTTTTGGCGGGGCTTCCCGGTAAAAACCGGCCGCCGCCCCCCGCCGCCTCAGGTATAGATCCGCACCCGGTCCTCAAATACCCGCTTCAGGGTATCCGCTAGATCCTGGGCCAGCCCGCCGGAAAGGTCATAAACGGTGATCCGCTCCGGCGCCAACCCTACCAACACGCTCATGACCCCATCCCCTGTGCAGCGGGCATAATCGATGCGGCTATCCTGGTCGTCCGTCATGGTACAGCTGCCGTCTGGATTGAGCACGATGTACACGTCCCGCACCTGGGGGGAACGGAGCTGCACAAAGGCGGAGAGCACATGCATCAGCTCCCAATATTCCTCATGAAGCAGCAATTCCTCCGCCGCCCGCATGACGCAGATCTCCCACTCCCGTAATACATCCTGCATGCGAAAGCGCATAAACCCTTCCAAATTCAGGTGCTTTTCTTCCGCGTAAAATCCCATTAACTCCCGTAGGATAGCGTCTGCGCCAGCGTTTTGGGGGCACGCCCTGGAAAGCTTTACCGCTTCGGGCAAGATCCTGCGTTTTTCCTCCAGCCCTAAGGGCAGGTCATTTACCATGCGGGCCAATTCAAAATGCGCCAGATCCCACAATAACATCCCCTGTAAAACCCGACACCACCGTTCTAGATCTCCCGCTTGTTCAATGGAAAACTGTATATGATCCTTCCCCGCTTCCAGCTGTTGCAAAATTTCTGCATCCCCCGGATCTATCGCCATCAGCCGGCGTAAGGCCAACTTGCCGATGTCCACTTGATATTCCCGTGTGCCCGCTGAGCACGATTGCGCCATACGCTTCTCCTTCTTCCTTACGAGCCGCCCGCTCTGCCGGCGAGTCTCCTTTTTTGCAGGATATGCCGCGGGCCGGGCAGGTGTGTTATCTGCTTTAGTATGCCATTGGTTCATGCCCATATTTCAAAGAAAAATTTCCCACGCAGTTTCGGCAGTTTGTCTTGATTGTTATACTATAAACAATTCTTGACAAAATGTGTCCCTGCCGGTATACTATCCCTATTCTTGTTTATGCTGCTTGGGTTTGAGCTTTTGCAGGTAGTTTAACCCCAAAATGTATGATTTTCCCCTTTGTCCGTCCTTTGTTTATCTTAGGGCGGGCATTTTTTTGCGGTGCTCCTTAGCGTCCTGTTTTCCCAGGCAGGGTCTTGGTTTGGCAGGATCGTAACAATAACAAAAGCGGCATGTAGGCGGATTCGCCCCATAGCCGCTTCTCTTGTGCCAGGCAAAAAGGAAAGGCGTGGATCAAGCTTTTTTACGCCACAAACCGATCAGCCGAGCATACAGCTCCACCCCTAGCAAAAGATTTTCCTCATCAAAATCGAATTTACAATTATGAAGGGGCTGCTGGTTTTTCCCGCCCTGTATCCCCAGGAATACAAACAACCCTGGGATGCTTTGCTGGTAATAAGCGAAATCCTCCGCCGCCATCACAGGCTCCACCAGTTCAACATCTTCCATGCTATCCAGGTAGGTATAAAAATCCTCCACCAGGGGTCTGGGATTATTGACGCAGGGATAGTGCATCAACTCTTTGAACTCAAACTTTGCGCCAGTGGCCATAGACAGCCCCTGTACCATGGAACCCACCCGCTGCCGCAGCTGGTCGTATACCGCTGGGCTAAATACCCGCAAGGTTCCGCTAAGCTTCACTTCGTCGGCAATGACGTTATGGGCCACCCCGCCTTGGATCTTTCCGATGGTCAGCAGCACGTCCTGATGGGGGTCCACATTGCGGGTGATGGCGGTCTGCAAAACCGTGATCAGTTCCGCTGCGCATACGATGGCATCCACTCCCATTTGCGGGCTGGCGCCATGGGCGCTTTTCCCGTGGACCAGCATATCAAACTCGCAGGTCTGGGCCATCATGGGGCCCCAACGCACCCCCACCTTGCCGGCTGTAACCGTTGGCCATACATGCATCCCATAGATCCGATCCACGTGGGGATGTTCCAGCGCGCCCTCCTGGATCATGATGCGGGCGCCGCCTTTTCCTTCCTCAGCCGGCTGAAATAGCAATACTACATTCTTGGCCAACTTTTCCCGGTTGGCTTGTATCAACCTTGCCGCCAACAGCAGCATGGTCATATGCCCGTCATGGCCGCAACCGTGCATGCTGCCTGGATGGGTGGAAGCATAGGGCGCCTCCGTTAGCTCGCTGGTGGGGATCCCATCCATATCCGCCCGCAGCGCAATGGTCTCCTGGGCCCCCGGCGCCAGAAAAACCGCCTTGATGCCGGTCGTCGCCAAGGTTTCCAGCCGGTCCGGCTCGCAGGCCTTCAGCTGTTCCATAACAAAGGCATGGGTCTTAAACAGATCAAATCCAGTTTCCGGGATCCTATGGAGCGCCTGACGAAGCTGGATGCAATCCTGTAATAGGGCTTGCACCTGGGGATGCAATTGCATAAAATTAAAAAACCTCTCTTCCTGACCGCCGGCTTACATGGGCATGGACGCTATAGAGACGATGGCTTTCGGGTAGAATTGGGAACGTCCCTGCTCGCATACCGGGCATTAGCCCGCCTGCTGCTAGGACAGCCTCCTGCCAATATGGGGCGTTCATCTGATAGACCTAGCTTAACACATGCCAAGGCGCTTTTCAATGGTCCCTGCCGGATTTCCTGTATTCCTGCCGCTTAGGCCGGATCCCGCCCCCGGCCATAAGGCCAGACAGGCTTCCCGCTGCCAGCAACGCGGGAAGGGCCCAGGAGCCTCCTTGGCCAGTCTTTGGCAAAAAAAGCTGCCTATCTACTGGCTCCCCTTCTCCCTGGGGTATGGGTATGGAAGGTACCGCCTGGCCTGCATCTATTGCCATGGAGTTGCCAGGCTGTTGGCCATCATCCAGCCCATTGGGTCTGATCACATCCTGGTCCCCCTGGTAGACAGGAGGCGTGGTCCCCAAAACATACCAGCCATCCGTATCCCTCGTCGCATATAAGCCAGGGGAAAGCCATTCCTCCTTCGGCGCCTCCCGGTATCGTCCGCCCTGCAACAGCAGCCCGTCGCCGCCTACCACTTTGCCATCCAACCGGACCTGCGCCCCCTCCAAAATGGTCAATGTTCCGCCATCCAACTTGAGCGCTGTGTCTCCTGTAAGGGTCCCATCCCCGCACAGTTCCACCTCCCATCCGGGCGCGGCGTATATTTCTATCGCCACGCCCGCAGGCTCCATTGCTTGAACAGCGGCATCCTCCAAATACAGCACGCTTTTTTCCCCTGGGGCAACCTCCTGCCCAGTAGGCCCTGTGTGCAAAAGCAGGCCGCCCAGCTTCCCTTGGATCTGGATATCCCCATCCATTGCCAGACTGCCGGCCAGTTTCTCCACCGCAAATCCCGCGTCCCTTCCAATTAATTGGCCGCCGTCTAATTCTAGCACCTGGTCTGAATGATCCCGTAAGGCAACGGCGCCTTCCACCTGTATCTTTCCGCCATATTCCTGAATGGACACTTTGCCCGTTTCATTTACAATGGCGACTCCTCCAGGCCCTAACGCCTGGTATATCCCGCTTTGTATGGTTAAGCCCCGTTGGGAATTGACCAAAATGCCCTGCTTTGTTCCCTGGATGCCGCCCCCAGCTACCCCGCTCTTTAGAGTCATGGCGCCATATCCCGTGTGGGTCAATGCCGTATCCTCTGTCCCAGTTAACATGTGCCCGTTTAGATCCAAAGTGATCGAATACATCCCCCTGTATTCCACAGACTCCTGAAGGGATTCCTGCAAGGTGATCTGGGCAAAATTATTGGCCACCTGGTCCAAGGCTTCCTGCAACGTTGCATAATAGGTTTCCTGGGCCTGGGGCCCCATACCCTGCTGTAACCGGACGGCTTTTCCGTTTATGGCCCTGGCGTTGCTCCCGGCCAATACGATAAGCCAGCATACGCACAATCCTACGGTAATGGAAACACCCTTACGCAAAAAAATCGCCCCTTTTTCATATTAAAATAATTTATTGGAATCTGTGTTCTATAATTTTTCTCAGATATGGAAATTGTGTTCTATTTGAGTATAAATAATATAAAAAATTCGTCTGGCAATGAAATCGTATCATAAAAAAAGAGAAATTGCAACGAAGCAATTCCTCAAACGACGATTATGCTTAGAATTTGTCAGCACCAACAGCAGCAAGGCACGCCGAAGCTGCTAAAGCACATGGCGCCTGCGCAAATATCGCAAGGGCTACAATTGGACTGATATGCGCCGGCCTGTCTAGCATAGGGATTACCCGTATGGCGGATGGTATTATAGGCGCTGGCGTATTCTGCGTTGCCAGGCTCCTGCTGATAGGCGATGGTCAAGTATTCCCGCGCCTTGTCGAACCAGCCTTGCCTTAAATAGATAATGCCATAAAGATAATACCATTCCGCATTACGGATAGAGATATTATCCAGCACAGCCTTGGCAGCCTGAAGGTTGTTCTGCCCCAGGAACGCCCGGGCTCTTGCAAATTCCGTGGCATTGGGCCCGGCATAAGCGCTGCCGGCGCCGCTATAGCCTCCCCCATACCCTTGGCCGCTGCCCGGGCCCCGGTTTGCGCTGCCGCTGGATTTTTTGGTGAGGAATTCGTACGCCTCGTTGATCTCCACCAGCTTTTCATTGGCCACGGCTTTTAGATCCGGATCTGTATACCGGTCCGGATGGTATTTTTTCACCAACTGCAAGTAGGCTGCCCGGATCTCCTCTTGGGTGGCATTTTCGTTTACGCCCAGAACTTTATAGGGATTGTTCATCCTTATCCTCCAAAATGCGCCGGGTATTCCCCGGGCATCCTACATATATAATATTATCCAACAGCCCCTTGTGCAAGTCTATGCCCAGCAATTCATAGGCATCCGTGGCCTCGTTTAGGGACAAATGCAGCAAGAACGCCGCCTGCTCCCGGCTTGCGCCTGCCGCCAGAAAGGGATTGTACGCGCCCTTCTCCCGGTCCTTATGCCGGTCATCCCAGGCGTCTATCAAATACACCCACCGGCCAAGATGATATAGCACATGGGGCATCACCCGTCCGCTGCTACCAGTAAGGGGGGCGGCCCGCCCCACTGCCCGCATCATACGGGCAAAGGCATCTGCCGGGGCATCCAGCTCCTTGCAATTTTCCTTTTCCAGCGCCGTCAATTCCCGAATCCCTGCCTCCACCGCCTGGGCCAGCTCCGGGGCGCGCTGCTCTGCCCGTCGCGCATATCCCCGCCACGCCATACGGCCCAGACCTGCAAGGGGCTTTCTTTCGTCCTGCCAATCGTCCTGCATCTTATACCAGGCAAGCAACACGTTCAGATCCGCCCCATAGGCCACCGGCCAACAAGGAGAGGCCATAGGGCGCTTCGGGGTAGGCTTGTAAGGGCACCGGGCCATGTCCCACCCTCCTAAGCCGCTGGCGCCAGAAAGCAGCAAGGCGATAAACGCGCAATCATAGCTCAAGCCCAATCGGGCTGTTTGGCCATAACGATGCCCCAGCTCCCTACATAGGCCGCAATACCACGCCTTATATTCCTTTTCCTCCCGGATCCGCAATTCCGGCCGGCAGGGAGCGATATATCCAAACATGTTCTCCAGCCCTGTTTCTCATTCTTTCAGGATTATTGTACCATTTTTCTAGCATTGTACAATGATTTTTTGGCAGTCATGTGTTATTTGTGCTACGAAATTGAAAAGCGGTTTGAAATGCGCCCGTATATCTGCTATAATTTGTAATATATCATGCCGCGTTATGCGCGGCAAAATAAGGAGGAAAGAATATGAAGAAATTTCTTGCGATCTTCCTGGCGCTGATTTTTGCGCTCTCCATGGTGGCCTGCGCCCAACAGACCCCTGCCGAGGAGGCGCCTGCGGAAGAAGCGCCCGCTGAAGAAGCGCCCGCTGAAGAAACCCCTGCTGAGGAGGCTGAAGAGGCCCCTGCCGAGGAGGCGCCTGCGGATGGCACCTACGAGATCGCCCTGGTCACCGATATCGGTAACATCGACGACAAGTCCTTCAACCAGGGTTCCTGGGAAGGCGTCGTAGAGTATGCCGAGGCCAATGGTAAGACCTACAACTACTATCGTCCCTCCGAGGACAGCGATGAGGCCCGTATCGAGTCCATCGAGACCGCTATCGACAAGGGTGCCAAGGTCGTGGTCATGCCTGGTTACCTGTTTGGGCCCGCTGTACAGACCGTGCAGGCTGAGTATCCGGATGTAATGTTCCTGGGCATCGACATGGGCCTGGGCGATGTGCCCGAACCCACCGCCAATGTTTCCCTGATCACCTATCAGGAGGAGCAGGCTGGTTACCTGGCCGGTTATGCCGCCGTGCAGGACGGTTATCGTAAGCTGGGCTTCCTGGGCGGTATCGACGTACCCGCTGTTATCCGCTATGGCTATGGCTTCCTCCAGGGCGCCAATGCCGCGGCTGTTGAGCTGGGCGTTGTGGACGAAGTGTCCGTGAAGTACTGGTATTCCGGCAGCTTCACCCCCACCGATGAGATCAAGACCAAGATGAGCGGCTGGTACACCGAGGGTACGGAAGTGGTATTCTCCTGCGGCGGCGGCATCTACCTGTCTGCTGTGGGCGCTGCCCAAGAGGCCAATGCCAAGGTCATCGGCGTGGACGTTGACCAGAGCGCCGAATCCGAGCTGATCATCACCTCCGCTATGAAGGAGCTGAAGAACTCCGTGGTCATGGCCCTGACCGCTTTGTATGACAATGGCGGTACCTGGCCTGCCGAGTATGCCGGCACCGAGCAGAAGCTGGGCGCTGCCCAGGATTGCGTGGGCCTGCCCACTGCCGAGGGTTCTTGGCGCTTGACCACCTATACCGTGGAGCAGTACAACGAGCTCTTCGCCAAGGTAAAGAGCGGCGAGATCACCATCTCCAGCGACACCGAGAACGCGCCTGCGGTGGAGATCGCTGTGGAGTATCAGAACGACTAATTACCCTAGATCTGCCTTACTTTAGGCGAATTTGCGGGGCTGGGCCTTAGCCCGGCCCCCTTTTTTATAAACTGCGGAATCATCATTTTTATTATGCTATTTTAGCCCTCATTTCTAAACAAAAGGGGATCACACATGAGCGAATACGTCATCGAGATGCTAAACATCACCAAGGAATTCCCCGGCATCAAGGCAAACGACGATGTTACCCTGCAACTCAAGCAGGGGGAGGTACACGCCCTGCTGGGGGAAAACGGCGCGGGGAAATCCACCCTGATGAGCGTCCTGTTTGGCTTGTATCAGCCTGAAGCCGGCACCATCAAAAAAAATGGCCAGGTGGTCCATATCAAAGACCCCAACGATGCCAACGATTTGAACATTGGCATGGTCCATCAGCACTTTAAGCTGGTGGAGGTATTTACCGTGCTGGATAATATTATCCTGGGCGTGGAGCCCAATAAGGCCGGGTTCCTGCAAAAAAAGGAAGCCCGGGAAAAGGTCATGGCCCTTTCCGAGCGCTATGGCCTCAAGGTGGACCCGGACGCCCTGATCGAGGACATTTCCGTGGGTATGCAGCAGCGGGTGGAGATCCTAAAAATGCTCTACCGGGACAACGAGATCCTGATTTTCGACGAGCCCACCGCCGTGCTGACCCCCCAGGAGATCGACGAGCTGATGGAGATCATGCGTTCCTTTACCAAGGAAGGCAAGTCCATCCTGTTCATTACCCACAAGCTCAACGAGATCATGGCGGTGGCGGATCGCTGTACCGTGTTGCGCAAGGGAAAATGCATCGGCACCGTGAACATTCAGGATACCACCAAAGAAGAGCTTTCCCAAATGATGGTAGGCCGGCCCGTGAGCTTTGCCGTGGAAAAGCAGCAGGCAGCCCCCGGCCAGGTTGTATTGGATGTGAAAGGGGTCACCGTCCCCAGCCGGCTCCATAAGAACAACGCCGTCAAAAACGTATCCTTACAGGTCCGGCAAGGGGAGATCGTATGCCTGGCAGGCATTGAGGGAAATGGCCAAACGGAATTTGTCTCCGCCCTAACGGGGCTGGAAAAATTCAGCGCCGGCCATATTTCCCTTTGCGGCCACGAGATCACCACCGCCCCCATTCGGGAGCGGAGCAAGCTGGGTATGAGCCATATTCCCGAGGACCGGCATAAATATGGCCTGATCCTAGACTATACCTTAGAAGAAAATCTGGTATTGCAGCGGTATTGGCAGCCGGAATTTCAAAAGCATGGCTTTTTGCGCAAGGGCATGATCCGCCAATATGCCGAAAAGCTGATCCGCCAATACGATATCCGTTCCGGCCAAGGCCCGGTGACCATAGCCCGCAGCATGTCCGGCGGCAACCAGCAAAAGGCCATCATCGCCCGGGAGGTGGACAAGGGACCGGAGCTGCTGGTGGCGGTCCAGCCCACCCGGGGCCTGGACGTGGGGGCCATTGAATACATCCACAAGCAGCTGATCGCCCAGCGTGACGCCGGAAAGGCCATTCTGCTGGTATCCCTGGAGTTGGATGAGGTGATGAACGTTAGCGACCGGATCTTGGTGATGTATGAAGGGGAAATCGTAGGCGAGTTTGATCCCAAGACCACCAGCGTAAACGAGCTGGGCCTGTATATGGCGGGCGCCAAGCGGCAGCCTGTCCCCGGGAAGGAGGAGATCGCGTGAAAACCAAGCTTGAGCACTTCATCCACAGCGCAGGCTTTACCAGCTGCCTTGCCTCCATCGCCTCCATCCTAATGGGGTTATTGGTTGGTCTGGTGCTGCTCTATGCCTTTAACGCACCCTTTGCCCTCTATGGCTTCAAGCAGATCCTAACGGCCGGGTTCTCCGCCCTGGATAAGCTGGCCAAGGTGCTTTATCAGGCTGCGCCTTTGATCATGACCGGCTTGAGCGTTGGCTTCGCCTTTAAAACCGGCTTGTTCAACATCGGCGCCCCCGGACAATACACCATTGGCGCCTTTTTCGCCCTCACCGCGGCCATCCAGTTCCAGCAGCCCTGGTACATCGCCATGGTGGCCGGTATGATCGGCGGCGCCATCTGGGGCCTGTTCCCCGGCCTATTCAAAGCCCTGTTCAACGTAAACGAGGTCATTACCTCCATCATGTTCAACTGGATCGGCCTATTTACCGTTAACCTGGCCATCAACAACATGCCCATGATGCTGGCCAATTATTGGGGCGCGTCCAACAAAGACCGGACCGCTTCCCTGGCCTCTGCCAATCCGGCCGGCGCGCTGCCCAAGCTGGGCCTGGATGAACTGATGGATTCCCGTTATATCAACGTGGGCATTTTCATTGCCATCCTCATGGCGATTATCATTTGGATCATCCTGTCTAAAACCACCTTTGGCTATGAGCTCAAGGCCTGCGGCTATAACCGCAACGCCAGCATCTATGCCGGTATCAATGCCAAGCGAAACATCATCCTATCCACCGTTATCGCAGGCGGCCTTTCCGGCATTGGCGGCGGCATCTATTACCTAAGCGGTACCGCCCAGTATACCCTGGTCAAAACCCTATTGCCCATGGGCTTTAACGGCATCCCTACCGCCCTGTTAGCTTCATCCCATCCCCTGGGAACCATATTCAGCGCCATTTTCATCTCCTACATACAGGTGGGCGGCGATGCCATGCAGCCTGAATTTGTCAAGGAGATCATCGACATCATTATCGCGGCTATCATCTATTTGGCAGCCTTCGCCCTGTTGATGCGCACCTTGATCGCCCGGCTGTTCAAGCCTAAGGCAGTATCCCATGCAAGCGATGAAGATTCGTCCAGCCCTGCCGTAAAAAAGGAGGCCGAAGCATGAAGATCCTATCCGATATTCTTAGCGCCACCATCGTCTTTGCCGTCCCGTTGCTGTTGGTGGCCCTGGGCGGTATGTTCTCCGAACGCAGCGGCATCGTCAACATCGCCCTAGAAGGCATCATGGTGGTGGGCGCCCTATTCAGCTGCCTAGCCCTTCGCAGCCTGGACGCCTCCGGTTTTGGTCCCGCCCATCCCCAGCTTGGCATGCTGATCGCCATTCTGGTGGCCGCCCTCACCGGCGCCCTGTTTTCCCTGCTGCTGGCCTTTGCCTCTGTCCATCTAAAGGCCGATCAGACCATCGGCGGTACCGCCCTCAATATGCTGGCCCCCGCCCTGGCCATTACCGTCACCTGGGCCATTCAAGGCCAGGGCCAAACCACCATCCTGATCCCCACCTGGGTGCGGATCACCCAGGCCAATTTCGGCCTAGAGGTACAGGATACCTTCCTGCAGAACCTGGTGTTCAAGAGCTTTTATCTGACTACCCCCTTGGCTTTGCTGCTGCTGGTGGTTTCTGCCGTGGTGCTGTATAAGACCCGGTTCGGCCTAAGGCTGCGCAGCTGCGGCGAGCATCCCCAGGCAGCGGATTCCGTGGGCATCAATGTGTACCGGATGCGCTATGCAGGCGTGTTTATCTCCGGGCTGTTGGGCGGCATCGGCGGCCTAGCCTATACCGTTGCCGCCGGTTCCGGTTTCCAATCCGCGGTAGCAGGCTATGGCTTCTTGGCCCTGGCGGTGATGATCTTCGGTAACTGGAAGCCCTTAAACATCCTGGGAGCCTCCCTGTTCTTTGCCCTGTTCAAGATCATCGGCTCCTACAGCGCCAGCATCCCCTTCCTGCCCAGCTTTGAAAACGTGAAGTCCAGCGAATACATCTACCTGATGCTTCCCTATATTGTTACCATGATCGTGCTGATTTTGACTTCCAAGAAGTCCAGGGCCCCCAAGGCGGAAGGAATTCCTTATGACAAAGGACAGCGTTAAGTATGGCTAAGCTTTATTTTCGCTACGGCGCAATGAGCTCCTCCAAAACCGCCAATGCCATCATGGTGAAATATAACTATGGCGAGCAGGGCCAACGCGCCCTGCTGGTCAAGCCCGCTGTAGACATGCGGGACGGCGTGCGTACCATCCGTTCCCGCTCCGGCCTATCGGATGCCTGCGTCCTCTTCCACGAAATGGATCTGGACGCCATAAAGGCCCATGCCTACGATTGTATCATCGTGGATGAAGCCCAATTCCTGACCCGGGATGAAGTGTACCTGTTGACGGAACTGGTGGACGAATACAACGTGCCTGTGATCTGTTACGGGTTGCGGGCGGATTTCCAGGGGAACTTGTTTGAGGGCAGCAAGTGGTTGCTGGCCTGGGCGGATACCATTGAAGAAGTGAAAACCATTTGCTGGTGCGGTCGCAAGGCTACCTTTAACGCCAGGTTGGATGGCTGTGGCGGCATAACAAAGGTGGGCGAACAGGTGGTGCTGGGCGCCGGAGACAAATATGTAGGTCTTTGTAGGCGGCACTGGAAGCTGGGAGATCCAGGTCCAGGCCATCGGAAGGGAGAATAAATAACTATGCGATTTTATGTGGCAAGCGGCTTGGCCAACCGGGAACAGGCGATGGACATGATCCGCTTCCTATCCAGCCGGGGTCATACCCCCACCTATGACTGGACAGAACATGGAGATGTGCGAGGCCAGGGCCTGGACCGGCTACAGATGGTAGCTACCAGCGAAACCAGCGCCGTACGGGATGCGGAGTTTGTCCTTGTGCTGCTCCCAGGCGGGCAAGGCACCCATACGGAGCTGGGGATTGCCCTAGCAACCCGGGCCAATAAGCGGATCATGCTTTGGTCGGAGACGGGAAAAGAATTTCTAGACAATGCCAACACCTGTGTGTTTTACCATCATATGTCCATTGAGCAGGTCACCTGCTCTTACCAAGCCCTGAAGGCCAAACTTTGCGATTGCTTATAACCAGCTGGCTTCATGTTGCAAAACGCCCTGTCTTTGTAAGGTTGACAGGGCGTTTTATCTTGCGATCCAGTATTTGTATGGCTTTGGCAAATGCGATCCCTCCAAAAATGTAAAAGCACCGTGTCCACCCTGGGGAGGATAAAGTGCTTTTATTATCAAAGGCTATGGGGCCGGCCACACCCAACGGATATGCCAGCCCGTATAGGGGCGGCCGACAAACTGCCTCGCGAAAACGCGCCCTTTTGCCCGCCCATAGGGGTAATAGCCAACGGGGTTATTTTTTGCCGAACAGGTTGGAGAAGAAATTGCCTACGGATGAGAAGAAATTGCTGATCTTCTCCCCGATGGCGGATACGGTCTCCTTGGCCGCATTCGCTTTTTGCACCGTCTCCGCCAGGGTGACCAGTTTGCTTTGTAGGGCGTTCACATCCAGCTTTTCCAGCCGGCGGCAAAGGGTAAGCAGCTGCTCTACCTGGCTATCGGAAATTACCACATTGTATTGTTCCGCGATCTTCCGGATCTCTGTGCGCACATCGTCGTCCGACATGTTTTGGGTCTGATCCAGGATCTTTTTAAGCTCGTTGATCAGCTGCGTAGCTTCCTCGCTGCCGATGTATTCCGCCAATTCCCCAGTGAGCACCAGCTCTTCTGCGCCAATGGTCTTGGCAAGATCCGATAGGGTGGTGCCGGTGATGCTTTCATAGGCGCGATAAATGCCGGTAAGGGCGGCAGTGCCGGATACGTCAAAGGGAGCCGTTACCATTACGCGGGCGTCCGTGATGCCGGCGGTGGTCAGGGCGTTGGCATACATCTGTTCCGTACACCAATTGATATGCTTGGTGGAAATAGAAAGGCCGGACCCCGGCTCCAGCGTCGTAATGTATACGCAGGAAAGGGCCACGCTGCCGATCTTATTCTCGGAAACCAATCCTTCCAAATAAGCCCGCTCATCCTGATTGGTTACGGTGATCTCCTGTACGCTCCCCCGCTCCAAGCCGAAATCTGCATATACCTGGGCGATCTGCGCATCGTCAAGATTGGCGCCAATGGCCACCCGGGACAACCCCGCATCCAAAGCAAGTGCCGGCGCCGCCAACCCCAGCAAGAATAAAAACGCCAGAGCGCCTGCAATCCATTTTTTCATGGCGATCAACCTCCATACAGCCAATGCTGTTTGTTTTCCTAACGAATGCGTCAGGATCAATTGCCTTATATTATACCACATTCCCAGCGGTCTTTTTTTAACGCACTGTGAATATTCACCGGTATCGGCGGCTAAAAAGCAGAAAAACCGCCTTCATGCATGTTTTCTCGTCCCCATAAAAAAGCGGGGGCCTTCCCTGGGGACGATATAAGGGCCTGCGCCGAAAAGCGCATTCAAAAGGCGGTAGGCCGCTAGGGCTACCGCCACAGTCTGTCGAAAAAATGGCTGGGCCACTATTTCAAAAATACACCCCAAGGGGACATTCCCTTGCCCTTTGGGACAATTCACCCTATGTCGTCAAAACCCATTAAAGCCCGCCGGAGCTAGCCCCTGGACTCCCAAGGGTTTTCAAAAATGCGGCGGTAAGCCGCTGGGGCTACCGCCGCAAGTCAAAATTGCACTGTAAAAACAGCCTTGCACAGGATAAGCCATTGCCGCCCCAGGGACGACGAGGGGCTACATATCGCAGGTCATCATCTGGATGATCTCCCGGTCCGTTTCCCGCATGCCATCCCGGCCTAAGCGGGCGATGTTGCGGATGGTGTTTTCCACGCCTGCCGCCACCAAACCGTCCCCGTTATAAAATTGCTGGCCATGTAGGTACATATCGTAGCCTAAAATGCCTGCATCCACTGCGGTGGCGATCTTCGCCGCGCATGAAGCCTTGGCGCCGTCGCACACAATGCCGGAGGTAATGGCCAGGGTGTTTACAATGGTATGGGCCACCCCAGAATAGCCGCCCCCCCGCAAATAAGCGATGCCCGCTCCAGCGCCTGCCCCGGCGCTGACCGCGCCACAATAAGCGGACAGGGCGCCAATGCCGCTTTTTTGGTGGATGGCGCACAGGTTGGAGATCAACAGGGCCCGGTATAGCTGCTCCTGGGTAACGTGCAAGGTCTGGGCATATTCGATCACCGGCAAAGAAGCGGTCAATCCCTGGTTGCCGCTGCCGGAATTGATCACCACCGGCAGTTCGCACCCGTTCATGCGGGCGTCGGAGCCGGCAGCAGCCCGGGCCTTGGCCCGGTTACGCACCTCGTCTCCATAGCTTTCCAGCAGCACCGAACCGATGTTCGCCCCATAATCTCCCCGAAGCCCTTCCTGGGAGATGGCTGTGTTAAAGGCGATCTGCCGATCCAACACGTCCTTCACGTCCGCGATATCTGCGCCCATGGCAAAGGAATAGATCCCTTCCACGCTCAGCAGATCGTAATCCGGCTTGTCTGCCTCCTCCCGAGGGGCGTCCCCCTGTGCCAGCTGCCCCAAGGGTACGGGTTGTCCGTCCTTTTCAATGGAAACGATGTTGGTATGCGCATTGGCGATCCGAACCGCTGCCTGGGACGCGCCGGAAAACACCTGCACCTTTAGATCCAGCACCAATCCATTTTCCGCTGGTCGCACCTCAAACGCCGTATTGGCAAGATATGCGGGCAGGGCTTTTTTCTGCTCATCCTTCACTTGAGACAGAACCTCCAGCTTTTTCCCCGGGTCCCCCGCTAGAATGCCGATGGCCGCCGCGGCTTCTATGCCCCGGTGGCCGTCTGTGTTTGGCACGATCACGCTCTTTACATTTTTGATGATATTCCCGCTAGCCTCCACAATGACCCGGTCCGGCAACGCCCCCAATAGGGATCGCGCCACCGCAGCGCAATAGGCGATGGCGATGGGTTCGGTACATCCCATCGCCGGCACCAATTCCCGCTGCAAAATACGGATATATGTTAGATAACGAACATCATCCCGTCCCATAGGTTGGGGCGTTTCCTGGGCCTTTTTGGCCCTACAGTCTGAAGTATGCATACATTCATTATAGGATATCCCCCGCGTTTTGCCAAGGGGGGGATCTATCCAACTGCGCGAGCCAGATCACATACTCTGAAGGATCTCCAGGCACTCCCCAAACCGCTGAAAATGTACGATCTCCCGCTCCCGCAAAAACCGCAAGGGGCAAAGGATAGCGGCATCATCCGTTAAGGTCATCAGGTGTTCATAGGTGGCCCGGGCTTTTTGCTCTGCTGCAATCATATAAGAACAACTTTACATTAAAAGTTCCAGTGGATTTCAATGGGAACGTCCCTTGTCCCCGGAATACGCTTGCCGACGGATATATAATCAATCAGCGTTTCCACAATTTCGCGGGTGAGATGTTCCAAGTTGGTGTATTTTTCAATCAGCTCATGGCGATTGTCGCCCGCCGCGATTTTTTCGTCGAGTTCGGCTAACTGCTTTTCACCGTCTGCGATTACACGCTCCAAACGGTCGCGCTCGGTAGAAAATCCCTTTGACATATCGACAAAGTCGCTTTCAGAAATCAACCCTTTTACCTTATCCATGTATAAGTCCCGAATCCCTTTGGAGTATTCCTCAATCTTTTTTCGATAAGTAGCAAGGTCGGCACTCAAACGGTCTTTTTGCCCCTGCAAGTTTCCGCAAAACTCTATGTTCTGCTCTAACTCGTCCTTGTCAAGGTATTCAGCCGATAATCGGTTTAACTCGTCAATGACAAGCCGTTCCAATCTGTCAACCGAAATAAAAGAACCGATACAAGCCTCCTTTGCAACATGGCGGTTGGAGCATTGTAAATAATGCTTGCCGCCGCGCCCCGGAGAAGTTTTAGACGAGCGCATTGTATAACCGCAGTTCGCACAACGGGCTTTTCTTGCGAATAAACCGATTGTGCCAACGTCAAAGGGCTTTGCCCTTTGTGCAACTAACGCTTGCACTCTGTCCCATAACTCCCGATCAATAATCGGTTCGTGCGTCCCCTCGACAATATACCACTCACTTTTGGGGCGTGGCTTGTTTTGCTTTGTCTTATAGGATACGCTTCCGTATTTGCCTTGTACCATGTTGCCGATATAGATTTCATTTGTGAGCATATCGGAAATAGCAAAGTATTTCCAAAGGGTGCTGTTTCTCATCTTCGGCTGTTGGTATCGTAAGCCATGCAGACGCTTATACTCTGTTGGATTTGGTATGCCCCTGTCGTTAAGCATACGGGCGATTGCAGTTTTTCCGTAACCCTGTGCAAACAAGGTAAAAACCTCTCGGACAACGGCGGCGGCTTCCTCGTCAATAATCAAATGTCCTTTTTGATCTGGGTCTTTCTTATAACCGTAAAGGGCAAACGCGCCAATATGGAAACCGTTTTTCCGTCTATTGGTTAAAACGCTGCGGATATTGTCGGACATATCCTCCAAGTACCATTCATTGACAAGCCCGTTGATTTGACGGGATTTTTTATTCCCCTTGTTCGCGGTATCTGCATTATCAACAATGCTGATGAAACGAATACCCCAAATGGGGAATAGCCCATGTATGTACTTTTCGACAAGTTCCAATTCGCGGGTAAACCGCGATTGTGTCTTGCATAAAACAATGTCAAATCTCCGCTGTTCAGCGTCTTTTAGCAAACGGTTAAACTCCGGGCGTCGTCGATCTGACCCGGTATAGTCGTCGTCGCTGTAAATGTTGTAAAGTTCCCACCCCTGTTCCATAGCGTATTGCAGCAGCATAGCTTTTTGGTTCTGTATGCTGCCCGAGTCGTCTGTTTCAAATTGCTTGTTTCTATCTTCTTCGGATAAGCGGCAATAAATAGCTACCTTCATGTTCATATCTCCTTAGAGATAGGAACAAGCTGTTTTCTGTATTTATTATACCATACAGAAAGCAGCTTGTCATTACCGCTTGGCAAGAGTTACACTCTTGTCCCTTTCAATTTTATTGATTAACTCAATCCATTTTTGGGTGAGTTCTTTTTTGGAAGTAGTGCTTTCGCCGCTTTTGAAAACACTCTTACAAATGGTTTTTGGCTGCTCTTTTCGCTCCAATGATTAGCCCCCTTTCGAGAAATGGCTAATACACTATATGAATAGCGGCAAGTCCACTATTACAACAAAAATCTAAATGAAAAGGCAAAAACGGGCGGTTGTTAGCTGCAACCTCACGGGAGTTTCACCCCGGCCCATGCTTATGGGTGCGCCGCGCAATACTTTGAGGGTGTTCAACGCGGGAGTATCATTGTGCCGCCTTGTATGTCGTCGCCCACAAGCTGCTAAACCTGTTTTACGGCGCGGTAGTTCTCGCTCGGCTTTTCCCCTATGGGGAAAAGCTGTCATGGCGTACCCGCCGACTGGCTCGGTACAGACGGAATGTACCCGTTTGCCTGTTATGCTGCGCACCAAAGGCCGCTTTCTTTGTCAAAGAACAATAGGCTTTGTCGGCCTGCAAAAGCACATCAACAGCGGATATGCTTTTGCGGAACGACAAATAGCCCATAACGGGAAGCGTGGAAAGGGGACACGCTCCCCGCATGGGCTAAAAGATTATCCTACATGAAAAGCAAGGGTGCGGGTAATAAGGCGCACTTGCAGCCTGTTACGCA
>UQRU01000042.1 GCA_900543475.1 uncultured Eubacteriales bacterium
GTTTACTACGATTAATCAACCCTTTTCCGGCCCCTAGGGGGGCGCCGGCCGGCCGCGCTGCGGCCGGCCGGTTTTTTTTATTTCAGAAAACCAGCCGGTAAGGCCGCGGCAACAGGAGCGAAAGGCTGGAAAATCCCAATATGGAAAACGGGAAAAGCCACCGCCGGGATTATTACATATTTGGAGGATATAAAAGAGCTAAGGCAGGAAGAACGGGAAAAGACGCCGGGGAAGCAGACTTGTACAGAAACCCCAACATGCCCCCTGTAAGGCGAAATGTTCCTATGCCGGCGCCCTGGAAGGCAGGATATTTATGGGGATGAAGAACCACCTGCGGCATATGCTATAAGGAGAAACTCGCATAGGAGGCAAACATGAAACCCATCCGTTGGAAACAACTGCTTTTATGCCTGCTCATCCCCGAGGCGGTGGGGGGACTGGCGGGCTGGCTCACCAGCGACGCCGCCGCCCTGTTTGAGACCCTGCATAAGCCGCCCCTTGCGCCGCCGGCCTGGGCGTTCCCCATTGCCTGGGCCATCCTGTATGCCCTGATGGGGATCTCCTCTTATCTGATTTTGCAAGGCGAAGGGCCAAAGGTAAAACCCGCCTTGGCCGTCTATGGGGCCCAGCTGGCTGTGAATTTCCTTTGGCCCCTGGTATTCTTCCTGGGCCAGGCGTATTTGCTAGCGTTTTTTATTTTGGTGCTGCTGTATGGCTTGGTGCTTTGGATGATCCGGGCGTTTCGGCCCATCCGGCCCGCTGCCGCCAATTTGCAGCTCCCCTATGTGCTATGGCTCACCTATGCCGCTTATTTAAATCTGGGGGTGTATCTATTAAACCCGTAAGCCGGCATAAAAAGTGGCCTGCCCCTTTGCTTCTAGCGGCAAAGGAACAGGCCGGATCTATTTAAAATAGAGGCGGACCACGTTTTGTCCGTTCCCTATTCGCTCTTGATGGCCTCTAGGGCGGGGATGCGCACCGCCTTATTGGCAGGGTAGTAGCCGGAGCCCAGGCCGATGAGAATGGAAAACAGGATGGCAAAGGCCAGCAACCAGGCCGGCACCACGGACAAACGGCTGCCTGGCGTGGTTAGGATGGTATAAACATCCGTCAGGGAGGAAATGGAGGAGCCTTGGGATACCAGGTTCATGATCCAGGAAGCCAGTAGGCTGATCACGCAGCCCACTACCCCGCCGATCAGGCCGATGGCGCCGGCTTCCAAAAGGAAGAGGCGGCGAATGTCCCGTACGTAGCAGCCCAGGGATTTCATGATGCCGATCTCCCGGGTCCGCTCGGATATGGACATGATCATGGTATTGGTGATGCCCAGGGCCGCCACAAACAAGGAAATAGCCCCTAGGCCGCCCAACATCAGCTGCTTTTGCCGGGCTTCCTTTTCCATGGGCTGGCGGATGCTTTCCATGGAGCTGGTTTGATAGCCCATCTGTTTGATGTTCTTTTCCACCTCCGCCACCCGGTCGATGCCGGTGACCTTTACCAGCACCGTTTCATAGCCCTTGGGAGGGCCGGATACCACGCCGGCCGCCTGCTTGGCTTGGTCCATCATGGCTTGCAGACCCTTAATGTCCAGGATAAGGCCCTGAGAGGTCTCATAGCCTTTGGAATAATCCTCTTTGACCCTGCCGGTAATGGTGATGGGCTTGGTAACAGGGGCCGCGTCCCCATAACGGACTTCCAACATAAGCGGGCTTTCCATGGCGTTAAAGTAGGCAGGGGGCGGCTCCCCCACGGTGCCGTCGTCCTGGTACATGCTGTATAGGTCCACCGTATTATATCCTTCCGGCCGCATGGTGTCCTGAAAGGCATATTCCATATATTGGCCAGCCAGGGCTTCCCCCTCCGCAAGAGGCTGGGGGTAGCGGCCCGAAAGCAGGTTATATCCTAAGCCTTCCACCGCCTTGATATCCAGACCCGCAGCGCTGGCATAGTCCGCCATAAACCGCCGCCCCTCCCCGGCATAGAGCCGTACGGTAAAGTCATCCGGGCTCAGTTTTGGGGTGGCCGCTTCCACGTGCTCTAAGGTGGTAAAGGAACGTACCGCGCCATCGTCCAGCTTTTTCCCTTGCTTGCCGCGGCTTTGGGGGTATACGGTGATGATGGTCAGATCTCCCATTTCGGAAAGGAGCTTGTCCTGGGATTCTTTCATACCGATTCCGATGGATACCATGATCACAATGGCGCAGCATCCGATCAGCACCCCCAATACTGTAAGCAGAGTACGGGATTTTCGGCGCAGCAGGTTCTGGATACACATACGGATCAGATCCTGCCGGCCCATGGGTTACGCCTCCTCTTCTTTCCATTCATAGCTGTTTTGTCCTCCTTGCTTGGCGCCCCGCTTCTTCAGGTAGAACAGCACGCCCCCGCCAATAACGGCCAGCCCGCCGCAACCCATCAGGATATAGGGCAGGGGGCTTTTCTTTTCTCCATCGTCCACGTCCATGCCCAATTCATCCGAATCCATTGGGTCAAAGTACGTCTCTTCCACGTTAAAGGATACGGGTACTTCCTTTTCCTGCACCTGGCCGCTGGCATCCTCATAGCTGACCTTCACGCTGAAGCTCAGGGCGCCGGCTTCGTCCGGGGTGAGGACAAAGTTGATGGTGCCGCTTTTGCCTGGCTCTAAATTCCCCAGATTTTGCACCGTATTCAGAGCGGGTATGGAACTGGGAAGCTGGGCCTGCACATTGGATACGTCGCTACGGCCCTTGTTGTAATATTGTAGGGTTAGGGTGGTCTCCTGTCCCACGGTGGCGTCCTGGGGAGGATTGGCCATGGTCACCTCAAACCGGTCCGGCTGATACAGGGGGATGGAGAGCTTTTGGGGCAGGGTCACCTGGTTACGCTTATGGTTATCCACGTATTCATATTTGAAGGTGACGGTCACTTCTGCAGAGCCGGGCTTTGCGCTGGGAAGGGCTACCAGCCGTACGGTCTCGGTTTTGGATTCCTGCTTACCTAAACTGGCGTAGTAAAAGGTATTGGAGGAATCGCACAGGCTCAGGCCTTCTCCGGGCTCCAAGGTCATGACCACGTTCTCCAGCTTTTTCTTTTCGCTGGTGTTGAGGAAATCCAATTGCAGGGAAAATTCCGAGCCCGCCGCTACCTGCTGGCCGCTTTCCCCGTAGGTGTACCGTTGCAGGATCACATTGGGGACCGGGCCGTCCATTTGGGCGGCGTTGGGGTCTGTGGCCCGGGACAAAAGGTTTACCCGGTCGGAGGCAGCGCCCTGGGTCGGGGCTTCCCCATTGAAGTAGGTATATTTTACCTCTGCGGTAATGGTCTGCTGTTCCGCAGAAACGGTTTTCGCTGCCTTGAACTGTAGGGTCAAGGCGGCAGTCTGGCCGCTGGGAATGTTCCCCAGGGGGAAGGAGGCTGCGTTTTCCGTCAAAATAAGGGAGTCCGAGGTGGTGATGGTGACCAGGGCATTGTCCATGCCTACCCGGCCCATATTGGTGAAAAACAAGGTGATCGTCGCCGTATCCCCAGCCTTGAGCAGGGGCACGTCGCTCCTGGAGAGCCGCAGGGCAGGGGCGGGGACAGCCACTGGAGCTGGCGGCTGGGTGGGTTCAGGGGCGGTGTATTCCACACATTCCCCCAGGCTGATCTCCGCCTGGTCATAGGGGAGGGACAAGGCCCGGTATCCCACCATGCACCGGAAGGAACGGCCTTGGCCATTGTAGGTGCAATCCGGGAACTGAATGGTGCATTGCAAGGGATCCTTGAGGCTGGAGAGGATCTGCACCTGGGGGGCGCCGCCGGTGGAAAAACTATCCACCAGCCGGCTCACGTCCAGCTGGGAAACATCCCCTGCCTGTTGGGTGGTGATGCCGGTGTTCATCAGGGAGACCACGAGCGTCACCTTGTCCCCCTTGCGAATGCTGCTGGCAGGCCTGCCGCCGGATAGGACCTGATAGCCGGTGACCACCAGGCTGCTGGAAAGGGGAGCGGGCTGGGTGGTGGAAGCAGCCGTCGTATCGGTAGGCAGGCCGCTGGCGGGGGCCGTGCTGGCAGGCAGGCTGCCTGCCGCCGCTTCAACCGCCCCGGAAACGGAAGGGGCTGGCTCCTCCGCCAGGGCCAAGGCGGGCAGGCAAAGGGAGATCAGGGCTAAGATGAAAGCGCATGTGCGTTTGGTCCATCCTTTCATGTGGTAGGTTCCTCCTGCAAGTGATGATTTTGCTGAATCTTGACGATCTCCCCATCGATCAGGGTGACGATGCGGTCAGCATAGTCGGCCATTTCCGGGTCGTGGGAGACCAATACAATGGTTTGGCGGTTTTCCCGGGCAAAGCCTCGGATCATTTCCATGACTTCTATGGTGGTCTTAGAATCCAGGTTGCCGGTAGGCTCGTCGGCGAATACTACGTCCGGCTTGGCGATAAAGGCCCGGGCGATGCCCACCCGTTGCTGCTGGCCGCCGGACATCTGGCCTGGATAGTGATGCAAACGGTGGGACAGGCCCACCTGGCGAAGCATTTGTGCGGCGGCCCGCTCCCGCTGGGCCCGGGGCACGCCCCGGAACATAAGGGGCAGGGCCACATTTTCCACGGCGGTCAGGGCGGGAAGCAGGTTGTAGGATTGAAAAACGAACCCAAGATGCTCTTGCCTGAATCGTGCCAAGGCTTCTTCAGAAAGCTGGCCAATGGGCACGCCGCCGATGGATACCTGGCCCCGGGTGGGCTTTTCCATGCCGGCTAGTTGGTTGAGTAGGGTGCTCTTGCCAGATCCCGAGGTGCCGAAGATGCAGCAGATCTCTCCCCGGGGAATGGCCAGGTCGATGGATTTAAGGGCCACCACCACCTCCTCTCCCACAGGGTATTCCTTGCGCAGAGCAGTGACCTGGATGATAGGTCCCTTGCAGGCAGTTTCCATAAAGTACCTCCTTTCGCCGCAATGGTTTAGAGGATATCCCACAAAGCTGAAGAAACCAGCCAGCAAAAAATGAAGGATTATAAAGAAAAACCAAAGAGATATGCCAAGGAAGAAAGGCGAGACAGCACAAGGGACCCGGCGATCAGGGGGGGAACGCCCACCAAATAAAAAAGGAGCCGGAACCGGCTCCCAATGGAGATAAGTAATAATAAGGAAAGGGCAGCCTACCGGCTACCCATACAAGGAGGCTCAATCCCCTTGGAGCAGGGGAAGAACAAGGCGGGCTTGGAACCGGCTCCCATCCATGCTGGTTTGGAACCCGCCGCCGTGCTGTTGCAGGATGGATTGACAGGTTTTCAAGCCGATGCGGGTGCTTTCCACGGCGGCATAATGCCGGGTTTGATTGGCCACGACCATTTCCACCTGATCCCGCTGTACGGACAGGCTGACCTGGATGGGATAGGCGGGGTCCGCATATTTTTTCAAATTGGAGGTCAGGTTGTCGAACACCCGGGATAAGCGGCTGGGGTCTGCCAGCACCTGGGCCTGAAAGGGCGGGATGGCGCGCTCCAGCTGAAAGCCTGCGCCTTCCAGTTCAAAGCCGTATTCCTCCACAAACTGGCTGAGCAACTCATACGCGTCCATGGCCTCCAATTGGGCGGGGGCGACATCGCCGGAACACAAGGCGTATTCAAATAGGGCGTCGGTCATTTCCTTGATGCGGAATACCTTGTCCCGGCTGGCCTGGATGAAATATTGCCGCTGCTCTTCCGTGGCATATTGCTGGTTTTGCAGCAGCTCAATATAGCCGGTCAGGGAGGTGAGGGGGGTACGCAGGTCATGGGACATGGCGGTGATCAGGGCATGATTGGCCCGGATGGCCTCCGCCTCCCCCTGCTGGCGCTCGATGAAGGAACGGCGCATATCGTCGATGCCTTGGGCCAGGCAGGTAAGCTCATCGTTGCCCTGGATGGTGATGGGGTATTGCAGGTTCCCGCCCTCTAGGATGGCCAGCTCGTTTTCCAGCCGTAGGATATAGTTCAGCTTCTTGTGGATCAGAAAGACGAACAGGATCACAAAGGAGAAAAAGGCAAACAGGGCGCTGATCATATCAAACACCCGGAAATAGACCGTATAAAACCCATAGTCCCAAATGTACACCCAGGCTTCCCCGTCCTCTAAGGAAAGGGGATATACTGCGCTTGGCAAGGGATCTACCATTGCGTCCGCGCCTAGGGAATCGTAAAGCAACACATCGTCCTGGTATACGGAGATCAAAATATCCCCCTGCATATTGTCCAGGGCATCCAGGTTGGAAAGGGAAATGTGGTTTTCCGTGACATACTGCTGGACACGATTGGCAAACCGGCGGCTCATGGCCTGGTAAAAGTCCGAATCCGATACCCAATTGGTCAAAGCAAAGCTAGCTGCGCTCTGCATCAGATAGAAAACGCAAAGGGCGACGACCATGCATAGCAAGGCGCTGATGGTGAGCTGCGTCCCCAGCTTATTGATCCGAAGCCGGCGTTCTTTAGCCAATGTGATACCCCCTGCCCCATACGGTCTTGATCAGGTCCGGATACGCGCCGTCCTGGCTCAGCTTGCGGCGCAGGTTCCGCATGTGTACCATGACCGTGTTGTTGGAGGCATAGAAATAAGGCTCGCCCCAAACGCTTTCATAGATGTTTTGGGCGGAAAAGATCTTTTTGGGATTGGAGGCCAATAGCAGTAGGATCCGATATTCAATATCCGTCAGGGCCAGGCTTTCGTCGCATAGGCGCACCTCCCCGGTCTCCGGCAGAATGCATACCTGGCCAAACTCCAACCGCTGGGGTGCGGGCGCAGCCGCTTCCGCCGCCCCATACTCCCGGTACCGGCGCACCATCGCCCGCACCCGAGCCGTAAGCTCGCTATAGGAAAAGGGCTTCACCAGATAATCGTCCCCCCCTGCCGAAAACCCCAAAACTTTATCCGCATCTTGGGATTTGGCGGTGAGAAACAGGATGGGGGTCATGGTCTTTTTTCGGATCTGCTGGCAGGCGGATATACCCGAACATCCCGGCATCATCACATCCAATATAATTAGGTCAAAGGCGCCGGAAGCTGCCTCCACCGCACTGGGGCCATCTGCCGCTTCGGCAACATCATAGCCGGCCCCTTCCAGCAGAAGGCGCACCACCTCCCGGATCGCCGGATCGTCATCCGCTATGAGGATTCTCTGTTTTGCCATGGGCTCCACTCCTTGTGTATCATTGCTTTATCAAAATTATACCTTAAGCCCCGGGGAAGTCCATTCTTTTGGGACGTTCTTTAGATTTCTTAAGGCGATTTACAGAAGAATATTTATAAAAAAACAATTTGGTTAATAAAGGGAAAGCTGGGGCTTGGTTGAAGAACTAAATACTCCGGCCTAGGGCCTGGCAATGCCGCCTACAAACCGCTATGGTCCCAAGATGGGACCTGGCAACGGGACATAAGAAAAAAGTCGCAAGCAACGGAAAGCTTGCGACAGATGGTGGGGATGGAGGGACTCGAACCCCCGACCTCTTCGATGTGAGCGAAGCGCTCTAACCGGCTGAGACTACATCCCCGAACGCATATGATTATAAAGCATCGGGAGAGAATTTGCAAGAGGGGATTTTCTGAATTGCCAAGAAAAGGGCGTTAAGAAAACTCCACCCCAAAGATGCGGCCTAAAAGGAGCAGGGCCAAGGCGCCGAGCACCGAAAAGCCCAAAGCAGCGCCCAACCCCCGGAAAACGCCGGACAGGAAGCTGTTCCACAGGAGCCTGCGGGTATTGGCAAGCACATGGGCCAGCTCTCGGACCCGGCTTTGTTCCAGGGCATCGATCAAGTCTATGGTCAATTTTTCCCAATCCGTCATATGGATAGTGTTTCCAAGGGGGCGGCGTCCCATACATGGAGCGCCTTGAAAGGGATGGGGGCATGTGGTACAATATACGATACGCTGCCGGAGCTGCGTATATGCGCCGCGAACCGCCTGGCATAGGGCGCGGCAGGGAATCCAAGAATGGGGAGGGAAACGATATGCGCATGGTGGATCTGATCCAGAAAAAACGCAGAGGGGAAGCCCATACAAAAGAAGAGATCCAGCATATCATCCAGGGGTTCACCCAAGGGGAGATCCCAGATTACCAGATGTCCGCTTGGATGATGGCCGTATGCTTCCAGGGCATGACCCCGCGGGAGACCGCCGCCCTGACGGAAGCCATGTGGCATTCCGGCGAGGTGGTGGATCTGAGCGATCTGCCAGGCGTCAAGCTGGATAAGCATTCCACCGGCGGGGTGGGGGATACCACCACCCTGGTGCTGGCGCCCCTGGTGGCGGCCTGCGGGGGCACGGTGGCCAAGATGAGCGGCCGGGGGCTGGGCCATACCGGCGGTACCCTAGATAAGCTGGAGTCCATCCCTGGGGTTTGCATCGATGTGGAGATCCCCGCCTTTAAAAAGATCGTGAAGGAGCTGGGGGTGTGCGTCATCGGTCAGACAGGGGATCTGGTGCCGGCGGATAAGCGGATGTACGCGCTGCGGGACGTGACGGGCACGGTGGAGAGCATCCCTCTGATCGCCTCCAGCATCATGAGCAAAAAGCTGGCCGCCGGCACCGACGCCATTGTGCTGGATGTGAAGACCGGCTCCGGCGCCTTTATGCAGACCCTGGAAGAGGCCCATACGCTGGCCCAGACCATGGTGGAGATCGGGGAGCATGTGGGCCGCAAAACCGTGGCAGTGATCACGGATATGGACCAGCCCCTGGGTATGGCGGTGGGCAACGCCCTGGAGGTACGGGAGGCGGTGCAGCTGCTATGCGGCCAGATCCCGCCGGAAGATCCGCTGTATCAGGTCTGTATGCTCTTGGCCGGCCATATGCTGATGTTGGGGGGCCTTGCCAAAGACCAGGCGGAGGCGGAGGAAAAGCTCACCCATGCCCTTAGGTCCGGCGCGGGATTTGCAAAGCTTCAGGCCATGGTATGCGCCCTGGGGGCGAAACCCGGCTGCCTAGAGGATATGGACGCCCTATGCAAGACCCGTAGGCTGGTGCCGGTCGCCCTGGAGGGGAACGGGTACATCGCCAACATGGCCGCCGCCCAGATCGGTACCGCCGCCCAGCTGTTGGGGGCGGGCCGGGCGAAAAAGACCGACGTCATCGATCCGGCGGTGGGCTTGATCATGCACAAGCGCCGGGGGGATTATTTGAAAGCCGGGGAGCCCTTGGCCACCCTGTATGTAAACGACGAGACCCGGCTGGCGGAAGCCATGGATACCCTGCGGGGCGCCATCACCCTTTCCAAGGAGCCGCCGGAAGCGGTCCCCATGGTGTATGAAGTGGTGGGCGCCTGAGCCAGGCCCATTCCCCGGGAAATGTCAATTCTGCCCCGGTTTATACTGGGGCGAGCAAACAAAATCAAAAACAATTGGTTGGAGGTAAATAAACCATGCAAATGTCACCTGATCCAGAACTGTTGGCCATGATCACATCGATCCTTGTGACCATTTTGGCCGTCATTGGTATTTTAGCCGTAATAACTTACATTTTCTCCTCCCTGGGCTTTTATACCCTGGCCAAGCGCCGGGGCATCCGCGCCCCGGGCCTCGCTTGGATCCCCATCGGCGGCGTCCGGTGGATCTTGGGCAGCCTGGCGGATCAGTATGCGAGCCTGACCGGGTCTAAGCTCCGTTGCTCCCGGCACATCCTCCTTTGGGGCGAACTGGTGCTCACCGCCGCGGCTATTCCCCTGCTGGTGTCCGCCACCCAGCTGTTGACGGCCGCCCTGGCAGGGCAGGATGTGTCCATGCAGCTGCTGCAGCTCAACGGCGTACAAACCCTGCTGAACCTGGCTAGCATCGCCCTGAGCGTGATGATCTACATCGCCCTGTATAAGGTCTACAAGTCCTGCGATCCCAAGCACGCGACGCTGTTCCTGGTGCTTTCCATCATCTTTAGCATCACCATGCCCTTCTTCGTATTCGCTTGCCGGAACAAGGATTTGGGCATGCCCCAGCCGGAAGGCGGGGACGGCGAGCAGCTGCCGGAATATGGGGCCTGACCCGTCAACTTAAACAAGGAGGTAAATTATGGACGCTAACGTATTTGCTATGGCAGCCGTATTTGGCGTGATCGGCCTGATCAGCCTGGGACTGGGGCTTGTAATGTATATTTTCCTGTCCTTATCCCTTTTCACCCTGGCCAAGCGCCGGGGTATCCTGCACCCCGGCCTTGCCTGGGTGCCCGTGTGCGGCGCCCGGTGGATTATGGGCAGCCTGGCGGATCAATATGTATATTTCACCGAAGGCAAGATCAAATACCAGCGTAGGCTGCTCCTTTGGCTGGAGGTGGGGATGTATGTGCTGCTGGGCCTGTTCTTCTGCCTGATGGGCGGCATGGTGGCAGGCGCTGTGATCGATAATGGGAGCCAGGTGGCTGCCATGGCCGTGTGGATGCTGCTGGGCTATTTCCTGCTGCTGGCGGAGGCGATCGTATTCGCGGTGTTCCAGTACATCGCCCTGTACAGGATCTATAAATCCTGCGATCCCAAGAACACCACCCTGTTCCTGGTGCTCAGCATCCTGTTCAATATTACCATGCCCTTCTTCCTGTTCGCTTGCCGGAAGAAGGACCTGGGGATGCCCCAGCCCGAGGCCCCGGAAGGGGAGCCGGCGGAGGAGCCTACCCAGTTGCCGGAAGCCCAGGAGCCGGAGGAGGAGGCATAACGGCCAAACGGCCATAGGTAGCTTTGACACATTGTGGGGGATCTTGGGGATCCCCCACAGTTTACGGACCGTTAAATTTTGATTTAACTATCTAATCCTCAAAAACCATTGATTTTTCAAGGCTTCACGCCTGTTTTTCATTCAAACCTTATCTGTTTGCCCTTGTTTTTGCCCTTACGAGCCGAAACAAGGGCAACTTTTTATTCCCCGCCGACCACCTTATCCAGCAGCCTTGCGGAAGTGCGCTTCGCTTCCCTTGTAGAGTGAGCGTAGATGTTCATTGTGGTACTGACATCGGAGTGTCCGAGAAGTTCCTGCACATCTTTCGGCTTTGCGCCGCCGGAAAGCAGATTGCTTGTGTAGGTGTGACGGAGCGTGTGGAAATGGAAATCTTCAAGCCCTTTCACTTTCTTCTTTGCCGCCCTGCACATAATCCCTACCGTACTCGGCGCTTCATACGCCCCGTCTGCTCTCAGGCAGACAAAGGAGATTTCCTTGTAATCCTCCGGGACTTCCTCTGTCCTTTGCAGGCTGTAAACCTCATAATAGGTGCGCCCTTTTTCCTTTACTTCTTTGTAGTAGTTCAGGTGATAAAGCTCCCCGTAGCGGAAACGGTTTTTGCGCTGTTCTGTTCTCGCCGCCCGCAGGATTGCCGCCAGCGTGTCGCAGAAATCAACGGTGCGGACTTTGCTCCGCTTTGTCGTTCCCACTTCGGTTGTGTGCCTTGTTCCGTTATAGCGCATACTGCGGCGTACCGTGAGATATTGTTCCTCAAGGTTAATATCCTGCCAAGTCAAGCCGCATACTTCCCCGATACGAAGCCCCGTGTAGTACGCTATCTGCACAGGCAGCAAGGCGGGATTATCTTTTGCCTTGAGAAATTCCTCCAGCTTTTGGAACTGTTCATGGGTGATAGTAGGAATACTGGAAGTATCTTCCTCACTGTCCGAGAAAATATCCGTTTCCTGCTTCCTGCCCCTCAGCTTCACATACTGCATAGGGTTAAAGGTAATCAGTTTTTTCGGGAAAACCGCAAAGCGGAAGGAATTTTGCAACACCGCCGAGAACAGGAGCATATATCCTTTGCTCATGGGCTTTGAAGTTGTCCCGTCCGGGTTTGTCCCACCGTAGCTCAGAAAATCAATGAACGCCTGCAAATGGTCGGCGGTCACGGTTTTCAGCTTGCGTTTGCCAATGGGATATTGCTTGATACGGTTGACCGTTCCCTGATAGGACATGACCGTCCCGTTGCTTAAGTTGCCGGGTTTCAGTTCTTCCTCTACCCACATATCCAGCATATCGCCTACCGTGATGTTTTCCGCTTTCCCGACAAACTGCTTTTCCTCATAGTCCGCTATCGCTTTGCGGAGCATGGCTTCTGTTTCCGCCTTGCTCTCTGTGCCTGCAAACTCTTTCTGCACTTTTCTGCCGCTTTCATCTTCAATATAAAAGCGTCCGTACCACTTTTTGCCTTTCTTTCTTACAGAACCTTTTGCCATAGATAAAAAACTCCTTTCTATCCGTGGCAATCGGGACTGTGACATATGGTGTGCGTAAAGTAATTGTGTCACTTCCGCCAGTGGAAGTCAACTGGCGTCTTTACTTGTCAAGGTGCCACGGAATTTTCTTTTTCGGATAGCCTTTCTTCGGCTTCCTCCACTATCCCGAAAAGTGCGCCCATCGACATTTTTGTGCGCCCCTCATCGTGGATATGTAAAATCCCGTCTAAAAACCGTTTCATATCCTCAATCGGCACTTCCATCTTCTTGCGGTATACCTGCTCCATGATTGCCCCGGACTCTATGGCGTACCGTCCAAGAGACTCTTTCAGCCCTTTGTCCTCCGCCACACGGTCAACTTCCTCCATAGCGTCAGCAAAGTAGCAGGTCATAACCGTATACAGGTCAACCATCTTGCCGAGAAATGTCGTGAGAAGCTGCTGGTGCGGCTCGCCCTTTACTGTATGGGAAACTGTGTCCAGATACTTCTTGATGTGTTCCTCAATATCCCGCTGGCAGAGAGTATAGGTGTCATATTCCTTATCATCGGAAAGACCTGTCAGCCATTCGGGAGTTGTGAGCAACGCTTCCGCAAGACCGTTGATAACCATTGTGCGCTTCGGATCAACCCCGTCCGCTTCGTACCGCTGAATGGTGGATTTGTTCACGCCCACACGCCTGCCGAGTTCCGGCATGGTAATGTTTAACTCTGTGCGGCGTTCCTTAATCCGCCCACCGACCTGTTTTGCGGTGAATGTGGTTTCTTTTTTCAAGGTGTTCACCTCCTGACTGGTATCAGTATAACACGCCGATACTTATTTTGCAACCTTTATCTCAATGAAAGTTGTAAATAAACTATGAATGGTTGCAAAATAGGTTGACAAGAGATGGCAGAATAAGTATAATGATAAAACAGTAGTTGCAAAATGAGTATTCTAAAAGGAGGTTGATAGAATGAGCGCAGTCAAAATGGGACTTACCATAGAGGAAGCCGCAGAATGTACGGGTATCGGCAGGAACACCATGCGGAAGCTGGTGGAATGGGGAAAGCTGCCCGTCCTCAAAGTGGGGCGCAAGACCATTATCCGCAGGGACACGCTGGAACGGTTTCTGACGGTCAATCAGGGAAGAAATCTTCTGAAGCCCGATGATGTCCGCAGAGTGGAATGACCATCCATTCTCTTTTCGGAAAGTAACCCTAAGCCCTCGGCGTTTGAGAGCGAAATACACCCCTCGCACAAATCTTCGATTTGTACTCCGGGTATTTCGCCCTTGCAGGGGGCTTCCGTATCAACCGCCTGCGGCGTATGATACGGGGCTGTCACCGCTGCCGCAGCGACAGCCGCAACCGTAAACGGTTGCAAAAAAGGACGCACCTTGACAACAGAAAACGGAGATGATGTATGCCGAGACACAGTTTTATCCAGATGTCAAAGCTGCCCAATGTCAAAGGGCGAATATCGTATATTACAAGCCATGCAAGGCAGGAAAATCTCTATGCCACCTACCGCACCGCCGACAGCACCTTTTGGAGCAACCTTGCAAGGGAAAGCCAGCAGGAGTTTCAGCGCAGCGGCACAGAGGGCAAATGTATCGAAGCAAGGGAACTGATTATCGCCTTGCCCGAAATCTATACGCAATACGAGCCGCAGCAGGTACTCACGGACTTTACAGAGGAGTTCCGCAGGCGGTACGGTGTGGAGTGCGTGTCCGCCCTCCACCACAACAAGCGCAAGACAAATTATCATATCCATCTGATTTTCAGCGAGAGGAGGTTGCTCCCCGAACCTGATGTAAAGGTTGCTTCCCGCAGCGTGTTCTTTGACGAGACTGGAAAGCGTGTCCGCACCAAAAAGGAAATCACGGGGGAGGACGGGCAGATACGGAAAGGCTGTACCGTCATCAAAAAAGGCGAGGTATACGAAAGCCATCTGTTTACTGCCAAAGATACACGCTTTAAGGGAGAGCCTTTTCTCCGAGAGATAAAGGAAGTGTATACGGAACTTATCAACCGCCATATCTCTGATCCTGAGCAGCACTTAAAGGTATTTGATAAAAACAGCGTCTATCTGCCGACCAAGAAAATCGGCAAGAACAATCCCAAAGAGGACGAAATCAAAGCCGATAATGCCGCAAGGCAGGAATGGAACAGGACAGCGGATATGGCGTTATTATCAGGTATCTCCGAAGCAAAGATTTTAGAAGTCAAGCAGACAGAGATACACGAAAAGGCGAGCCAGTCTATCAAAAGCAAGGGCTGGCTGCCGGGTCTGTTCCGCAGTATCGTCAGCAAGGCAAAGGACTTCCTGCAAAACCTAATCCGTGAACACGATATGCCGCCGAAGCCTGTCCTTGAAATAGATATGGCAGAGTTCCGTACCATGCAAAAGCTGATGATAAAGGCGCAGGATAAGGCGAAAGAAATCCGGCATTTGCAGGATACGGTACTTCCGAAGCTGAAACAACAGCTTGCCGATACAAAAGGGATTTTCAAGGGTAAGGAGCGCAAGGCGCTCACAGAGCAGATACAGCGGACAGAAAAGGAAATCGCTGAAAAGCTGGATAAACTGCCCGATGTTCTGAAAGAGGACGGTTATCCCGATGTGCAGGCGTTCATGGCAACCTACCGCAAGGCGGAGGCTGTCGTGGAGCAGTACAATCGTGACCTTGCCGCATGGGAGCGGCAGGTCAGGGAAAAACAGAAACCCGCCCAAAAAGAGCAGGCAAAGCCGCCTGAACGGGAGAGCCTATTGAAACGCCTGCGCCAGCTTCAGGCGGAGGGCAAGCAGAGAAACCAGCCGAGACAGAGAAAGAAATCCTTTGACAGAGACAGCCGATAGGCACAAAAAACCGCCGCTATGGTATTACCCATGCGGCGGCATACATAAAAATCTTATTTGTGTTCTGCAAGCGTGACTTTCATATCCTGAGCATTGATGATTGTTTCCTTTTTGCACTTCGGACAGTAGAGAGGGAAGTTTCTTAATTCTGTATCTTCCCGTATCATTGTCCGAGTTTTATTGTCGCAGATAGGGCAATATATCCATTCTGTTTTGTTCAAAGCCTTTGTCCTCCGACTTATTTGGATTTTTGCTTGTTCAAAAGTATTGCACATATAATTACTGCCGCACAGAATACAAGAATTAAGTACCATAGATTTTCAAGGCAAAAACCATTATCTAACATCAATCGGTATCCCCAAGAAGCGGGGAAAATACGCCCTATGGCTTCAAGAAAATCGGGCAGCAAGTCGATAGGGAACATAATCCCCGAAAGCATAATCGAGGGTAAAAACACAAGCTGCGCTATCATTGTCAGCTTTGCCTGATTTTTTACAACCAATCCTAATATACTTCCAATACTCAGCGACACAATGATGTATATGGCAAGCGCAAGAAAGAAAAACGGAAGCTGTAAGGGCAAAGCTGCATCAAACAGTATCGGGGCAAGCAGTAATATAATGGCACAGCTAATCATCAAATGCACAAATGCAGAAAGGAACATTGTAACAAGACCTAAATATAAAGGGACTCCATTTGCTTTATAAACCTTTTTTACATCACTTCCATAAGTTTCAATCAATGATGGCGGCAACCCAATAAACGCTCCCATTGAAACGCTCATCACAATCATAGATTGTATCAGTGTGCTTCTCATTTCAGGCATAACAGAAGTAAAAATACCACCCATAAGCAGAAAGAAAATAAGCGGAACGATATAGCAGGTTACCAACAAAGATTTACTGCGTATATCCAACTTCCACTGTAATGCTACGCCATATAAAAAACCGTTCATTCTGCTTCCCTCCTTGCCATTTCGATAAAATGCTGTTCCAACGTGCCACGATCAACTTTAATATCTAATACATGGATTTTTTTCTGTTTTAATTCGCCCAGTAAAGAAATCAAAGTGTCTTCGATATTGTCCGTTTCAAAAGTGTTGTCTCCTTGCTGCGTCTTGATATGGATAAAATATTTTCTCCCAACCCTATCGGTCAGTTCCGAAGCTGTACCGCAAAAGGCAATATTTCCGTTATTTAGAATAGCAATGCGGTCACATAAGGTTTCTACTTCCGCCATATCGTGACTTGCCAAGACGATTGTTTTTCCGTGTGATTTGAGCTTTCGGATTTGTTCGTGGAGCGATAGTCTACCCTCGACATCAAGTCCCGCAGTCGGCTCATCGAGAAAAATAACATCGGGATTGCCTATAAGTGCAAGAGCAAGATGTAACCGTCTTTTTTGCCCTGTGGATAATTGTATATACTGCTTCTTTTCCATTTCTTTGATACCAAGACCGTTAAGCGTGGTATCATCAATTTTTGTTTTATTCCATTTTGCAAACAGCTTTATAGCCTCCATTGGCTTAATATGGGCGGGCAAAGATGATGATTGTAGCTGAATACCCATTTTCCCGTTTACAGTAATCGCACCACTGTCATATTTTCTTAGACCTTCGATACATTCAAGCGTTGTCGTTTTTCCTGCTCCGTTTACGCCGAGCAGAGCGAAAATTTCTCCTTTTTCAATTTGAAAATCAAGTCCTTTAAGAACCATATGGCTGCCATAACTTTTCTTTAAT
>UQRU01000043.1 GCA_900543475.1 uncultured Eubacteriales bacterium
GCCGGTTCGCGACTGGGGGCTGGCTTATGCTCAGTTCATGATTTATTTTGAGGACAGATTCGCAGCTTAACAGACTTGGGGGGGGGGGCCCCCCCCCCCCCCCCCGGGGGTCGCGGGCAACGGGGGGGGGGCCCCCCCCGCGCCGCCCCCCCCCGGACAGGCACCGAGCCCCCGCAAGAGAAGCCCTTGCTCAAAGGGTCGCTTTGGTGTATCCTGAGAAGGCTCCGGGGAAATAACTGGGGCAAAATCCAGTTTGTAACGAGGAGGAGTCAATGGCCACTTGGAGCGGCTTGCGCAAAGAATTGGAACAGGACCGGTTATGCCCTGCCCTGCGGGGTCGGGTACAATATTTTGCGACCCATTATCATGGCGCGCCGGATGATTATGGGCGGGTATGCGTGCGGGTGGATGGGAAGGAATATGCCCATGGGAACCCCTACGCGTATTATGGACGGGGCTATTGCGACCTGGAGCGGGCGTTAAAGGCAAAGCATCAGGTGCCCGGCCGGGTATGGACCGGGAAGGAGACCCTATATGAGGCGGAAAACGCCGCCCTGGAGGCCCAGATACAGGAGCAGGCCCTGGCGGACGGGGCGTTTTCCATGACGGATTTTCAGCGGGCGCTGGAAGCATACCGGCAAACGCCGATACAGGCTTGTTTGGCGTCGTCCAATCCCTTGGTGCGTATGTTTGCGGTACTGGACCGGCGGGTGGGGAAACGGACCCTTATGCGGCTTAGAGGATCGGTGGCGCAGCAGCCGGATTGGCTGGCCTTTTTCTACCGGCTTCGGCTGGAGGCGGAGGGGATCCCCCTGGCTGCCCCTGGGGAACCTGAAACGAACTGACCGTGGCAGAGCGGCGGGCGGGGCGGGGGGGGGGGGGGGGGGGGGGGGGGGGGGGCCGCCGCCCCGCCGGCCGGCCCGGGGGGGGGGGGGGGCCCCCCCCCCCCCCCCCCCCCCCCCCCCCCCCCCCCGGCCGCCTAACGCAAGGGGCCCTAGGGCCATCCTATCTTTGGATGGCCCCAGGGCCCCATTTTTATGGAACCAATATAGCCGTTAGGGAATCCCCACCCCAAAGGCTTCTACTCGGGCGGCGGTGTCCGCCAGGTCAGTAAGGGGCAGTTCTGTCATGTGGGTGGTGAAGGCCTTGGGTTCGCCTCCCATCAGCTGGGCGTTATCCGTGAAATACCAAACCCCAAGCAGCCGGTCGTCTTGGTCATAGAAGGCGGAATATATGATGTTGCAAGGGCAGTCTTGGGCGGCGGTAATGGTGCCGGCCATGGACACGAAAGCCGGGTAGTTGTGGGCCAGGTGGATGTTCTCCACCTGGATGGGGATCCGGCTTTCCGCCTGGGCGGCTTCCCAGGACAGGCTGGCGTCCAGTTCCACCTGGGCGCCGGGCACGAGATCCGCCATGGTATACCATAGGGCGGCATAGGCGGTCTCGCCGGGCAGCACCACCGTTTCCTTGGCAAAGACCGGCGTAAAGGTGACCTCCTCCACATGGTCGGCCAGGGTAAAGGCAAAATCCGCCTGGGTGAGGGTAAGGGGGGTATCGCCGGTGTTCTCATAGGCTACGGCGCCGTATAGGGTGGGGCCTTCGGCGCAGGAAAGCACATAAGCTACGGTATCCTGCACCTTGGCTTGCGTTTTGCCGCCGGCGTCAGATGGCGCTGGGGAGGCGGCGGGATCTCCCTCCGCCAAAACGGCAGGCGAAGCAGCATCCGCCTGGCCTGTGACTGTAATGCCGATGACAACGGTCTCAGGCTCTTTGGCGCACCCCGCCAACAATAGGAGGCATCCACAAAGAAAAATTTTAAAAAAGCGTTTCATATTCTGCATTATATCACGGCTTCCTCCAACCGTCTATAATAGCAAGTTCACGGGATATTTGAATTCACAATATTGTAATATGCCAAAGACATGATAAAATAAGAACAATCGGGTAATAGGCGGAATGGGCGGCCATGCCGCCGCAGAAGGCATCCGAGATGCAATTTTTTCATATAGCAATCATAAGAAAACGGAGGAAAAAACCATGGCGAAAAAAACCATCGAAGATGTAAACGTACAAGGCAAGCGTGTATTGGTGCGGGTGGACTATAATGTGCCCCTGACCCCGGAAGGAACGGTAGCGGACGATAAACGTATCGTAGCCGCGCTGCCCACGGTAAAATATTTGTTGGAGCATGGCGCCAGGGTGATCCTCTGCTCCCATCTGGGGCGGCCCAAGGGGACGGTCAAGCCGGAGTTTTCCCTCAAGCCCGTGGCGGCCCGGCTCAGCGAGCTGCTCCCCGGGGTGAAGATCGACTTTGCGTCCGATTGCATCGGGGCGGAGGCCAAGGAAAAGGCCATGGCCCTGCAGGATGGCCAGATTCTCCTGCTGGAGAACCTGCGCTTCCATAAGGAGGAGGAGAAGAACGACCCGGAGTTTGCCAAGGAGCTGGCATCCCTGGCGGAGATCTATGTATCCGACGCCTTTGGCACCGTACACCGGGCCCATGCGTCTACTGCCGGCGTGGCGGCTTATCTGCCAGCGGTGGCGGGCTTCCTGATCGGCAAGGAACTGTCCATTATGGGCCAGGCTTTGGAAAATCCCCAGCGGCCTTTTGTGGCGATCTTGGGCGGCGCCAAGGTGGCGGACAAGATCGGCGTCATCAAGAACCTGCTGCAAAAGTGCGATAGCCTGATCATTGGCGGCGGCATGGCCTATACCTTCTTTGCGGCCCAGGGCTACGGCATCGGGGACAGCCTGCTGGACAAGGACAGCATCGGCCTGGCCAAGGACCTGATGGCGGAGGCGGAGAGCCGGGGTGTGAAGCTGCTGCTGCCTGTGGACACGGTGGTGGCCAAGGAGTTTGCCGCGGATGCGGAACATAAGACCGTGAAGGTAAATGAGATCCCCGATGGTTGGCAGGGTTTGGATATCGGCGAGGAGAGCCGTAAGCTCTTTGCCGGCGTGATTGAATCCGCTAAGACCGTGATTTGGAATGGGCCCATGGGGGTGTTCGAGTTCCCGGCCTTTGCAAAGGGTACTGCCGCGGTGGCGGAGGCTTGCGCCAAGTGCCAGGGTACTACTATCATCGGCGGCGGCGATTCCGCTTCTGCGGTAAAGAAGCTGGGCTATGCGGACAAGATGACCCATATCTCCACCGGCGGCGGCGCCAGCCTGGAGTTCTTGGAAGGCAAGGTACTGCCCGGCGTTGCGGCCCTCAACGACAAATAATTTCATAAGATAAGGAGCGATATAGCCATGCGTAAACCCATTATTGCCGGCAATTGGAAGATGAACATGACCCCCAGCCAGGCCAAGGAATTGGTCACAGATCTGATTCCTTTGGTAAAGGACGCTGCCTGCGACGTGGTGGTGTGCCCCCCCTATGTGGACATCGCCCTGGTGGCGGAGCTGGTAAAGGGCACCAATATCCAGGTGGGCGCCCAGAACATCCACTGGGCGGAGAAGGGCGCCTTTACCGGGGAGATCTCTGCGGCCATGCTCAAGGAAGCGGGCGCAGCCTATGCCATTATCGGCCATAGCGAGCGGCGGCAGTATTTCGGCGAGACCGATGCGACCGTCAACAGCCGCACCAAGGCCGCCCTGGCCGCCGGCATCGTCCCCATCATCTGCGTGGGCGAGAGCTTGGAGCAGCGGGAGAAGGGGGAGACTGACGTGGTGGTATCCGGCCAGGTGAAGGCGGATCTAGCGGACATCCCCGGCGAAGCAGTAGCGGGCCTGGTCATCGCTTATGAGCCCATTTGGGCCATCGGCACCGGCAAGACCGCCACCGACGAGCAGGCAAACGAGACCATCGGCCTGATCCGGGAGACCATCGCTTCCCTGTATGGCCAGGCTGTGGCGGACCAGGTCCGCATCCAGTATGGCGGCAGCATGAACCCCAAGAACGTAAAGGGACTCATGGCCCAGGCCCAGATCGACGGCGGGCTCATCGGCGGCGCCAGCCTCAAGGCAGCGGATTTTGCCCAGGTCGTCAACTATGACAAATAAGGTGCCAGCTATGACCAAGGAACTTACGGCCCTTATCATTCTGGATGGTTTTGGCTGCCGGGCGGAAACCAAGGGCAACGCCATCGCCGCCGACGGCGCCAAGAACATCATGGCCCTGGCCGCCGCCTATCCCCATACCCAGATCGCCGCCTCCGGGGAGGACGTGGGCCTGCCGGATGGGCAGATGGGCAACAGCGAGGTGGGCCACCTGAACATCGGCGCAGGCCGCATCGTATACCAGGAACTGACCCGGATCACCAAGGCCATCCGGGAGGGGGATTTCTTCCAGAATCCTGCCTTCCTGGGGGCGGTGGAAAACTGCAAGGCCCATGACAGCGCCCTACACCTGTATGGCCTTTGCTCCGACGGCGGGGTGCATAGCCACCTGACCCATCTGTACGCTCTGGTGGAGCTGGCCAAGGCCCAGGGGCTTAAGAAGGTGTACGTCCATTGCTTCATGGACGGCCGGGACGTGCCCCCCCATAGCGGCAAAGGGTATGTGGAAGCCCTCCAGGCCAAGCTGGCGGAGACCGGCGTAGGCAAGATCGCCACGGTGATGGGCCGGTATTACGCCATGGACCGGGACAACCGGTATGAGCGGGTGGAGCAGGCCTATGCCGCCCTGGTGTACGGAGAAGGGGTACGGGCTGCGGATCCTGTGGCCGCCATTCAGGACAGCTACGACCAAGACGTAACGGATGAATTCATCAAGCCCATCGTGGTGATGGAAGGGGATGCCCCGGTGGCTACCATACAGGCCAACGACAGCATCATTTTCTATAACTTCCGGCCGGATCGGGCCCGGGAGATCACCCGCAGCTTTATCTTCCAGGATTTCGACGGCTTTACCCGCCGCAATGGGTATTTCCCGGTATACTATGTCTCCTTCACCCAGTATGACGCCACCTTTGGGGACAAGCTCCATGTGGCCTTTCAGCCGGAAAAGCTGGAGAATACCCTGGGGGAATACCTGTCCAGCCTGGGCAAGACCCAGCTGCGCATTGCGGAAACCGAGAAATACGCTCATGTGACCTTCTTCTTCAACGGCGGGGTGGAAGCCCCCAATCCCGGGGAGGACCGGGCCTTGATCCCCTCCCCCAAGGTGGCTACCTACGACCTGAAGCCGGAGATGAGCGCCTACGAGGTGGCGGAGGAAGCGGTAAAACGGGTGAAGAGCGGCAAGTATGACGTGATGATCCTCAACTTCGCCAACCCGGATATGGTGGGCCATACCGGCGTGATGGAGGCCGCTACCGCCGCCATCCACGCAGTGGACGCCTGCGTGGGCCAGGTGATCGCCGCCATCCGGGAGATGGGCGGCCGGGCCATCATCACGGCGGACCACGGCAACAGCGAGCAGATGTACGATGCCGACGGGTCCCCCTTCACCGCCCATACCACCAACCCGGTGCCGGTGATCCTGGTGGACGACAGCCGGAAGGATGTTACCCTGCGCACCGGCGGCCGGCTCAGCGACCTGGCTCCCACCATGCTGGAGCTGATGGGCCTTCCCATTCCCCCGGAGATGACCGGCAAGAGCCTGCTGGAAGGCTAAAATATCAAAAAAACCAAAAAAAGTTCTAGCTTTTTCCTACGGGCTGTGGTACACTATCAATTGCGGCTGTGAAAACGGCAATGGAACGCAAGATATGGAGGAGTATACATAATGACTACTTTGAATATAATCCTTACCAGCATTCTCGTCCTATGCTCGATCGTATTGATCGCGGCCGTGCTGATGCAGCAGACCAAATCCAGCGGTCTGGGCGGCGCCTTTGCTGGTGATACCCAGTCCTTTACAGCCCGGGGCCAGGCGGCCAGCCGGGAGGCCAAGCTTCAGAAGATCACCGTTGTCGCCGCCATCATTATCGGCGTGCTGGCCATTGTGATTATGATCTTGGCATAAGCGGAACATTGGATTTTGCAAGGGAGTATGCTGCGGGCATACTCCCATTTTTGTTGGAACAAAAGAGAGGAAATTTATGACCAATCAGGAAATGGAAACCTTATTATTGGAGACCCTCCGGCGGAGCGGGAGTCCGGCCGCGCCGGAGGCCCTGCTGGAACCCCTGGAGGACCCGGACCAGGGGGCGGCGGCCATTGAGCGGCTGCTGTCCACCGGCCGGGTCATGCTGACCCGGAAGCGCAAGCTGGCCCTGCCGGAACAGATGGGCCTGCATTATGGCCGGGTCCAGGGGAATGCCCGGGGCTTTGGGTTTTTCATCCCGGCGGACGGGACGCCGGATCTATTCCTACCGGCGGACGCCATCCATGGGGCCATGCACGGGGACATGGTATGGGTGCGGCAAACGGACCAGATCAGCCGGGGCGGTAATCCGGAAGCGGAGGTGGCCCTCATTGCCAGCCGGGGACAGAAGAAGATCGTGGGTACCTTTGAGGACGACGAAGGGGCTGGCGGCGGCTATGTGGTGCCGGACGATACCCGGCTGTATATGGATGTGCTGATCCGGCCTGGCGATGTGGACGGGGCCAAGCAAGGGGATAAGGTGGTAGCGGAGATCCTTCAATATCCCGATGGCCGCCGGCCCTTGACCGGCCGGGTGGTGGAGGTGCTGGGCAGCAAGGAGAAGGCAGGCACGGATATCCTGTCCATCATCCGGCGGATGGACTTGCCGGATGATTTCTCCAAGACGGCGGCCCGGCAAGCCCGGAACCTGAACAAACCGGTGGCCTCAGAGGAGATCGCCCGGCGGGAGGACCTGCGGGCCCTGCCTTGCATCACCATCGACGGGGCGGATGCCAAGGATCTGGACGATGCGGTGTCCCTGGTGATGCTGAAGGGAGGCAACTGCCTACTGGGGGTGCATATCGCGGACGTGAGCCATTATGTTACCCCCCAGTCGCCCCTGGATCAGGAGGCATATAAGCGGGGTACCAGCGTGTATTTCCCGGATCGGGTGCTGCCCATGCTGCCCAAGGAGATCAGCAATGGGGTCTGCTCCCTCAACCCCAATACGGAGAAACTGACCCTGTCCTGCATCATGGAGCTGGACCCGGCGGGCAAGGTGGTAAGCCACCGGTTGGCGGAGACGGTGATCCGCACCCGCTACCGGATGACCTATGAGGATGTAAACGCCATGTTTGACGGGGACAAGGGCCTGTTGGAACAATATAAGGACATCTGGCCCATGCTCTCCAACATGGGGGCCTTGATGGAAAAGCTTCGAAACCGGCGGTTCAAGCGGGGAAGCATGGACTTCGATCTGGCGGAAGCCAAGCTGATATTGGACAAAAAAGGCCATACGGTGGATGTGAAGCTGTATGAACGGGGCATATCCAACCAGATGATCGAGGAATTTATGCTGCTGGCCAACGAAACCGTGGCAAACCATGCCCGGCAAATAGGGATTCCCTTCCTGTACAGGGTCCATGAGACCCCGGACAAGGAGAAGCTACAGCAGCTCAACACCTTTTTACACACCCTGGGCTATGGCATCAAGAGCCTGAATAACCTGCGGCCCGCCACACTGCAAAAGGTGCTGCTGGCCAGCAAGGGCACCAAGGAAGAAGCGGTGATCAGCCGGGTGACCCTGCGCTCCCTGCGCAAGGCCCGGTATGCGCCGGAATGCCTGGGGCATTTTGGCTTGGCCATGGCGGATTATTGCCACTTCACCTCCCCCATCCGGCGGTATCCGGATCTGACGGTACACCGGCTGCTCAAGGCCATGCTCCACGGGGAGCTGGATGAAAAGCAGCGGGCGGATTGGGCGCAGCGCATGGAGGAGATCGCCCAGCACTGTTCCCAGCGGGAGCTGGCCGCCCTGGAAGCGGAGCGGGCGGCGGACGACCTGAAGAAGTGCGAATATATGAAAGACCGGATCGGTACGGTGGAGACCGGGATCATCTCCGGGGTGGCCCAATATGGTTTTTTTGTACAATTGCCCAATACGGTAGAGGGGATGGTGCGAATTGGCTCCATGGAGGATGATTATTACATCCTGGACGAGCAAAACTACCGTATGGTGGGCAGGAGCACAGGCAAGGTCTATCGGTTGGGCGATCAGGTGACCATCCGGGTAACGGGGGCGGACCTGGAGACCGGAAATGTGGACTTCATCCTGGAACGGGACGCCGGCAATGGGGGCGGAAAAAGGGAAACGGAAGTTTCCGACAAAGGCCGGCGGCATAGCCAACCCAAGGGAAAAACCAGCCGACAAGGGGGGAAGGCCCAAGCTTCCCATAAGGGGGAAGCGGCCCCCGGGGACAAAAAAGATCCAGGGCATAGAAGCACCCGGCGTGGATCTGGCGGCAAGGTTGTAAAACCAGCCGGAAAATGATACAATAGAATTGGAAAGGTGGTGAACCTATGCCGGTACAAAAGGGCATAAAGCCCGTGGCCCAAAACCGCAAGGCCAGACACGATTATTTTATCGAGGATACCTACGAATGCGGGATAGAGCTGGTGGGGACGGAGGTCAAAAGCATCCGGGCCGGCAAGGTGAACCTGAAAGACTGTTATGCGCAAGTAAAGGACGGGCAGATGTATGTGATCGGAATGCACATCAGCCCATACGAGCAGGGCAACATCTACAACCGGGACCCCTTCCGCAGCCGGCGGCTGCTGCTGCATAAGCGGGAGATCCGCAAGCTCCAGGCCCTGTCCCAGGCGGACGGCTATAGCTTGATCCCCCTGCAGTTGTACCTGAAGGACGGCAGGGTGAAGCTGGAGTTGGCGGTGGCCAAGGGCAAAAAGCTGTACGATAAGCGCAGCGCCTTGGCGGATCGGGACGCCAAGCGGGATATGGACCGCAGGATGCGGATGCAGGAACGGTAAAACAACTGGGCCGGACCGGCCCAATATATGGGGGCGTACATGGTTTCGACGGGGATCATGGAGGCCGGATAAGCGAGCCGAAGACCCGTGCTTCGATAAAAACGGGAAACCTTAAATTTAACTGGCAAATCTGATTTTGCTCTCGCTGCCTAATTAGGCGGCGCGTCCGCCCGGCGGTTCCCACGCCGCCGGATCCGGGCGTCATCAATGTGGGGAACCAGCCTGCCTAAGCTTTGCGGCAGGTGGGATTTTATGAAGCTACCGAAACCCATACCCTGCCGGTAGGGGATGGGCCGGGGGAATCTGAAATGATCGGCTGCGCTCGGAGAAAGTCTTGCTGACAGGTTTTCGGACAGGGGTTCGACTCCCCTCGCCTCCACCAGATGGACATTACACGAACACCTATTTTTTCAAAGGCGGCTTCGCCGTTAGGGTGTGGCTGTGATGCCAACAGAGAAAGAGCGGTCAAGGTTTAAGCCTTGACCGCTCTTTTTTTATATCCTGTCGCCGTAGGGAAGAGCCTTCATATACGATTCCATAAAGAGGTAATCGGGTTTTCCCTCTTCGTCAACAGGTAGCATTAATTCCAAATGTGGTAATGTTACATTGGCCTGCCGACCATAACTATACCGATATTTATTGGCTTTGAGAACAGTAATGCAAAAAAGTTTTGTATAATCGGACATTTCCTCTTTGGGTATGAGAAGATATAGATCTCTGCCGCTGTAAAAGGGCTCGGGCTGAAGAAAGGTTGATAGGACACTTCCACCACCAGCACAGGTGATTGTTCCTGCTGGTTGAGGAGTTTTTCCTTCTACGGGTTTGACTTTTGCGCTTATTCCGTTGTTTTCTTCTGTTCGCGCCACAAAGTTGATTGCATCTTCATCGTCGGCCTCTGCTATGATACAAGCATTGAGCTCCATATTGATGCCATACTTGACTTCGAAAATATCTTCAACTTTGAATGTTTTCCACTTGGTAACATCAAAGGTTTTTTTACCACCCTTACTAAGTGTGGACAGAGGTTTGTATTTTAATGTTTTTATATACTGCTCCATAAATTGCCAATCAGGAGTACCGTCTTCGTTTTGTGGCAATTTAATAACTGTGTCTCTTAAATGGGTTTTCCATTTTCGCCCAAAAGAATATTTGGGGCGCTCTTGACAAAGTATTGTCGCAATAAATAACCCATTATAACAATTTAACGCTTCATTGTAGCCTGCAACAATGTCGGTTGTTCCAATAAAGTCCCTGTCCATATAATTTGCATATCCGACCGAGCCTTGTCCATTGCAAATGAAAATAATGCAATTCCCTTTTTGAATAAGGTTGGCATCGTATGCACAATGTATCATGACACCATTGTCATCTTTCTTGGCACCGATATAGAAACATTCGTCACCGTCGCTCAGCATACCCTGATTTGCTTTACCATTCTGCAAAACAGGAAATAAGTCGGCAATTCGGAAACTCCCCCATTTATCTATGTCAAGATTCATATACACGCCCCTCCTTGACAAGATAGGCAAGATAATCATTAATTGTTTGCTGAAAATCCTGCTCGGTCAGTTTTGTATAGTCGGTTTTCATATAGGCTTCACAAAGCCACTCGTCGTTTCCGGTGACTCGATACGTTGCAGACTCACCAGGCTCGGCCTTGCGGTTGCGGTAGAGGTCAATCCATCGTTTTTCAATTTCCGACCACTTGCTTTTCCCTGTTGCGGGGTCGATTTGCTCTACACGCCCAAGATTCTTTTTCTTCTTAAAACCATCGTCACGGCAATAACCAAAGAACGTATCGGGATTTGATACATCATCATGTTTTGTGCCGATCTTGAACACCATACAGCAAGCAGATGCACTGGCTCCGGGGTGAAAAATGTCACTGGGTAAAGTGAATACTGCATCAAGGGTATTTTCTTCAAGAATTTCGTTTTTGAGCCGAGCAATTTCCCCGCTTGTTCCAATCGCGCATGCCACCGGAAGCAAAATTGCTAATTTAGCAGGATGATTGATTGCGTTCAGTGTATCAGCAATCCACTTTACAAAATACAGCCCCTTGGACGGATCCTCCTTTTTGTCCCTGGGCCAAGTGCTGACGTAGTTGGCCGGGAGGTGTACTCTTTGACCATTGTAGGGAGGATTCATGAGGATGATCGTAGGTTTCGCTTCTTTAATCCAGTCGGTCATTTTGAAGCAACTACCCTGACGAATGTTGGAGTTGCCGTCTGAGTGAATGAGCATATTTGTTGTTGCTAAGCCATACACGTTCTCATCAAACTCAATGCCGAATATCTGATATTTCTTGACTTTTTCCTGTTCAGCAGCAGTCGCGCAGTCGTCGAGAGCCTGCGTCATTGCCCGCACAAGGAAGGAGCCGCTACCACAACAGGGATCCAATACGACAGAGTGCTTATTCACGCCGGTGATTTTAGACATAAAATCAGTAATATGGTCTGGGGTGAACGCCTGATTCTTGTCCGATTTTCCGACATACTTATTGAACGTAATGAAGAACAGGTTCAGCAAGTCTTGCCCAGAGGTGCTCTTATCATTGATAAAAGGCAAAATGTTACCCTCGATAAAAGTTAGTATTTCTCTAAACGCCGCAATATTTAGTTGGCGTACATACTGGTCATTAAGAACATTGCGGTTTAATAGGGCAAGCTTTTCTGCCTTGTTAATATCAGAACTAAGAAGGTCTTCGAGTACCTCTTTGATACGCGCTCTGATCTGTGCAGCTGTCAGCGAGGGGGTGGAATAATCGAGGTCATTTTTCAGGGCGAGAAGGCAGGTGCCCACAAATTGGCTTCTCAGCTTTTCGGGAACACTATGACGGTGTAGCATCTCATTGAGTTTGTAGGTGTTCTGCATCACCTTTTCTTTGTCGTTGATCTTTGAAGTGTAGAAATCTACATACTCGTCCATAGTGCGCAGAGCCGTTTCCTTGGACATGAAATCTCCATCGGACACAACGCCACGCCACACCATGACTGCATCGTTAGTAGTGTTTGCCAAGATTGCAACGACCTTGTTTCCGGTCAATGCTTTCTCATACTCCACATAAGCAGACAGTTGCCTCTTAGCTTCTTCCAAGTTAGACATAAAGTTTTGCTTTGTTTCAACCAAGACGGAGATGTTGTCTTTTACAAAGCGGATATCCAGTTTTTCATATGTGCGGCCAGCATCGTTCTGAATAGGAACAAAGGTCAGTGAGACCGTGCGAAAAGCCTTGGGGTAACTGAACTCGTCATTCTCAATATTGCTGACGAGGCACTCTCTACCGACAGCGGCGATAATATCTGCACGAATCATTTTTCAACGCCTCCAATAAGTTTCTCGATTTTTCCCATTTGGGCAATTACTGCGTTTCCGGTTTTGGTGACGCGGTAACTGCCTTTTTTCTTTTGCTCTACGCACCCTACTGACTGCAATGCTTGCAGCCATTTGTTTACCGTCGCTGGACTGCTGCCGTACTCAGCGGCGATCTCTTCTTGTGAAAAGTTGATAGTTGCGCCGCGTGAAGTTGTCTGCTCCTGACCCTTCAGCCAGTTCAGAAAGCGGTACTCTTTTGAGCCAAACAATTGTATGGACTTGTTCGACACGGCGATATCACCTCGTTCCTATAATATTTTATAGGTTTTTAACTTATAATTATAATATATTATACTATAAAAAATTATAGTGTCAAGAGCATAAAAGAGGGAGCAGCATCAGCTGTTCCCTCTTTCACTACAACGAGTTTGACGGTTACCACTTCACTCCTCATTTTTTTCAGAGTACTTCTTTTTCCATTCCTCCAACTCCTTTTGCCCCTCTTCACTCGTATATAGCTTTCGGATTTCGGGTACAAGGAATCGGGCGAAGGAATCAACGATGGACTGTGGCAGCTCAATGTCATACTGCTCCTGGTGCTTTTTCTGGCTGTCCATGGTGACTTATTCCCACGGCAAGACCATCCTGGCTCAACTCAGCTCTGTCTACACTCCTTTCCCGCCATGCACAGATACAGACCTTCAGCCCGCTGTTCAGCAGGGAGACAGGCTATTCGTAAATTTACAGACTTTCTCATAGAACTCCTTTCCCATCCCTTCCTATCCGGGGGGTCACCGGAAAAGCCCGCACAAAATAGCTCGTATAGGAAGGGAATGAATCGAATTAAACTGGGTATATTTATCTTTTTCTTTTTATCTTCCGTCTAGTTTTCGCACTTCAAGAAAGCGGATTACCGTACTTGTCGAATTCATTATTCAGGCTTCCGGCGTTCCGTAACCGGATTTCTTGAAGTCGGCGTTCGAAACCGCTTCATAGTGTTTTGGGTAGATACGGTTGGGTTTTCCACACCCCTGTTTTTTGATGGATACAAGATCTGCATATTGCAGTTCCCGCAGCGTGTCCACCGCTTTTTGACGGCCACAGTGCAGCAGCTCGCACACCTCGTTGATGGGGTAATACAGATAAATTTTGCCATAATCGTCGGCCCATCCGTTTTTGCGGGACAAATCCGTTCGACGCAGGATCATCGCATACAACAGTTTGGCTTCGCTTGACAAGGAGCAAAAACTTGGTGCCTCAAACAGAAAATTGGGCAGTCGTATAAAACTTTGGGCCGGTGGCTTCTGATGAATGTAAAAAGGTTTTGTAGCCATGACAGGTACCTCCATGCGGACAATTAGAACGTGATTTCTGAGCGATAAGGGGTATTGCTATTCACCTCCATGATTGCCAGGCTGGAAACCGAGCATATATCCGGCTTTTGGAAGCTCTATTTGTCCGTATTCGACCTCCGTTTCCTGTCACTTGCTGTTTTCTGACGGCGGTGTACCTTGCGGGCACAATTGGAACAATACTTGGCACGGTTGGATTTTGCCAGAAACGGCGCACCACATTCTGCGCATCGCTTCAATCCTATGGGACTGGTGATTTCAGCTTGTAAAGCTGGAGCACCCGGCAGAACCCAATCCCGGAACCAAGTGCAACACAGAGAATAGGAGATGCTCTGTACACAGACACAGGGCTCGCCATCATCCAGCGCAATACAATTGCCGCCGTTATAATTGCAGCAGGATTTTCGAATCAGCGCATTGGCTTTTCTTCTTTGCTTGGGTGTCATTTGAATCGGCAAATTGTTTTTCCTCCCAGCTTTTCGGTTGCCGCTTATGCAGACATTTTTCCATGCGCTTTCCTCCATTTCATGTAGAGAATTGATTTTATGAAGTTTATGATTTATAATAAACGTAAACCATAAACTATAATTGAATTATACCGTAGAAAAAGCCTTAATGCGGTATATCAACCACAAATTATTTTAGTTTCAAAAAATACACGTATATAAATTATAGTTTATATATAGACGGGAGGATAAACTCATGCTGTATGACGAAGCACGGATGGCGCTGACCAAAGAGCGGCTGGAAGATCTGCGCAAAGAAAAAAAGATGTCCTTTGAACAGCTTTCCAAGCAACTTGCAGAGCGTGGCGTCAACATCAGCCATACGAATCTCAAAAATTATGAAATTAACGATCCAGTCCATTCTTTGTATGGCCGTACCCGCAGCATGAGCATCGAGTATCTGGTCGCTTTTGCGGATTTTTATGATGTGTCGGTGGAGTATCTGCTGGGACTCTCTAATTCTCGCAAACGGGAATATCATGATATTTCCGAACAGCTGGGTCTGTGCGATGGGGCAATCACAGAATTGGTTCAATGCAAAGAAAATTCCATGAATGAAGAAGAACCCCAGATGTATTTTACAAAAGATACATTGGTATTGGACAATTTTCTCGCCAGCACGGAGTTCGAAATTGTAATGGAAAAAATCAAACAAAGCCTGTTTGCCTATTATATGTACCAGGTCACCCATGACAGTATTTCGGCACAAATACGCGAGGAAAAATTCGAGCAGATGGAAGAAGCCCAACGAGTGTTGGATGCGTGCGGATATTGCTCTGTGGAGTATGATTTGATTTCCCAAGTTCACATGGAAAACGCGATTGGTACATTAAATACTTATCTGCGCAAGCTGCCGGAACGGCTTTATGAAGCAAACAAAGAACGTCTCGCTTGGTAACAGGCGATGTTTCAATATTTATAGGCACTCAATGCGAGGGGACATAGATAGAAAGCGTTCGCAGAACGCGCAGCCGCAGAATGAAATTCTGCGTTTAAAGGGGGGCTTGGGGGCGCTGCCCTCAACAAGCAAGTTTGTGGCTGTGGATAGCCACAAGCATTGCTTGCTACAATTTGCTCTCCTTAAAAACGTGGCACTTGAAAACTATGCGCTAACAGCAGTTTATCGTTGCAATTATGTTGATAAAGGGTTTAGGTTTATTCTTATATATGATAAAATGATATTGACAAATGGGGGGTGTATCTCTTGAAAGAAGTGGCAGAAAGATTGCGGTTTCTGCGGGAAAGTGTTAGGCTGTCCCAGGTTAAAATGGCCGAGATCGTCGGTGTCAAGCAATCCAGCCTGAACCGCTATGAGCTGAATCAGGCTTCGCCGACATTTGAAACACTTACCCGATATGCGGATTACTTCGATGTATCTATGGACTATATCTTCGGACGAACGGACAATCCTCAAGGCAAGCTGTATGAGTACAAGCCAAAAATCCAGCAGAGTGATCCCCAGATGCAGAAGTTTGTGGAGATGTGTTTTGACCCCACATCCCCTATGAATGCACGGCTCAAAGAAACGCTGCTGCAAATGCTTGGGGAGGCGAAACAATGAATGTTGTTATCTACGCCCGCTACTCCAGCCATAGCCAGACTGAGCAATCCATTGAAGGACAGCTCCATACCTGTTATGAGTATGCTAAAAACAATAGCTATCTCGTTGTCGGAGAGTATATCGACCGTGCCCAGAGCGGAACCACCGACAGCCGCGCCGAATTCCAACGGATGATTGCCGACAGCGACAAGCATACCTTTGAGGGCGTTCTGGTGTATCAGCTTGACCGCTTTGCCCGCAACCGCTATGACAGCGCCATCAACAAGGCAAAGCTGAAAAAGAACGGTGTCCGGGTCATCTCCGCTCGGGAAAATATCAGCGATGACGCCAGCGGCATTCTGGTGGAAGGCGTTTTGGAAAGTATGGCTGAATACTACTCAGCGGAGCTTTCCCAAAAGATTCGCCGGGGCATGGACATCAATGCTGAGAAATGCCTGAGCAACGGCAGCAATCCGGGACTTGGCTACCGTGTGGATGAAGAACGACGGTTTCACATTGATCCGGAGGGTGCTGCGGTCGTCCGGGAGATTTTTGAACAGTATGCCAGCGGAAAGACCGTGACGGAGATTATCCAGTCCCTCAACGCCAGACAAATCAAAACCTCCAAGGGAAAAGCGTTCAACAAGAATAGTCTGCACCGTCTGCTGCGCAACAGGCGCTACATCGGCTACTACATCTACAAAGGGGTAGAAACTCCCGACGGGATGCCACGGATTTTGGAGGATGAGCTTTTTGAACGGGTGCAGCATATCCTGGACCGCAACAAAAAAGCTCCGGCCCGTGCAAGAGGTCGGGAGGAATATCTGCTTACTACCAAGCTGTTTTGTGGCTATTGCCGTGAGATGATGACCGGCTATGGCGGTACAGGCAAATCCGGAAAGGCGTATCACTACTACGCCTGCAATAATTTCAAACGGCGCAAATGCAAAAAGAAGGTTATCAGCAAAGAAAAGATAGAAAACCGCGTGGTGCTGGAATGCCGCAAGCTGCTGACGGACAGCAATATTGAGCATATCGCGGCCTCGGTAGCCGCAGTTTGTGAGTCCGACCGGGATACAGAT
>UQRU01000044.1 GCA_900543475.1 uncultured Eubacteriales bacterium
CCCCCCCCCCCCCCCCCCCCCCCCAACAAAAACCCGGGGGGGGGCCCCCCCCCCCGGGCCCCCCCCCTCCCTTATGAAACGACTTGTCCGTTTCCACACCCGGTCATGGAAGCCGCTCTTCCAGCTGCTGATAAAAATCCGCAATATGCTTACCGTCCACCAAGCCATGGTGGGCCAGGAGGGAGACGGGCAGGATGGTATCCTGGCCGTGGGTTTCATATTTTCCCCAGGTGATCCGGGGATTGCTGTCCGCAGGCATGGGGACGGGCTGGATCAAGGCGGAATAGGATAGCCAAGGCAGGCAAGAGATAAAGAAGTAGCCGATGCTCTCCGCCGGGTCGGATATGCTGCCGCCGGCCTTGGCCGCTTCCTGGGCCTGGGCGGCATAGGGCAGGAATTGCTCTAAGGGCATATGGCAATCCAGGGTGCAATATGCGAATACCCCGTCCGGCCGCATCACCGTATGGGAGGTTTTGCAGCAGGGGAACTCGATGATCTGCTCTCCCAGGACCCGTTGCCGCAGGGCTGGCACAGCGTTGGCAGCCGCCGCCACCTCATATAAAAAGCGCAGGAAAAAATTGTGCCCCTGTGCCTTACAGCGGCGCAAGAAAGCCGTAATGTCCACATTTCGGGTCACCCCCACATACGGAAACGCCAAGGAGCGAAAATAGGCGAAGTGTTCTTTGCGGGGATAGGCCTCCATATCCACCACCCGATAATCCATGTGCATTTCTCCCTTCCGCAGGGTACGCCCATCGGCTTGCGATGGATGCGTCCCGCTGCTTGCGTTTATCCCATATGATATTCAAAAAGCGACCGGATCCCCGGCTAATTCATCGGATACTTTCCATAAAGCTGTTGATCAAGCCGTTCACGGTTTCTGGGGCATCGGTATTGGCGTTGTGGCCGGCATGTTCCACCCAACATAAGGGAATTCCGGTTTTTTTATGCCAAGCCTTATTATACCGGATACAGGAACCGGCACGGTCTTTCTTTCCGCAGATCAACAGGGCGGGACACGAAAGCTTATATGGCAGATCGGCTTCCATGGCCTCTGCGAGGATTTTAAAACCATGCCCCGACAACTGGCTATATCGCTGCTGGTCTCCCTGGTATTGCTGCATCATGGCCTGCATCAAAGCCCTTCCGTAAGCGGACGTAGCAACGCCCTTTACGCCCCATCTGCATAAAAGCCTCCATGGCGTCAGCCGATATATGGGCTCCATTCGTTTGAGCAAAAACAATTCTATGCCCGTGATATATTCCCGCTGCAAAGGGGCCGAATCCATGGAAATGAACCCCTGCAGCTTATCCGGATACAATTCCCCATACGCCTGCCCGACATAGCCCCCCATGGATTGCCCCACAATCACAGGCTTTGCAATGCCTTGTGCCGTAAGGATTTCGTCCAGCCATCTGGCCTCATCCAATAAGTGAAAGTTTAATTGAAAGGGCCAAGAGGCCCCATGCCCTGGGGCGTCCCACACAAACACGGAATAGCGGCCTTGGAAAAAGGCGATCTGCTTGTCAAACAGCCTGTGATCCGCTGTCAGTCCGGGCAAAAAGACCAGGGCAAGCCCTTGATCCGCAGCTTGCCTGGATATCCAGTAATGAATGGGGCCGGATTCTGTCTCATATATGGCTTCTTTCATTCCGCTCGCCTTTCCTCTAACCCCACCAAGCAGTTTTGGAGAAGGTCACTTTGTTAATAAGACCACCGTCTCGGCAGTTCTGTCTTTACGCATCCTCCTTGTTTCCTTACCATTGCCTATCCATGCAGGGGAATAGATAGGGCCAAATTTACATTATCCATATACCGTCACAAATCGATCTTTTCAAAATTACGCATGGCCCTCTGCATAGAGAGCAAAGTAAGCGAAAAATATATCACCATTCCAAGCAGAAGAACACATATCTGCAATCCAATATGGGCAAACCCGAAGGCATTCAAAGCTGCCATGCCTGGAATATGGAACAGCGCCTCACCTAATCCTACCACAAGAAACGCCGCAACAATAAACGTCACAAATGGCCTGGCAAAGCGATAGGCGGTTTTGAAAAACCCGCCCACAAAGATACACTGGAACAGGCCCAATATCAGCAGCACAAAACCAAGATATACCAGATTGGCATTCATCAGCGGGTTGTTTCTGTAAACCTCCACTTCGGACAGTACGGTCATGCGGAGCAATGTTGCAGCGGCAGTTAACGCAAAATAACAAAACTCAATAAACCCGCAAAACAAATATTTTGCCCGAACTACGTCGGTCTTGGCTACCGGTAAAAGAGCCGTGTATAGCAGATCGTTTGCCTCCCTTGCAGTCTGAAAGGATTGAAACAAGCCCAGACAGAGGAAAAAGCTGCTGACCAGGATGGGATACCCGGGAATAAACGCTATTAGGCCGAAGGCGATGAAAATATACGAAAGAGGGGAAGCGGCCAACTTCATCTCCTTTTTTAACAGGGTCATCATACGCTAGCCCTCCTTTCCAGCCTTAGGATGGCCTGCTCAATGCTTTCTCCAGCTTCGCAGATATTCTTGATAAAATCGTCTTTCGAGCAGTTCGCCACAAGGCTTCCGTTCCGGATATACATAATATCATCGGCGCACTTCTCAATATCAGAGGTGATGTGGGTGGAGAATAGGATGGAAACGCCCCGATCTTTTAATTCGGCAAAGATATCCAGAAGCTCATCACGGGAGAAGGGATCCAGACCGCTTGTAGGTTCATCCAGAATCAGGATCTCTGCTTTATGGGACAGCGCCAACAGGAGGTTAAATTTGACCCGCATTCCCTCAGAAAGTTCAGAGGGCATTTTATTCTCATCCAATGCAAACAAAGAAAGATATTCTTCATAAGCATCTTCGTCCCACGTGTCGAAAAAAGCCCTCGTAACGTCTACAATATCTCTGATCTTTTTCTTGGGGTAATAATTTACGGCTCCAGTAGAATAGCCGATTCTCTGCTTGATCTCCTTCTCGTGCCCGGAAAAAGGTAGCCCAAAGTAACGAATGTCTCCGCCGTCAGGGTGGACAAGGCCAAGGATGGATTTGATGGTAGTGGTCTTTCCTGCTCCGTTTCGGCCAATAAAGCCAACGATCCGCCCGTAATCCAAGCTAAAAGTCATATCCGACAGGGTGAAGGAAGGATAGGTCTTTCTCAATTTACGTATCTCACATAAAAGCATTTACGATCCCTCCTCTTCTGTTTCAAATACGGCTGCGGCAAATTGAGAAAACATTGTCTTGGGCGGGATGGCAATCCCCCTTTTCTCGTCCCCCAACAACACCAGCGTGTCACCGGGATGGATGTCGAAAATCTCCCTGGCCTGCTTTGGTATCACGATCTGCCCCTTTTCTCCCACCGTTGCCGTCCATGCATATTTCCCCTTTGGTCTACCCATTGCAATCTGCTCCCTAGAAGTATGATTTGTATAACAAAGTATACTTCTAGGGAGCAGGTTTGTCAACTGCGGAGAGGGATATTTCTTCACATAATTAAACGGGCGAAGATGCCACCCCAAATATCTTCGTCCTTCTGTCGTAATGTCCATGTAATCCAATCCTCCCATAATACCGCAGCGCATCCATGATCGCCTTTTCCTTCTCCGGCGGGCATTCCGGCTGTCTGGGATTTTCAGATTTTGGCTTGTTGTAGTTCTCCCGCTCAATAATACCGTACTTCTGCTTGACCTGGGCGATGTATAAGTGACTGACTTTCAACCCGGTATGCTCCAGCACATAGGCTTTGATCTCCTCAGGTAGCCTTGCTTCCCGCGGCAGTCAAATCCAGTTCGTCCAGATTCAACCCCGCCTCGATATGCTACTTGGTATTGAGTTTTGACAAAAGGACCGCCGTCTCTACCATCCATCTGCCCGGATTGCAGATGTCGCAGCCAGCCCTTCCCAGCGTCAGACGGAAGCAAAGGTATAACACACTAGACTTTCCGAGGGAAAGTCGTGTGCCACGAAACCGACAGTTTCTTTGGATTCTCCGCGCAAAGGGGAACCTATCCCCTCTGGACCCCCCAGGCAAAGGAGAACGCCGTTCTCCTTTGAAATTCCCATGCCAACAGGGACAATGCGCGACCCTATTGGATGACGCAGAGCAAAGCCAAAGATTTTTATAATTTTTGAAAATCCGTTTTTGTTGACACAAAGAATACAAAACAATATTGTATTTTATAAGCGGAAGGAGGGAAAGGTATGAATCACAAAATTTTAATTGTGGAAGATGAGCCTAAGCTGCGGGAAGTATTATGCGATTTTTTCAGCAGCAAGGGTGAAGATCCCTTCGAAGCCCAGGATGGTATGGAGGCATTGGCGCTGATTGAAGAACAGGAATTTGACGCTGTACTTCTGGATATTATGATGCCGAAGTTAGATGGTTTGTCCGTGTGCCGGGCGGTACGAAAAAACAACGATGTTCCTATTGTTTTTCTCACTGCTCTCTCTGATGAGGAAGACAAATTGATGGGCTATGAACTGGGCGCTGATGACTATGTAACAAAGCCCTTTACCATGTCTGTACTCTATGCCAAACTCATGGCTCTGATCAAGCGCAATCAGCGCAATGTTTTAGCCGGAGATCGAATGGAGGCAGGTGGCATCACCCTGGATCTGGCCCGGCAGAAGGCGTTTACTGAAAAACGGGAGATAACCCTGACGCCCAAAGAATTTGCCCTTCTGCGCTGTCTGATGCAGAACAAAAACATGGTCATGAGCCGGGAGCAGCTGCTCATCAAGTGCTGGGGCTATGATTATGATGGAGAAAGTCGGGCGGTGGATACCCATATTAAGCGGCTTCGTGAAAAACTTGGCGATGCCGCTGACTGTATCAAAACAGTCATTAAAGCCGGCTACAGACTAGAGGGGTGACGATGAAAAAGATTTCCAAATGGTATTGGATCGCCGCAGCTCTCCTGCTGATTTGGGCGGCTAAAGATATCTATGCCTATTTGACCATGGGACGAGAACTCCTTGTCGCGTATTCGGATGTGTACTCCGTCCGGGAGATGGTGAAAGGAGACCTGATATGGGTGGGAGTGAAAGCAGGTCTGGCGGTGTTCCTACCGGTGGTAGGGGTTTGGCGAAATAAAAAGAAGCCTTTAAAATCGCTCCATGCTGTAACCGGATTGCTTATCCTATCCGTTACGGGGGCATGGCTCATTTCCATGACCGCACTCACCATTGTGACCGCGCAGGAAATCTATGACGGAATGTATGAGCAAGCCAGAAACTTCCCGGATGCTCTGGACCGATACGGCAGACTTAGCACCTTTTACGATCCCAATGAGAGCAGCTATGGATATCACTATGCGCATTCGGACTATCTGGAACATCAGATGCTTGATACCATTGCCTATAGCACCGCAGCATCGTATCGCACAGGAGGGCATTTCGCACCTTATGACCATTCCACGGGGGAAGAACGGAATAAGCTTATCCGTGATATCCGCTATCCGCTGGAAACCGCTGTATTGTTTTATGACGAAGAGGGAAACCTGCTCCACAGCAGCGATGACGACGTAATGTACTTTGGCTATTTTACCCAGGAAGAATGGGATGCAGGAATGGATACCACAACCCCGAAGCACTATGGTTGGATCGACATTGGCAACGGAAAGGAAGAAGGCTACCCCGACGATCCCTACCTTCGCTTTCGCACCATGTTTGCCGGTACACATAGCCTGTACGATATTTCAACTATTCGTGTCATGGGATACTTTGAAGGGACAAGGCTGGTGCCTGTCGTGATGCACTATGTCACCGATGGTTTGATCCGTGAGGTCGTTGAAAGTGACAAGCAGTTTCAGACCGGACCGAGCAGCTATTCCTGGATCGTTTCCGATGTTGACAGGACAGGGAAACTGGACTGGCAGCTTCAATTTGATCACAGCGCAGAGTACACGGAAAAAGAACTGGTAACGGTATACCTTGAGCAGCCAAAGATGTGGGACTATCCGAAAACACCTTATGTATACGCCAATGGGGTGGAATACGAAAGCCTTGCTGCACTGACGAAAAGTTTGGACTTTCCGTCTTGGGCGGATATCTTCCTCAACTCCCCAGACTTCCTTGACAAAGGGAGCTATGAATTGAATAATCTTTTGGTGTTTGGCGGTTGGAACTATGCGGACTACGAAGGCTTGGATTATACCTCGGGCACAGGGCCTACGGCTGAGTATATGCTTGTTACAGCTATACAAGGGAACCCTCTCAGATGTGCGCTGGGCGCCTTGCGAAATGTTTACATCGTCACAGGACTGTTGGCACTGGCACTTCTTTTGACCGCGCGCAGTGCCATCAAGAAGCATCTGATACAGCCTGTACGAGATATTGCAGATGCAATGGAAGACAGTTGGCGGAATACTTACCATGCAGATAACGCCTCCGCCATGTGGCATGAAATTGAGAAACTGCGCGCAGGCTTTGAATCAGAAAAGGATCGCCGCAGGATGAAGGACAACGAGATTACCCGGTTGAACACCGCCCTGGAATATGCGAAAAAAGCGGAGGAAAACCGGCGGCAGATGACCTCCAACATCGCCCACGAGCTGAAAACGCCCCTGGCCGTGATCCACAGCTACGCGGAGGGGCTGAAGGAGCATGCGGCAGAAGAAAAGCGGGATAAGTACATCGACGTCATTCTGGCCGAGGCAGAACGCACGGACGGCATGGTGCTGGAAATGCTGGATCTTAGCCGACTGGAAGCGGGTAAAGTCAAATTGTCCCGGGATGATTTTTCCATCATCGATCTAACAAAATCCATTTTTGAAAAATTGGAGATTACAGCCCAGGCGAAAAACCTCCAGATAGAATTCTCTTTCCCAGATGATTTTACTGTCACAGGGGATGAGAGCCGGATCGCTCAGGTGATTGAGAACTTTGCCACCAATGCCGTCAAGTATACCGCTGCTGGCGGCCATGTGAACGTGACCATCCAAAACAGAAATGGAAAGACTACCTTCTCTATAGAAAACGAGAGTCCGCCGCTGTCTGACGAGGCGCTTCAAAAGGTTTGGGACACATTCTATCGTGTGGATGAATCCCGATCCAGCAGCGGAACGGGTCTGGGGCTGGCAATCGCAAAGAGCATCATTGAACTGCACGGAGGCAAGTGTTACGTTCAAAACACAAAAACAGGTGTAAAATTTTCCTTTACCATTTAACCGATGATGCACCACATGAAGAAAGGCAAGACTACCACAACAATGCTCGGTAGTCTTGCCTTCTTTTATCAGTTCTCAGATCATTCCAAAATACTTCAATGCCGCTGTAATTGCCGCTTTCTTTTCCGGCGGCCATTTCGGCTGTCTGGGATTTTCAAATTTTGGCTTGTTGTAGTTCTCCCGCTCAATAATGCCATATTTCTGCTTGACCTGGGCGATGTATAAGTGACTGACTTTTAACCCGGTATGCTCCAGCACATAGGCTTTGATCTCCTCATAGGCGGCTTTACTCTCCGCCGATGTCAAATCCAGTTCGTCCAGATCCAACCCCGCCTCGATATGCTACTTGGTATTGAGTTTGGACAAAAGTACTACCGTCTCCACATGCCCTGTATGGGGGAACATATCCACCGGCTGCACCTGCTGGGGGTACAACCCCCCTTGGGCCAGAATCTTACAGTCCCGAGCCAGGGTGGCGGGGTCGCAGGAGATGTAGATCAGCCGGGGTACGCCGCTTGCCAGGATGGCCTGCAAGGCGGCTGGGTCGCAGCCTTTGCGGGGCGGGTCGATGACCATGGCGTCCGGCCGAAGCCCCTGCTGCACCAGCTGGGGCAGCAAGGTTTCCGCCAGGCCGCAAAGGAATTGCGCGTTTTGGATCCCGTTGACCTCGGCGTTCCTGGCCGCGTCCTCCACCGCCGGTTGGACGCTTTCAATCCCGATCACCTTCTTGGCGTGCCGGGCAAGCAACAGGGAAATCGTGCCGATGCCGCAATACACGTCCAGCACGGTCTCCTTTCCCTGTAGGTTCAGCATGGATAAGGCGGTTTCATAAAGCCGCTGGGTCTGGAGGGGGTTCACCTGTAAAAAGGAGGCGGCGCTCACGGAAAAATCCAGGCCGCAGATGGATACCGGCAGCCGGGCCTCCCCCCACAGGGTGACATATGCCGGCCCCAAAATCACGTTAGAATCCGCATCGTTCCGATTGTGCACCACGCCTATAAGCCCCGGCACCCGCTGCCGCAGCAAATCTACCAGGGCATCCTGGTGGGGCAAGGGCCCGGCAGTGACCACCACCGCCAGCACCCCGGCCTCCGAGGCCCGGGCCATGGCATGGCGAAGGGTCCCTTGGCCGGTCGCCTCGTCATAGGCCGGGACATCCCATTGCCGGGCCCAGTCCCGGATGGCCAAAGCCGCCCCCATCACCCGGGGGTCCTGTATGCGGCAATCCTCCAGGGGAACCAGCCGGTGGCTATGGGGGGCGAAAAAGCCGATGGCGACCCCTTCCTGCCCGATTCCCGCGGGGAAGCTGCCCTTGTTCCGGTAATGCCAAGGGGTTTCCATGCCCAGCACCGGCTCCACCGCAAGCCCGTCAAACCCGCCCAGGCGCTGGAGGGCGTCCTGGACCTGGGCCCGCTTGGCCTCCAATTGGGCGGCATAGGTCATATGCTGCAAGGCGCAGCCCCCGCACCGGGCATAGGCCGGGCAAGCGGGTGCCTGCCGGTGGGGGCTGCTGGTCAGAACCTGCAACAGCTTGGCCACCCCGTAGCCCCGGTTGGCCTTGATCACATGGCACCGCACCGTTTCCCCGGGCAGCGCCCCTTGCACGAATATGGCATACCCGCCCATGCGCCCTACCCCCCGGCCGTCTGCCGTCAGGCCGTGGATGGGAAGCTCTAAGACGTCGTTCTTTTGTACAGGCGGCATTGCGTTCATCAGTACTTTACATTCTCCTTGCCTAAGATCTGCCCCAGGGCCGTCAACAGGGCTGGGGCGGGATTTACATACATGGACCGGGGCACCAGCTTTTGCTTGCGGGTTTGGCCATCGAAAAGCACCACCGCCACATCCCCGGGATACCGCTGCAAGATGGGATGCACCTGCTCCCAGGGGCCTTGCTCCCCCAGGGACATGCGCAGATACAGCTTACGCTCCGCCCCCTTTTCCAGGGCCCGTACATCCTCCACCAAAAGGGTGTTCTTCTGCTCCTCCCGGATGTTCAGCCGGCCGCTCACCACTACAATGCTGTCTACAGCCAGCTTTGCCCCGTACTTTTCAAAGGCAGAGGGGAACAGGGTCAGCTCCATGGAGCCGGACAGATCCTCCAGGGTCACATAGGCCATCAGCCCTTTGCCGGATCGGGTAGGCTTGGTGCGAACGGCCGTCACGATGCCCCCCAGCTTGAGCCGCTGTTCCTCTTTGTATTGGCCCGTGCCGTCCGCTTCCAGTAAGCCGGACACGGTGGTTCCCAGCTTTTTCAGCTCCTCCGCATAATCCAGCAACGGATGCCCGCTGATGTAGATCCCCATGGTTTCCCGCTCCATGGAAAGCAACATGCTGGCCTCGTATTCCGGCATGTCCGGTACCGGGATATCCAGTCCTGTGTCCTCCTTGCCGCCCCCTGCCAGGTCAAATAAGGAGATCTGGCCCATGGCCCGCTGCTTCCGCTCCCCGGACGCCGCCTCCAGCATCTGCTCATATACGCCCAACAGCTGGGAACGCTTATAGCCCATGCTGGCAAAGCAGCCCGCTTTGATCAAACCCTCCACCATGCGCTTTTTCCCATCGCTCCGGCGGATGAAATCGTAAAAATCCACAAAGGGGCCGTTCTTCTCCCGCTCCGCTACCATCTCGTCGATAAAAGCCTCCCCCACGTTCCGGATGCCTGCCAGGCCGAAGCGGATCTTCCCCCCCTCCACGGTGAACTTGGCTTTGCTCTTGTTGATATCCGGCGGCAGCACGTCGATGGACTTCTGCTTGCAATAATAAACATATTCCGCCATTTTTTCGATGCTGGTCCCCAAAAAGCTGTTGATCAGCGCCGTGAGGAATTCCACCGGATAGTATACCTTCAGCCAGGCCGTCCGGTAGGCCACCACCGCATAGGCTGCGGCGTGGGATTTGTTGAAGGCGTAGGAGGCAAAATCCATCATCTCATCGAAGATCCGGTTGGCTACCTTTCGGGAAACCCCGTTGCGCACCGCCCCCGGCACCTTCACCTGGCCATCCTCCACGATGCCGTCTACAAAATAGGCCCGTTCCTTCTCCATGACCTCCGGCTTCTTCTTGGCCATGGCCCGGCGCACCAGGTCGCTCCGCCCCCAGGAATACCCGGCAAGGTCCCGGACGATCTGCATGACCTGCTCCTGGTACACCATGCATCCGTAGGTCTTTTCCAGGATGGGCCGCAGCCGCTCATCCGGGTAGGATACGCTTTTCGGGTCGTTTTTCCCGCGAATGTACCGGGGGATCTGCTCCATGGGGCCGGGCCGGAACAGAGCGATGCCGGCGATGATGTCCTCAAAGCAGTTGGGCTTGAACTGGGTCAGGAATTGGCGCATACCGGCGGATTCCAGCTGGAATACCCCGTCCGTATCCGCTGCGGCAATCATTTCGTATACCTTTGGGTCCCCGTAATCCAGCTTGGATAGATCCGGCTTTACCCCTTGGTCCGCCTCCACGAAATCCAGGCAGTCCCGGATCACCGTCAGGGTGCGCAGGCCCAAAAAGTCCATTTTCAGCAGCCCCAGCTCTTCGATGGTATCCTTGGTGAACTGGGTGGTGATGGCGTCCTCGTTGCGCTGTAAGGGCACATACTCCACGGTGGGGCTGGCGCAGATCACCACCCCCGCCGCATGGGTGGAAGCGTGGCGGGGCAACCCCTCCAGCTTCCGGGAAAGATCCAGCAGCTTCTGTACTTTGGGATCGGCTTCATATAAGGCTCGCAGCTCTCCGGATTGTTCCAGCGCCTGATCCAGGGTGATGCCCAGCACATTGGGCACCAGCTTGGCGATCCGGTCCGTGTCCGCATAGGGTATATCCAGCGCCCGGCCTACATCCCGAATGGCTGCCTTAGCCGCCATGGAGCCAAAGGTGATGATCTGGGCCACATGGTCCGCCCCGTATTTTTGCACCACGTAGTCGATGACCTCCTGCCGCCGCTCGATGCAAAAATCGATGTCGAAATCCGGCATGGACACCCGCTCCGGATTCAAAAACCGCTCGAAAATCAGGTCGTATTTGATGGGGTCGATGTCCGTGATATCCATGGCGTAGGCCGCCAGGCTGCCGGCGCCGCTGCCCCGGCCCGGGCCTACGAAGATCCCCTTGCGGTGGGCGAAATCCACGAAATCCCATACGATGAGGAAATAGTCCACAAACCCCATCTGGATAATGACATCCACCTCGTGCTCCAGCCGCTCCCGCACCGCCTGGGAGGCGCCGGGCATTTTCCGCTCCAGGCCTTCCCGGCACAGCTTGCGCAGATACTCGTTGTTGTCCATCCCGTCCGGCGCGGTGAACCCAGGCAAATGCCGTTGGCCAAACTGGATCTCCACATGGCATTTTTCTGCGATCTTTTCGGTATTGGCCAGGGACTCGGGATAGGCGTGGAGCATCTGGGCCATCTCCTCCTGGCTCTTGAGATAAAACTCCTCCGCCTCCATCCGCATCCGGTTTTCATCGGTGACCACCCGGTTGGTTTGGATGCACAGGAGCACATCCTGGGATTCCGCATCCTCCCGGTTCACGTAATGCACATCGTTGGTGGCCACGGTCTCAATGGACAATTCCTGGGCCAATTGGGCCAGCTGGGGCAAGATCCGTTGCTGCTCCGGCAGGCCGTGGTTTTGCAGCTCAATGTAAAAATCCGGCCCGAAGATCCCTTGCAGCCGGGCCGCCAGCGCCTTTGCATCCTCGTACCGGCCCTGGAGCAACAGCTGGGGGATGTCCCCCGCCAGGCAGGCGGATAGGCAAATGAGCCCTTCCCGGTATTGCTCCAGCACCGTATAATCGATCCTGGGCTTATAGTAGAACCCCTCCACAAAGGCGATGGAGGAAAGCCGCATCAGGTTCTGATATCCCGTTTGATTTTTTGCCAGCAGGATCAAATGGGCATATTCCCGCTGGCCTTCCCGGTCCTTGAGGGAGCGGGGCGCCACATAGGCTTCCATGCCCAAAATGGGTTTGATCCCCTGCTTTTGGCATTCCTTATAAAAATCGATCACCCCGTACATAGCCCCATGATCCGTGATGGCCAAAGCGTCCATGCCCAGGGCTTTGGCTTTTTTCACCAGCTCCGGAATTCGGGCGGCGCCGTCTAGCAGGCTGTATTGGGTGTGTACATGTAAGTGGGTAAAGGCCATTTTTACTCCTCTTCCTGGATATATCCGAGACCGCTCCCACGATATTCCTCCGCCAAGGCGGCCAACTTGGCAAAGCGATGGTTCAAGCCGGATTTGGATACCTCCGCCATCTGGGCCAGCTCCGAAAGGGTGGCCTCCGGGTTGTTCAAGCGCAGCTCCGCCGCTTCCCTAAGCCGGGGAGGCAGGCTTTGCAGCCCCTTGGCGCGTTGGATGCATTCGATATCCACCAGCTGGGCGGCCGCTGCAGTGGCCGCTTTGTTCATATTGGCGTCCTCGAAATTGTGGATGCGGTTTACGCTCCCCGCCACCTGCCGCATGACCCGGGCTTCCTCAAAGGCCAGGGTACTGTTCATGGCGCCGGTCAAGGTCAAAAACCCCGCCACCATTTCTCCCTCTTTCAAATAGGCCACATAGGCGTTTTTCCGCTGGGCATACCGGGCCGGCAGGCCATAGTCCGCCAGCAGGCCGCACAGCTCCTGGGCAAACCGTTCGTGACGGCAAACGATCTCCAAGTGGTAGCCCTTTTTCGGGTCGCTGACGGAGCCCGCCCCCAAAAACGCCCCTCTAAGATAACACCGCCGGTCCTCATCCCGTTCCACCAGGCCCTCCGGGATATGGCCCAGGGTCAAGCCCTCCTCCCGGCCTAAGCACCCCGCGTCCAGCAGCAGGGTCCGGCAGCCGGCGCCGCTAAGGCGCACCAAGGTGCTGCGGGCGTGCAGCCGGGGGGACTGGCTCACCCGGATATCCGCTTCCACCTGGTATAATTCCCCGGCCAGCCGGGCGATCAGCTCGCCCACCTGGCCGTGTTCCGTCACATATTGGATCCCCAGCGCGCCCCGGCCCAGGGTAATGGACCCCGCGCTATCCGTCAGGGCGCACAGCAGCGCCCGCTTTTCCGAAGGCCGCTTCACCCGAAGGCGCACCAGCTCGCCTTTTGTTTCCGATGCAAAGGACAATCCTATTCGCCCCTTTCCCGTATGGATGCCGCCTCGGTTGCAATATCCCGGTGGGCCAGGCTCACCTGGTACCGGTCCTTCATCCGGTGATACAGGGCCTCCGCGCAGCACACGGACCGATGCCGGCCCCCTGTGCAGCCAAAGGCAACCATCAGCCTGCGTTTATCCTGTTCTATGAACCGGGGGATCAGCCGTTCTAAGGTATGCTCCACCTGATCCAGAAGGGCGGTGACGTTCTCATCCGCCAGCACAAAGGCTTGCACCGCCGCGTCCCTGCCGGAAAGGGTCCGCAGCTCCGGCTCGTAAAACGGGTTGGGGGAAAAGCGCATATCCAACACCACATCCGCCTCAAAGGGCACCCCCCGCTTATAGCCGAAGCTGACGATCTCCAGGGCAAAGCCCGTATCCTTTTGGGAAAGGGCCTGTTCCAGGGCCTGCCGCAGCTCCAGGGGCCTGAGCTGAGAGGTGTCGATAATATGGTCCGCCCGGTCCCGCAGGGTGCTGAGCAGCTCCCGTTCCGCCTGAATGGCCTTGCGGATATCTCCCCCCAAGGGATGGGGTCGGCGGGTCTCATTATAGCGGCGTTCCAGCACCTCGTCCCGGCATTCCAGGAAGATGATCTGGTAGGATACCTCCAGGGCAGCCAGCTTGTCCAAGGCCGCCACCACATCGTTGCCAAAGATGCTCTCCCGGCTGTCGATGACCACCGCCACCTGTTCCACCGGGGGATTGGCCCGCTTACACAGCAGGGCAAAGCCCCCTAGCATCTCGCAGGGCAGGTTGTCCACGCAAAAGTATCCCATATCCTCCAGGCGCTTGAGGGCCTGGGACTTGCCCGCCCCGCTCATGCCTGTTACCACCAATACCCGCATCATGGCTCGTCTCTCCCGATCACCCGGATCTCCGGCTCCAGCTTGACCCCGCTATGCTCCCATACCCGCCGCTGTACCAGCGCGATCAGGTCCAGCACGTCCCGGCAGGTGGCCCCGCCCCGGTTGATGATGAACCCGGCGTGGATCTGGCTCACCTGGGCCCCGCCGATGGTCGTCCCCTTCAAGCCTGCTCCTTCGATCAGCGCCCCGGCAAAATGCCCTTTGGGCCGCTTGAAGGTGCTGCCCCCGCTGGGATATTGCAGGGGCTGCTTTTCCCGGCGGCGCTGGCTATAGTCCTGCATCCGCTCCTGCATATGGCCGTCATCCGGGGCCAGGGAAACCGTGGCGCCCAGGGCCACCCGCCGTGGCCAGGAAAAGGCGCTTTCCCGGTATCCCAGCTCCCCTTCCGCTGGGGGCCGCTCGATCAGCTCCCCCGTCTCTCTATCCAAATATTCAATGCTGGTCAATACGTCCTTGATCTCTCCCCCATACGCCCCCGCATTCATGGCCAAGGCCCCTCCTACGGTGCCGGGGATGCCCGCCGCCCATTCCAGGCCCATCAACCCCTGGGCCGCCGCATAATTGGCCAGGCTGCTGAGCAAGGCGCCTCCCAAGGCATGTATGCGGCCGTCCCCTAAGGCTTGTATAGTGGAAAACCCAGGGCCTAGCTTAAGTACCAGCCCCTCCACACCCCCGTCCCGCACCAGCAGGTTGGTCCCATTGCCCATCAGGGTCACGGGGACGTCAAGGGCTTTGGCTTGCTCCAAGGCAAAGCACAGTTCCTCCCGGCTTTTTGGGGCAAACAGCAAGTCCGCAGGCCCCCCGATCCGAAAGGAGGTATGCGGCGCCAAGGGTATCGATTCCTCTGCCCCCATGGGCGCCAGCATAGCGGCCAGGGCGCGGGTTTCTTTGCGCATAGTGGATTCCGTCCTTATATTGGTAATTGCAATATCTGCATCAGCCAGTACGCCCCTTTCGCAGCCGCCCGCCGGCTTTCATTCCGTTTTCGCAGCTAACTATGCCAAGGGCGTGCCGGGCCGGATGGCATCGCCATTCCTGCCGCGCTGTGTAGGTAGTTCCATTATCATTTTACTGTATTTGCGCCCCGTCCACAAGTTCTTTCATCCGTTCCCACAATTCCTCCCGCGCCTGGGCGTCCCCCGCCAGGGCCCGCTGGGCCAGGCTAGCCAGCGCATCCTGGTATCGTTGATACAAAAACGCGTTGGGTACCTTTGCCGTTTGCAACGCTGCTTCCAGCTGCTCCGGGGCCCCGGATAACCGCCCCGGCTCCACCGTAAGCTCTATGGCCGGCAGCAGCCCAAGATCCAGTAGCTTTTCCTGGCTCTCCTCCGACAGGACGATGTTAAGATAATCCTGGATGTACGGGCGCTTTTCCTCCGCCGTATCCTGGGCGATCCCCAAGTATTGCACCAGATCCGTATACCCTTCTAAAGGCAGCGCCTGAAACGTAAACCCCTTGCCTTCGCTTTGCTGCCGCTCCAGATCCCCTGCTGCCCGGGCATCCGTCAGGGCCATGGCGGCGGCTTCGCTGGAAAAGCTGCTATAAGCCGCCAATTCCCCCGTATAGCCCAGCAACGCCGCCAAAATCGGTTCCCCTGACAGACCGTATTGTTGGGTTTCCCGCTTCCCATAGGTGAAGGTCAAGGTATCCGCCGCTTCCTGCAAGCCTGCCTGCCAATCCCCCTCCGAAAGGGTCACGCCCTTTTCTTGTTCCAGCCGGCTATTGATCAGCAAAAAATAGCCGCTCATGGCATAGGGGACCCCGTACGCCGTCCCGTCTTGGCTGCCGGTGCCTGCCAAGGCAGGCTTTACCCCTGTCTCCAGTTCCGGCAGCGGCGCAAACCGTTCCATATATCCCCACCCCATGGGAAAGGAATATACATCCGCCCGTTCCCCCCGCTCCATCCGGGCTGCGCATTCCTCCACCGTCATGGCGGTCACGTTCATAAACACCCCAAAATGTCGTTTCTCAAACGTAGCCGCCCGGTCGGATAACCAGGTGCCCAGGCTGCCGGCATAGGGCTTGAAATCTACGATATGCCACAGGGTGATGATGCCTGCAAAGGTCTCCTGGTTTTCCTGCTGTTTTTTTAAGGTCCAATCCCTGGGCTGCTGCAAAAGATAGCCCGGCATGATGACCAGATAGGCCAGCACCAGCAGCGCACCCAGCCCGCCCAAAATTCGCTCCCGCTTTCCCATAAGCCGCCCCCTTCCTTGGTGTATCCTATGTCGCTTTTCCGCCCTTCATGCGAGGCGGCCGGAGGCTTTGGGCAAGCAAATAATGATCCCCCGGCAAAGCCGGGGGTATTTCTTATGCGGGCAAAGCCCTATGTTACTAGCCCGCGCGTCTCGT
>UQRU01000045.1 GCA_900543475.1 uncultured Eubacteriales bacterium
CAAAGGCCCCGGTCCCCGCTCTTTTGTTTGGCTGGCCGGGGGGGCGGCCCGATGGGCCGTCCCCCCGGCCGCCAAACGCCGCCGCCCCCCCCGGGGGCCGCCCCGGGCATGCAGGCCGCCCGGCCAGGCCGCCGCCAACGGCCGTCCCCATCCCAGGAGGGAGGTTGCGAAAACGCCCCAACGGGAACCCGTTGGGGCGAAGGGAAAACCCAGATGGTATGCGGTTATTCGCAGGTATCGCCAGCGGCGGCGGTGGCGGCGGCGTCGCCCAGGGTGCCTACGCTGCCTTCTGCGACCTCGGTCTCAATGGGCTGGTCCTCCAGGTTGCTCCACTCCATCATGGAGCCGTCGTACACCTTCACGTTCTCAAAGCCCAGGATGTAGGTGAGGGCAAACCAGGTGTGGGAAGCCCGATGGCCCCGCTGGCAGTAGGTGACGATCTCCTTGTCCGGGGTCACGCCCACGGAGGCATAGAGCTGGGTCAGCTCTTCCACGCTGCGGAAGAAGCCGTTCTCGTCCACGGCGTCCATGTAGTATACGTCCACTGCGCCGGGGATGTGACCGCCACGGGCATTGCCATCGGCCACGGCCTCGCCGGAATAATCCGCAACGGGACGGCAATCCAGCAGCACGGCCCCTTCCGGCAGGTTGATCACATAGTCCTTGTCCACGTTGATGTCGTTTTCCGTGGAGATCACCTTGTATTCGGAGGCTTCTACTGCGGGGCTGGCGCCGGTTTCGGTGGCCTTGCCGGCGGCGGCCCAGGCTTCATACTGGCCGTCCAGCAGGTAGGTGGTGGTGTGGCCGAAGGCTTCCAGGGTCCAGATGAGCCGGGGGGCCATCTGAGGCTTGGAGGCGCTGGCATAGGTGATGATCACATCTTCGGGGGTGATGCCGTAGCTGCTCATCAGGGCCTCGAATTGTTCCGCCGTGGCGATCTCACCGTCAACCGGGTTGTCGGGATTCTCAAATTGCTTGTTGTTGATGTTCATGGCCCCAGGGATATGGCCCGCTTCGTAATCTTCTACATCCCGCAGGTCAAAGGCCTTGGCGCCTTGGGCGATCAGGGCTTCCACCTCGTCCGGGGTGATGAGCTTTTCGCTGGCGTCCACCGCCGGGGTAACGGCAGCGGCAGGGGCTTCTGCTTCCGCCTCAGGGGCCGCGGCGCCTTCACCGCTCTCCAGCAGGGCTACATACTCGTCGCCGGCTTCCGCCCAACCATTCTGGCCACCCTCCAGGGTGTATAGGTTCGCAGCGGGTACCCCCATCTGTTGGAGCAGATTGGTGGCAGCCTCGGCATATTTCTTGCCGGAGTAGCAGATCAGCACGAATTTTTCATCCCCGTTGCCAGTCTCGGCGCCGGTGGCGGCGGCGACCGCCGCCTTCAGGTTGGCCAGGGAGGTCTCGTCGTCGGAATTGCTGATGGTGGCGTCCACATCCGCGCTATAGGCGCCCTGGATGTGAGAAGCGGCGTAGTCCGCAGCCTTGCGCACATCCAGCAGGACGTACCCTGCCTCGCCCGCGTCCATGGCGGCTTTCAGGGCTTCCTTGGTGATGTACTGGGTTCCGGTTTCCGCCGGCGCTTCGGCGGAAGCGTCAGCAGCAGGCGCTTGGGCGGCGCAAGCGGAAAGCAGCAGCATGGCCAGCAAGACCGCAGCCAGGCTCATGTGTAAGGACCGTTTCATTTGTATCTTGTTCCTCCAAAACGTTTTTGCGCACAGGATGTCCGTATCCCGTTTGCCTCATCATGGTAGCACGGCCTTTTGTAGATTACAAATTCATTTTCAGGCAAAAACCCTGCCTGCATATTGCCTTTATCTCTAAACTGGAATTTTCTTGACGTCTTTTTCAGGGGGACTAGGGGCGTCTGTATTTTTATTTAGCAGCCGGGAGGGCCGCTGGAAACAAACAATATCCCTGGGAACATCCATGGCCTGGGGCTATTAAAAAAAGTAGGGCTAAAAATCGTATAAATAGGGGTGCAATTTTTTTCCGTGCAAGAAATGATGCAAATACCTGAGATTTGCAGGAAAAGGTACCTGCCAATCCAAGAAAAATGTGGTATACTATGATGAAATTTAATGAAAAGAACGGAGGGTTTGCCATGCGGCAATGGATTTCCAAACGACAGGCGGCCATCGGCCCCAACACCATGATGGCATTGTTTGCCAACGCAAAAAAGTATCCAGACGTGATCAACCTGTCCATCGGGGATCCGGATATACCCACCCCCCAGGCCATTTTGGACGCCATGTACCAGGATAGTTGCAAAGGGCACACCAAGTATACCCCCTCCAAGGGGGATCCGGAGCTGATCCAGGCGGTTTGCGATTTTTACAAAGAGGAGCACGGCCTGGCGTTGGGACCGGAATGGATCACCATCACCCCGGCGGCCTGTTCAGGCATGTATCAGGTGATGCAGGCGGTGCTGGACCCGGGGGATGAGGTATTGATCTTTTCCCCGTATTTTTCGCCCTACGCCTCCCAGACCCAGGCGGCGGGCGGGGTACCGGTGCTGGTGCCCTGTCTGGCGGAGGAGGGGTTCCAGCCTAACGCCCAGCGGGCGGCGGCCTATGTGACCCCCAAAACCAAGGCCATGATCGTCAACACCCCCAACAACCCCACCGGCGCCTGCTACACCCGGGAGACCCTGGAAGGGCTGGCGGCGCTGGCCAAGGCGGCGGACCTATTGGTGATTGCGGACGACATCTATACGGACCTGTGCTTCACCTCGGAATTCCTCCCCATCATGACCCTGCCGGGGATGCAGGAACGCACGGTGACCTTGGGCTCCTGCAGCAAGAACTTCGTGATGACCGGCATGCGCATCGGCTGGGTGGCCGCGCCCCCGGAGGTGGCGGAAGGGGTGCGCTACGTGGGGGAAAATATCATCTATTGCGCCCCCTCTCCCGGCCAGCGAGCGGCCCTTTACGCCCTACGCCATCGGGCGGAACTGCGGCCGCTGGTGGGGCCGGTGTTCCGGGAGCGGGTATATTATGCCCGGGACCGGATCCGGCAGCTGCCCTTTATGACCGATTGCCCGGCCCAAGGGAGCTTTTATGTGTTCCCCGGCATCGGGCCCACGGGATTGAGCAGCATGGAAGCCTGCCAGGTATTTTTAGACGAAGCCCATGTGCTCATGCTGCCGGGCTCCGTGTTCGGCCAGGCGGGGGAGGGCTATATGCGCATCGCCTGCACCCTGGGGCTGGATCAGCTGGGGGAGGCCTTTGACCGGCTGGAAAAGCTGTCCTTCTAGGGAAAGGGAGAACGTTCGCCATGGAAAAAGACGCGTTGGAAAAAGCCCGGCAGGCCATCGACCGGATCGATGGGGAAATGGCCCGCCTGTTCCAGGCCCGCATGGAGGCGGTGGCCCAGGTGGCCGCCTATAAGGCGGAACAGGGCTTGCCCATCCTGGATGGGGCCCGGGAAGCCCAGGTGCTGGAACGCAACCTGGACCGGTTGCCCCCAGGGCATCCCCTCCGGGCCTATTACCGGGATTTCCTACAATATAATATGGCCTTGTCCCGGCAATATCAGGCGGGGCTGTTGGGCCGGGATACCGTTGCCTATCAGGGGGTGCCGGGGGCTTTTTCCCACATCGCCCTATCCCGGCTTTTCCCCCATGCCCGGGCTTTGGCCTGCCCCACCTTCGAGGGGGTGTTCGCGGCGGTGCAAGCGGGCCAGGCGGCCCATGGGGTGCTGCCCTTTGAAAACAGCCAGGCCGGGGACGTGGCCGAGACATTGGACCTTTGTATGGCCAACCCGGGCTGCTATGTGCAGCGGATGTACGACCTGCCGGTGACCCAGAACCTGCTGGGCCTGCCCGGGGCCGCCCTGGGGGATATACGCCGGGTGCTGTCCCATCCCCAGGCCCTGGGCCAATGCCGGGAATTCCTGCTCCGGCTGGGCCTGGAGGGGGAGCCCCGGGCCAATACCGCCATCGCCGCCCAGGAGGTGGCGGGGACCGGGGACCTTACCCTGGGGGCCATCGCCTCCCGGGAGACTGCGGCCCTTTACGGCCTACAGGTGCTCTGCCCGGACATCAGCCGGGAACGGGACAATACCACCCGCTTCATGGTCATCGGCAAGGAGCCGCCCCAAATGGGCAACCGGTTTTCCCTGCTCTTTACCATTCCCCATGTGGCCAGGTCCCTGGCTCGGGTGGTGGAGACCATCGGCAAGCAGGGCTATAACATGGAAAGCATCAAAAGCCGGCCCTTGCCCCATACGGCCTGGGAATACTATTTTTACACGGAATTGGTGGGCGCGCCGTGCCCGGCCCTGCTGGAAGCCCTGAAGGCCCAATGCAGCAGCCTGCGGCTGTTGGGCCGGTATGAACGGGAGGACGGACATGCGCATTGATATGGAGCTGGGCAGCCGCAGCTATCCCATCCTGGTGGAGCGGGGCTGCTTAAACAGGCTGGGCAGCCTTGCAAACCTACAGCGGAACATTCTGGTGGTCACGGATACCGGGGTGCCCAAGCCCCTGGTGGAGGCGGCCCTGGCCCAGTGCCCCCAAGGCCATCTGATCACCCTGCCCCAGGGGGAGGGGAGCAAAAGCCTGGCCGCCTTTGAGGCCCTACTTACCCGGATGCTGGAACTGGGCTTTTCCCGCAAGGACGGGGTATTGGCCCTGGGCGGCGGGGTGATCGGGGACCTGGCGGGGTTCGCCGCCGGGTGCTATATGCGGGGCGTCGATTTTATCAACTGCCCCACCACCACCCTGTCCCAGGTGGATTCCTCCATCGGGGGCAAGACCGCCGTGAACCTGGGGGGCAGCAAAAACCAGGTGGGGGTGTTCCACCAGCCCAGGCTGGTGCTGGTGGACCCGGATACCCTCCATACCCTGCCGCCCCGGCACTTTGCCGCCGGCCTGGCGGAGGCCCTCAAGGCGGGGCTGATTGGGGACCCCCAGCTCTTTGCCCTGCTGGAACAGGGGGACTTACAGGCCCATTTGGAGGAGATCCTGTGCAGGAGCCTGCTGGTGAAAAAGGCTCTGGTGGAGCAGGACGAGCGGGAGGCGGGCCCCCGGGCGGCCCTGAACCTGGGCCATACCATCGGCCACGCCATCGAGAGCGAGGAGGGCCTGGGCGGCCTATACCACGGGGAATGTGTGGGCCTGGGTATGCTGCCCATGATCCAGGACCCCCAATTGAAGCAACGGACCATCGCCGTATTGGAACGGCTGGGCCTGCCCCTCACCATCCGGTATGACGGGGCGGCCATCTTCCGGCGGCTTTGCCATGACAAAAAGGCGGACAGCGGCTATGTGACCCTGGTGCGGGTGCCGGCCCTAGGCCAATACCGGCTGGATCGGACGCCCCTTTCGGCCCTGCCCGCCATCATCGGGGAGGGGATCGGATGAACCGGGATACCATGGGCCAAAGCCTGACGTTGACCCTGTTTGGGGAAAGCCACGGCCCCGCCGTGGGCTGCGTGGTTCAGGGGCTGGCCCCGGGGCTGGAGATCGACCTGGATTTCATGGCCCGGCAGCTGCAACGGCGCAAGGGCGCAGCCGCCCTTTCCACCGGCCGGCGGGAGGCGGATCTGCCCCAGATCCTGAGCGGGGCATACCAGGGCCGCACCACCGGCACGGCCCTGTGCCTGCTGATCCCCAACCAGGATATCCACAGCAAGGACTATGGGAGCCTTTGGGACACCCCCCGGCCCGGCCATGGGGACTATACGGGCCGGGTCAAATACCAAAGCTATAACGACCCCCGGGGCGGCGGCCATTTCAGCGGCCGGCTCACCGCCCCCATCGTGGCGGCGGGCAGCATCCTGCTTAAGCTCCTGGAAGGGAAAGGGGTGCGGGTGGGCACCCGGCTCAAACAGGTGGGCACGGCTGTGGACCCCACGGCCTTTGCCCTGGGCCAGGCCCCCTGCGAAAGCCAGCTCACGGCCCTTTCCGCCCGCGCCTTTCCCACCCTGTCCCCCCAGGCGGGGGAAGCCATGGAGGGGGAGATCCTCCGGGCCCGCCAGGCGGGGGACAGCGTGGGGGGCATCCTGGAGACCGCCGTCACCGGCCTGCCCCCCGGCCTGGGGGAACCCTTCTTCGCCAGCGTGGAAAGCCAGCTGGCGGCCCTGCTGTTTTCCATCCCCGGGGTAAAGGGGCTGGAATTCGGCAGCGGCTTCCGCCTGGCCGCCATGCAGGGCAGCCAGGCCAACGACCCCTTCCGCATGGAGGCCGGCAAGGTGGTCACCGCCACCAACCACAACGGCGGCGTCAACGGCGGCATTACCAACGGAATGCCCCTGCTGTTTTCCACGGCGGTGAAACCCACCCCCAGCATTTACCAGCCCCAGGCCACGGTGGACCTGGCCGCCGGGGAAAACGCCACCCTTCAGATCCAGGGCCGGCACGATCCCTGCATCGCCCATCGGGCGGCGGCGGTCCAGGACTGCCTCACCGCCCTGTGCCTGGGGGACCTGTTGAACCAGGCCCTGGGCCTGGCCTGGCAGCAAGGGGCCGGCTGGCCCAAGGAGGCGCCATGGAATACGGATTGATCGGCAACCCCCTGGGCCATAGCTTTTCCAAGCCCATCCACGAGGCCCTGGGGGGCTATGCCTACCAGCTTTGCCCCCTGGAGCCGGAAGCCCTGCCCGGGTTTCTACAAAGGCGGGATTTTTTAGGCGTCAACGTGACCATCCCCTACAAGGCCGCGGTGATCCCCTACCTGGATCAGGTGGACCCCATGGCAAAGGCCATCGGCGCGGTGAATACCATCGTGAACCGGGGGGGCCGGCTCCTAGGCTATAATACGGATTACCTGGGGTTCTTGTACCTGGCCCGGGCGGCGGGGGTGGACTTTGCAGGGAAAAACCTGCTGATCCTGGGCAGCGGCGGCACCAGCCATACCGTATCCGCCGCGGCCCGGGCCCAGGGCGCCCGGCGCATCCAGATCGCCAGCCGGGGCCCCGGCCCGGGACAGCTCTCCTATGAACAGGCCCTGGCGCAACAGGATGTGGAACTGCTGGTGAACACCACCCCCCTGGGCATGTACCCCAACAACCAGGCCTGCCCCATAGACCCGGGGGCCTTCCCTTGCCTAACAGCCGTGTTGGACGTGGTGTACAATCCCCTGCATACCTGCCTGGTGCAGCAGGCCCGGGCCCTGGGCCTGGCCGCTGCCGGCGGCTTAGCCATGCTGGTGGCCCAGGCTAAGTATGCGGCGGAGCTGTTTTTAAACCGGCCCCTGGAGGACGGCGCCCTAACGGCCATTTCCCGGGAAATATGGGCAAAACAGGCAAACCTGGTGCTCATCGGCATGCCAGGCAGCGGCAAGACCAGCCTGGGCCGGCTATGCGCCAAGGCCCTGGGCCGCCCCTTCCTGGACGTGGACGCGGCGGTGGAGGCGGCGGCGGGCATGGCCGTTTCCCGCATCTTCCAGCAGGAAGGGGAAGAAGGCTTCCGCCGCCGGGAGACCCAGGCGGTGCTAAAATTGGCCCGGGAGACCGGGCAGGTGATCGCCACCGGAGGCGGCTGCGTGCTGCGCAGGGAAAATTTGCAGGCCCTGGCCCAGAACGGGGTCATCCTACTGGTGGAGCGGCCCCTGGACCAATTGGCCCTGGGGGCGGGCCGGCCCCTTTCCGGCAGCCGGGAGGCGGTGGAGGCCCTTTACCAGGCCCGCCAGCCCCGCTATCGCCAGGCGGCGGCGGGGGTCATTCAAAACCATACTACATTGGAAGAAGCAGCCAGGCAGGCTACGGCGGAATTTCTCCGGCTGGCCCGGCCCTCGGCTTACCGAAAGGATTCAAACATATGATTATCAGCACCAAACTGGGAACCCCCAAAGAAGAATTGGAAAAACTGGTGGGAAGCTTTGAAGGCCAGGGCATCCGGGTCAGCGTCATCACCGGTACGGACTATACGGTCATCGGCCTGGTGGGGGATACCACCCGCCTGGATGAAAAGCGCATCCGGGCCAACCCCTATGTGGACAACGTACAGCGGGTTTCCGAGCCCTATAAGCTGGCCAACCGCCTGTTCCACCACGAGGATTCCGTCATCTCGGTCCGGGGCATCCCGGTGGGGGGCAAGGAAAAACTGGCGGTCATCGGCGGCCCCTGCTCCGTGGAGGGCAAGGAGCAGATCGTGGAGGTGGCCAAAAGCGTCAAGGCCGCCGGCGGCCATATGCTCCGGGGGGGCGCCTATAAGCCCCGTACTTCCCCTTACGCCTTCCAGGGCCTGGGTACCGAGGGCATCCTGGACCTGGTGGAAGCCCGCAAGGTCACCGGCTTACCCATTGTCAGCGAACTGATGAGCGAGGACAAGATCGACGAATTTGAGGAATATGTGGATCTGGTCCAGATCGGCGCGCGGAATATGCAAAACTTCCAGCTCCTTAAGGCGGTGGGCAAAATGTCCAAGCCCATCCTGCTCAAGCGGGGCCTGGCCAATACCATCGAGGAGTGGATCATGAGCGCGGAATACATCATGGCCGCCGGCAACCCCAACGTGATCTTCTGCGAACGGGGCATCCGCACCTTTGAAAAGTATACCCGCAATACCCTGGATCTTTCCGTGATCCCCATCATCAAGCGCAAGAGCCATCTGCCCATCATCATCGATCCCAGCCATGCCACCGGGGACTGGCGGTATGTGGAAAGCATGAGCTTGGCGGCCATCGCCGCCGGGGCGGACGGGCTTATCATCGAGGTACACGCCCACCCCGAGGCCGCCTGGAGCGACGGGGCTCAGAGCGTGCGGCCGGAGCGTTTCGCCTCCATCATCCAAAAAGGCCGCACCATCGCCCAGGTGATCGGCCGGGACCTGTAAGATGCTGGCCCGCATCCAGCCCAGCCGCCTCCAGGGCTGCGTCACCGTCCCCCCCTCCAAAAGCATGGCCCACCGGGCCTTGCTCTGCGCCGGCCTCGCCGCCGGGACCACCCAGATCCAAGGGATCTTGCCCTCCCAGGATATGGAAGCCACCTGCCGGGCCTTGACCGCCCTGGGGGCGTCCATTGCCCGCCAGGGCTCCTTGGCCCGGGTGCAGGGGGTGGCCGGCCGGCCCAAGGCCCCCCAGGGGCCGGTGGACTGCGGGGAAAGCGGCAGCACCCTGCGCTTTCTCATCCCCGCCTTTGCCCTGGCTTCGGCCCCGGCCCGGCTCACCGGCCGCGGCCGCCTGCCCCAGCGGCCCTTAGGCCCCTATGGGGCCATCTTCCACGGCCAGGGCCTGCCCTTTGCCCAGGACGAAACCGGGGTGTCCTTTCAGGGCCCCTTGGCCCCCGGGGACTATGGGCTGCCCGGGGATGTGAGCAGCCAGTTCATTTCCGGCCTGCTCTTCGCCCTGCCCCTATTGCCCGGGGATAGCCATATTCGCATCCAGCCCCCCTTTGAAAGCCGGGGCTATGTAAACATGACCCTTCAGGTTATGGACGCCTTTGGAGTACAGGCTGCCTTCCTGGACGGGCTGACCCTGCACGTCCCGGGGAACCAGCGGTTTACCGCCCCCGCCGCCCCCTTCCTGGTGGAGGGGGACGATTCCCAGGCGGCCTTTTTCCTGACCCTGGACGCCATTCTGGGGGATGTGTCGGTCGCCGGCCTCTCTCCCCGCTCCATCCAGGGGGATCGGGTCATGGGGGAGATCCTGGCCCGCTGCGGCCACGTGCCCGGCCAGCCCCCTAGGCCCTTGGCCCCCTTTGTGGCAGACCTAGGGGATTGCCCGGACCTGGGGCCCATCCTGATGACCCTGGGACTGTTTTGCCAAGGGGAAAGCCGTCTGCTAAACGCCGGCCGGCTCCGCCTTAAGGAAAGCGACCGGGGGACGGCCATGGCCCAGGAGCTCAGCAAGCTGGGAGGCCAGGCCAGCCTGGCCGGGGATGAGATCCGCATCCGCCAAAGCAGGCTGCGCCCCGGCCCCGCCCTATCCAGCCACGGGGACCACCGGATCGCCATGGCCCTGGCCGTGGCCGCCCTGGGCGCCCGCATCCCCGTGGAGATCCAGGGGGCGGAGGCGGTGGAGAAAAGCTATCCCGACTTCTGGAAGGACCTGGCCCATTTGGGGGCCAGGGTGGAGCTTTGCCATGGATAAATCCAACGTTTGCATTGTGGGCCTGGGATTGCTGGGGGGCAGCTATGCCATGGCCCTGTCCCGCAAGGGCCACACGGTCACCGCCATCGACCGGGACCCGGCGGCCATCGCCTATGGGCTGGACCGGGGCCTCATCCAAAAAGGCGCCACAGCGGATTACGCCCCCCTGCTGCAGGCGGCCGGCCTGGTGGTGCTTTGCCTCTACCCCCATAGCATCCTACCCTGGCTTTCGGAAAACCAGAACCTGCTTTCCCCAGGCTGCCTTCTGACCGACGTGTGCGGGGTCAAAGGGGGCATCGTGGCGGAGGCCCAGGCCCTCCTGCGCCAGGATGTGGAGTTTGTGCCCGCCCACCCCATGGCCGGCCGGGAACGGCTGGGGGTGCAAAACGCCGATTGCGCCATCTTCGCCCCCGCCAACTTTATCATCACCCCCACCCCCGCCAATACCCCCGCCGCCATCGCCCGCATCGAGGCCCTGGCCTGGGAGCTGGGCTTTGCCCGGGTGGTGCGGCTTTCCCCAAAGGAGCACGATGCCATCATCGGCTACGTAAGCCAGCTCACCCACGCCATTGCCGTGAGCCTGATGCTGGCCAACGACGACCCCAGGCTCCCCCTGTTTACCGGGGATTCCTTCCGGGACCTGACCCGCATCGCCCGCATTGACGAGACCCTCTGGTCCGAGCTGTTCCTCCACAACCGGGACGCCCTCCTCCAGCAGATCGACCGGTTCTCCGCCGCCCTGGCCCAGCTTCGGGAACAGGTGGCTGCGGAAAACGAGGCGGGCCTTAAGGCCATGTTCCGCCTCTCCAGCCAGCGCAGAAGCTGGCTGAATCAGCCCCAGCAGCCGGATCCCAGCTGATCCCCAGGGGAAGCTCCGCCCCCCCCCGGATGGCCGGAGCTTCCTGAAAGGAAAGACAGCAAGCCGCCCAATGGGCGGCTTGCTGCATAGATCCGCAAAAAGGCGGCAGGGATCAGAGCAGCTTTTTGGTCTGCTTGTAAACGTCGCCGCTGCCCAGGGTGATCACCAGGTCGCCCGGGTTGGCGTGGGCGACCAGGTAGGCCCGGATGGATTCAAAGGTGCCCAGGTAGGTGGCGTTGCCGCCGGAGGCATTGATGGCAGCCACCATGTCTTTTGCATGGACGGTGCCGTCGTCCACTTCCCGGCCGGGATAGATATCCGGCACCAGCACCTCGTCCGCCTGGTTGAAGCAGGTGACGGTTCCGGTAAACAGGGTTTTGGCCCGGGTATAGCTGTTGCACTGGAACACGCACCAGAGCTTCTTGTGGGTCATGCGGCAAGCGCCCTCCAGGGTGGCCCGGATCTCCGCAGGATGGTGGGCATAGTCGTGATACACCCGCACGCCCCCCCGCTCCCCGTAGTATTCAAACCGGCGGCGGGTATTTTGGAATTTGGCCAGGGCGGCGGCAATGTCCTGGAATGCGGCGCCCAGGTGCAGGGCTACCGCTGCGGCGGCCATGGAATCGATGATCTGATGGGTGCCTTGGACGTGGAGCTGGATGCGGCCTAAGGTTTTACCCCGGAAGGTCAGGTCATAGGAGGGGCAGCCGTCGTGATCGTAGCGGATATCTGCGGGCATGTAATCGGCGCTGGCCATGCCGTAGCTGATTTTATTGCCGGGGAAGGGGGCAAAAAGCTGCCGCACCCGAGGATCGTCGGTACAGGCGAAAAGCCAGCCGTCCTGGGGCAGCAGGCCGATGAATTGCTGGAAGGCAGCCTGGATATTTTCGATGGTTTTGTAATAGTCCAGGTGGTCGTTGTCGATGTTGTTGATAATGGCGATGGTGGGATGCAAGGTGAGGAAGCTGCCCACGTACTCGCAGGCCTCTGTAATGAATAGGTCCTGGGAGCCGATGCGGGTCCCTCCTTGGAGGAATTCGGTAAACCCGCCGATATGAACGGTAGCATCCAAGCCGCCCTGCTGGCTGATCATGGCCAGCATGGAAGTAATGGTGGTTTTTCCATGGCAACCAGCCACCCCCACCACGGTTTTATAGCCCTGGGAAAGCTGCCCCAGGGCTTGGCTGCGTTCCAGCTCAGGGATGCCCAGCTCTCTTGCCCGGACCCGTTCGGGATTGTCTGCTTTGATGGCGGCGCTGTAGATGACCAGGTCGGCGCCTTCCACGTTTTCAGCCGCCTGGCCGATGGTGACTGGGATGCCCAGCTGGGCCAACCGCTCGGTAAAGGGGGAGGTGGTGCTGTCGCTGCCCCGGACGGTATAGCCTCGGGCGGCCAGCACCTGGGCCAGCCCGTTCATGGAACAACCGCCGATGCCGATAAGGTGGATGACTTGGTGGTCGGTGATGTGGGGTGTGGATTGGGTCATGGGATCACCTCCGTTAAGCATAAAAGGAACAACCGCCGGGCCAGGGCCCGAGGCGGAAAAACCATAGGTTGTTACCCATATTATACCGCAAAATCCCCGGTTGAGCAAAGGGCGCGAAAGGGGAGACCTGTAAAATGCCCATAGGCCTGCCGCCCCGCTTCCAGGGTGGGGAACAGGCCCGCCACACAGGCGCCGCTGCCCGTCATAAAGGCGGCCAAAGCCCCCTGGGCCAGAAGCGCGTCTTTGAGCAGCCCGATCTCCGGCGCCAGGGCAGTAGCCGGGGCTTCCAGGGCGTTGCGCAAAAAGGGGGCCAGGGCCTGGGGCGGCCCTTGCAGGGCGGCTAAAGCGCCCTGGGTGTCCGGATGGGGCAGGGGCAGGCGCAGGCTGCGGAACAGGGCGGCGGTGGAGACCCCCGTCTCGCCCATAAGCAGCAGCAGATGGAGTTGAGGGCAGGGCAAAGGGGTTAGCTTGTGGCCGATGCCCTCCGCCAGGGCGCAGCCCCCTTGGAGGCAAAAGGGCACGTCTGCGCCTACGGCGCGGGCCATGGCAAAAAGGGCCGGTCCATCGATCCCGCCGTAAAGCCGGCTTAGCCCCCGCAATACCGCCGCTGCATCCGCGCTGCCGCCTCCCAAGCCGGCCTGTTGGGGGATGGCTTTTATCAGGTGGACCCGGGCGCCCCCGGGCCGCTGGGCAAAAAAAGCCTCCGCTGCCCGGCGGGCGGTGTTGTCCTGGGGCAGGGCCTGGCCTTCCCAGGTGACTTCCAGCACCCCCGGCGGGGCCGTTTGCAGGATCACCTGGTCGAATAGGTTTACGCTGGCCATAATGCTGGCCAACGCATGGTAGCCGTCCGGCCGCCGGCCCAATACGTCTAGGGTCAGGTTCACCTTGGCCGGGGCCAGCAGGGACAGGGAAGGAACGCCGGCAGACTGCCGGTCAAACAATGCATGTGTCATGGATTTATTGTATCATAATCCCGGCTTTGGGCAAGAATGCTTTTATTACAAGGTTCATTGATTCTTATGGAAAACGAGGTAAAAATATGTCCCTACGAAAATGTTGTTTGTTGTTGGCTTCCCTGGCTTTGGTGTGGGGCGCCTGGTGCCTGTCTCCGGTGCAGCCCGAAGCTACCCTGCGGCTCCATGTGATCGCCAACAGCGACAGCCCCCAGGACCAGGCGGCCAAGCTCCGGGTCCGGGACGCGATCTTGGCCTATGAGGCCCAAGGGCTGGACACCCGTTCCCAGGACGCCCTGCGGGCGGATATCCTGGCGGATGGGGCGGGCCTGCTTTCCACGGTGGAGGCCAGCTTGCAGGAAAGCGGCATGGACTACGGCGCACGGCTTTCCCTGGGGACCTATGCCTTCCCCGACCGTACTTACCTGGGCAAGCGATATCCCGCCGGCGCCTATCCCGCCCTGCGGGTGGTGCTGGGGGAAGGGGCTGGGCAAAATTGGTGGTGCGTATTGTTTCCCCCATTGTGCATATTGGAACTGCCCGGCGGGGAAATTGAAGAGGGAGAGATGCAGAGCCTGCTTCTCAATCTCTTAAAGGAAGGAAAGATCCAACATGACCCGGATGAATAAATCGAGGACCCTTTGGGCCGCTTTGGCGGTAATCTGCCTATTGGCCTTTCTCCTGCCCTTGACCGTCCAGGCGGCCACCCTGCGGGTGGGTAGCCGGGGGGACGAGGTCAAGACCCTGCAAACCAAGCTTAAACGCTGGGGCTATTACGATGGCAGCATCGACGGCATCTTCGGCAGCGGCACCAAGGAAGCGGTGATGTATTTTCAGCGCACCAACGGCCTGACCCCGGATGGGGTAGTGGGCCCCGCCACCGCCAAGGCCCTGGGCATGGACACAAGCGGCGACAGCGGCGGCCAACAGGCGGACCAGGGCAATAGCAGCAGCAACGACAACGACCTATACCTGCTGGCCCGGCTGGTATATGGGGAAGCCCGGGGGGAACCCTATAAAGGCCAGGTGGCTGTGGCGGCGGTGGTATTGAACCGGGTGGAAAGCAGCGAATTCCCCAACAGCGTCAGCGGGGTGATCTATCAAAGCGGCGCCTTTGACGTGGTGGCGGACGGGCAGATCAACCTATCCCCGGACGAGACCGCCATCAAAGCCGCCCGGGACGCCATGAACGGCTGGGACCCCACCGGCGGCTGCCTGTTTTATTACAACCCGGCCACTAGCACCAACCAATGGATGCTCTCCAAACCCGTGCTATTGACCATCGGCAACCATTCCTTCTTTAAGTGAGGCGAAAACCATGGAAGAAAGATCCAAACGCAACGTCCTACACATCCTGCTCCCCAGCCTGTTGGCCATCGCCCTGGGGGTGGCGGTCTGGTGGGGCTTTGAACAAAAGGCTGAAGCGGCCGATTACCGGAACCTGACCCAAAGCATGTACCGCCGGGCCTATGGGGACCTAAGCGATAGCCTGTACGATATGGAAAGCAATCTGGCCAAGCTCCAAGCCGTGAACACCCCTGCCCAACGGATCCTTTTGCTGGACGAGATCTGGCGGCTATCCGGCAGCGCGGTAAGCAGCATGTCCCAGATCCCCTCCCTATTTCTGGATACCGAGGCTTTGAACCAATTCGTGGTGCGGGTAGGGGATTACGCCCACGCCCTCACCAAAAAGACCATGGCCGGCGAAGAGCTGACCCAAGAGGAAGTGGATAGCATCTCTCAGCTGCGGGACACCTGCCATACCCTGGCCCAGGATACGGCCCAGCGCCTGGCGGAGGGGGACATCCCCCTGGAAGCGGTAACGGCAGAGGATTTTTATAGCCAGACCCAAACCGCCGAAAACACCGGGGAAAACACCCAGGCCGACGCCCAGGAGGACGCAGGGGTCATGGAATTCCCCACCCTGATCTACGACGGGCCCTTCTCCGAAAGCGCGGAAAAGCTGGAGCCCAAGGGCCTGCGGGGGGAGGATATTTCCCAGGAGGAGGCACAGCAGCGGGCCCAGGCCTTCACAGGCCGCACCCTTACCTGCAACGGCTTGGTGGAAGCCTCTATCCCTGCTTATGACTTTAGCTATTCCGACGAAAACGGCGGCTGGTTGGAGATCCAGATCACCCGGCAAGGCGGGGATATCCTATGGTTCATGTCCCCATCCAGCAGCAACGTAGAGGGTAGGCCCCCGGAAGCCGAAGCCGGCCGGTATCGGGACGCGGCCCTAGCCAAGCTGGAGGAGCTGGGGTATCTCCACATGCAAGCCACCTATGCCCAGTACTATGGGGGCGTGGCGGTGATCAACTGCGCCGCCACCCAGGGGGACGTGATCCTCTACAGCGACCTGATCAAGGTATGGGTGGACCGGCAAACCCTGGAGGTGGTGGGCATGGACGCCCGCAATTACCTATTCAGCCACGTGGATAGACGGCTACAGGCCCCGGCCATCTCCGCCTATGAGGCGGAAGCCCGGGTCTCCCCCCAGCTGGAGATCCAAAGCCAGGCCCTGGCTTTGATCCCCCTTACCCCGGAGACCGAGCGGCTCTGCTACGAGTTCAAATGCACCATGGGCGGGGATAGCTATATCCTCTACATCGACGCCCTGGACGGCAGTGAAGCCCAGGTGTTCCGCATCATCGACAGTGAGGACGGCACCCTCGTCATCTAAGGTCCTGCGCGGCCTTGCGCGGCCCTGCGCGGACGGCGGTCCTACGCGGACGGCGATATTCGCGCAACAACAGGCGAGGTCGTCTGGGGATAACTGCCCGCGGCGAGACGGCCTGTGCCGCCCGGGCCCGTAGATCATGGGCCCGGGCTTTTTGCGTTGCCTTTTTGGCGTTGGCGGGAAACCCGGCGGAGGGGGGGGGGGGGGGGGGGGGGGGGGGGGGGGCCCCCCCCCCCCCCCCCCGGCCCCCCCCCCCCCCCCGGGG
>UQRU01000046.1 GCA_900543475.1 uncultured Eubacteriales bacterium
GGAGAGAACCAGAAACGTCGCCGCCGCCAGAGAAAAGACCGGCGCGGCAGAAGAATAAAAGGAGGAGTATCTTATGGCAATTCAGAACCGATATGAGTTCATGTATTACGTTGCGTGCACAAATTGTAACCCGAACGGAGATCCGGACATGGGCAATATGCCCCGGCTCGATCCGCAGACCATGCAGGGCTTCATCACCGACGCTGCAACCAAGCGCCGTATTCGAAATTACGTGGAGCTGGCCCATCAGGGCGAGCCCGGCATGAACATCATCATCCAGCAGGCGACCAACATCAACCGCCATATCGCGGAGGCCAAGCGGGCAGCCGGTGTTGAAGACTGCGCAAAGGCAAAGGAAGCCGTTTACGCGGGCAGAAAAAAGGCCTGTGAGCTGTTCTATGATGTACGTACCTTCGGCGCAGTCATGTCCACTGGCCCCAACGCGGGGCAGGTGCGCGGGCCGGTGCAGATCACCTACGGAAAAAGTCTGGACGCCGTTCTTCCGCTGGACATTTCCATCACCCGTATGGCGGTCGCCGACAAGGTAAAGGATGGCGCTACAGTAGAGGATTACGCGGCATGGGAGCAGGAGCAGCCAGAGGACAAGCTTCGCACAATGGGCCGCAAGCAGATCATCCCCTTCGGCCTGTATGAGGTTCGCGGCTTCGTCAGCGCCAACCTGGCTGAAGAGACCGGGTTTGATGACGAAGATTTGAATGTCCTGTTTGAAGCCATTCTGAATATGTACGAGCATGACCACTCCGCCAGCAAGGGCGAAATGGCCGTCGTTTCTCCGCTGATTATTTTCAGGCACGTTGGCACGGATACCGACGCGGCGCAGAGAATCCGTCAGGCCAAACTGGGCTGCGCCCCGGCCCACAAGCTCTTTGATCTGGTCAAGGTCACGAAAAAAGCTTCCGTTTCCTATCCCAGAAGCTATCGGGATTATGACGCGCTTGTCTCTCTGGACAGGGTTCCCAAGGGCGTGCAGATCGGGTTCAAGCCAAGCGCCTTTGAGCCGGTAGTCTGGGACGCGCTTCCCGCAGACGAAGACTGGTTCTGCCATGGATGAGTGGGAGCCGATTCCTCTTTCCCGACTGTCCCACGCAGGGTTCTGCCTGCGTCGGGCTGCACTGCTGACCAATGAGCAGGTCTGGGCGGAAAGTGCGGATACCGCAAAAGGACGTTCTGAGCATGAGCGGGTCCACACGCAGCGGATAGAACGCCGGGGCGATTCAGCAAAGCTGTATGAGTTCCCTGTATTCTCCAAAGCTATGGGAGTTTCCGGGAAATGCGACTGCATAGAAGCGGAAGCATCCGCCCAGGGCTGCATGATCCCTGCGCTGGATTTCCCGGTCAGGCTGTATCCGGTTGAGTACAAGCACGGAAAACTCCGCGCAGAACAGGAATATGAGGTTCAGCTGTGCGCGCAGGCCATGTGTCTGGAAGAAATGTTCCAGACACAGATCCCGGAGGGCGCCATCTACTACATCACATCGCACCGCCGCTATCCGGTCTCTTTTACAGCGGAGCTCCGCAGTCTTGTAAAGGAAACAATCGAAAGGATCGAGGCGTTTCGCCGAAGCTTTTCGATCCCGCCGGCGGAATACGGGGCGAAATGCAAGGCGTGCTCCCTGCGGGAGCACTGCCTTCCCAGCGTGCAGCGATCCGCGTCCGGCTACTGTATGCAGCTGCGCAAAGAGGCCATGCACGAGGAGGATGTCCCATGAAAAAGCTGCTGGAGACGCTCTATATTACAACGCCTGAAAGCTATCTGTTTGAGCGGAACGGGAATATCTGCATCTCCATCGGCGGTGCAGAAAAGGCCGCTGTTCCAATCACACAGGTGAACTCCATCGTTCTGTTCGGAAAGAACACACTCTCAACTGCGTTGCTCTCATTTTGCTCCAAAAACGACGTGACGATTACATTTCTCAGCGAGAACGGCTTTTTTCTGGGGCGGCTATGCGGCCCGGTCAGCGGAAATGTGCTGTTAAGAAAGCGCCAGTATGAAACACTGGCAGATACAGCCTTTGCAAACCGGTTTGTCAAGGATCTGCTGTTCTGTAAGCTGCGAAACAGCAGATCTGTGTTGGTGCGGTATGCCCGTACTGCCTCTGATGAAGCAGAAAAGAGCGGCGTTGCTGCGGCGGCAGCTGATTTGACCGCAATCGCAAATCGTCTGGATGACTGTACGGACATTGATTCCATGCGCGGAATCGAGGGCGCCGCTGCGTCTGTCTACTTCTCTCGCTTTGACGATCTGCTCTCCAGTCCGAAGGGATACCGCTTTGAGACGAGAAGTCGGCGTCCGCCGCTGAACGAAGTCAATGCGGTGCTGTCTTTTGTCTATACGCTGTTGGCACATGACGTTCGATCTTCGATGGAAGCTGTGGGGCTGGACCCTGCCGCCGGGTATCTGCACACCCTTCGCCCGGGGCGGCCATCCTTTGCGCTGGACATCATGGAGGAGCTGCGTGCGCCCCTGTGCGACCGGCTGGTCATTTCCATGTTCAACAGGGATCAGTTTCAGACGCAGGATTTTACGACAGACTTTGAAGCGGTATACCTCAGCGAGAAAGGGCGGCGAAAGGTTCTTGAACAGTGGCGGGCCAGAAAGCGCGAGTCCATTCAGCGCCCGTTTTTGATGGAGAAAGTTCCCATTGGGATGATCCCATACGTACAGTCTATGCTGTTTGCCCGTGTGCTGCGCGGGGATCTGGATCGATACCCGCCGTTTGTGTGGAGGTCATGACATATGATGCTGGTCGTAACCTATGATGTGGACACATCGGATTCTGCCGGGCAAAAGCGCTTGCGGAAAGTAGCAAAGATCTGTGAACGACACGGGATGCGTGTTCAAAGCTCCGTGTTTGAGGTGCTCGTGGACGCTGCACAGCTGGTCGTGCTGAAACAGGAACTGGGAAAAGCTATCGATATGGAGCAGGATTCTGTCCGCTTTTATCGACTCGGCAATTCATACGAGAACCGGATCGAAAGTATGGGACGCAAGCCCCTCGTGGAAGCAGGAAGTGCCTTGATCTTTTAACGCCAACCCCTGCCGTACACATTTTTGCGGCAGGTTGGCGCATGAAATCCATGCAAGATATACAGCTTTTGGATCTCTTCTTGGAAAACCAAAGGAAGCCAGACATAAAACTGTATCATCTTTCGGCAATTTGCCGCAAAACCTCATGACGGACTTGTGGAAAATTGCCGTCGCCCCTCCCGCAGGGGCGTGAGTAGAAATTTTCCCAGCTACCGCAAGTAAAAACTCACTGTCCCGTCGCCCCTCCCGCAGGGGCGTGAGTAGAAATTACAAGGTCACGGGCGGCTACGCCTACGAGCTCGGTCGCCCCTCCCGCAGGGGCGTGAGTAGAAATGAAAGAGCGCCTCGATAATTGCCCGCTCCGCATAATTACGGGAGGCAGAGAATGAGACGCAAAAAGAAAAGCCGCCTCGCGGCGGCGGAGTTCCTCGCCGTGCTTATCGTGACGGCGGTCGTTTTCACAAAGGGCTTGAGCGCGGCGCTCGCGTGGCGAGGCTATAAGGCCGTCGGCGGCGAGTTCATGCTCTTGCTCCTACCTATTATATATTATGAGGCAAAGCGGATTATCCTCGATTTCGTGGCGGACTTCGTAGAACTTTACCGCCGCGCGGAGGATTGACAATGCAGGACAGAAAAAGAGAAACCGCCGACGCTTTGCAGAACGTCGGCGGGGACTCGTCCCGGAAAAGACGAGCGATTACTCATACCTTTATTATTATAGCACTCTCAGGGGGGTATGTCAATCCAGATTATTCTATGGTATACTATACCTATAGTATGTCCGGCAGGCTGCCAAAAGGATAGGGAAGGGAAGCTGGTTGTCTGCTTTATTATGGGTTTTTCCTGTTTTGTATAGGATTCACCCTTTGGGCAAAAATGAAAAATACAGCGAATTTATACAAAGGATAAAAATGTGAAAAAAATAACAATTTATACGGACGGCGCTTGCTCGGGAAACCCTGGACCCGGCGGTTGGGGCGCATTACTATATTACCAAGGCCATAGCAAAGAGCTATCCGGCGGCGAGCCCCACACCACCAATAACCGCATGGAGCTTATGGCGGCCATTGCAGCCTTAGAAGCCTTAAAAGAGCCGTGCCAAGCGGACATATACACGGACAGCGCTTATTTATATCGGGCTTTTCAGGATGGCTGGTTAAAAAGCTGGCAAAAGAATAACTGGAAAACTTCTACAAAAAAAGATGTGGAAAATCAGGACCTATGGAAACGGCTGCTGGCCCAAACTTCGGTGCATCAAGTCGTATGGCATAAGGTTAAGGGCCATAGCGATAATGCGGATAATAACCGGTGCGACGCATTAGCCAGGGCCGCCATTGCTAAATTTCGGTAGAAACAGCCCTAACTATTCGTTAAACTTGCGTTTAACGAATAGTTATATCCGACTTCCCCATGGAGGTGTTGGGTCATGCCCCAAGAGAATTACGCAGGCAGCGAATATAAAAAATACCTTTCCAAACTGCGGAGCCTTTGTGAAGAATTGCCCCCCTTTTGCGGGGAGTTTTTCCGGGGGATCGAGCACGAAACGCTGGTCCGTTCCCGCTATGCTTACGGGGTGGATCTGCGCAATTTCTTTACCTATCTGATCCAACAGCCTGGCTTTACGCAAGCGGATATCCGTTCCATTCCCCTTTCGGATCTGGATAAAGTAGACGTAACCCTGATTGAAGGGTATTTAAGCTATGTTTCCTTTTATATAGATGAAGATGAGAAAGAAAAATTAAATGGAGAACGTGCGAAAAAACGCAAATTATCCACCCTACGTTCGTTTTACAAATATTTTTGTAAAAAGGAGAAATTGCATAACAATCCCCCTGCCCTGGTGGATCTGCCGGTCATTCGGGAGCGTTCCATCATCCGGCTGGAGCCGGACGAAGTGGCCAACCTGCTGGATATTGTCGAAGCTGGCGAAGGGTTGACGGAGGCGCAAAAAAAATATCATCATCGTACCCAGGCCCGGGATCTGGCCATTTTGACCTTGTTCCTTGGCACAGGCATCCGGATCAGCGAGCTGGTTGGCATTGATATGGACGATGTAAACTTTTCCGCCAATGAATTTTCCGTTGTGCGCAAAGGCGGAAAAGAGGATATTCTGGTATTTGGCGAAGAAGCCCGCAAAGCCCTCTTGGACTATATGCTGGAACGGGAACGTATGACCCCCCAGCCTGGGCACGAAAACGCCCTGTTTCTTTCGCTGCAAAACCGTCGCATCACCGTGCGGGCGGTGGAAAATTTGGTGAAAAAGTATGCCCAACTGGCAGCGCCCTTGAAGAACATCTCCCCCCACAAGCTGCGCAGCACCTTTGGCACCAATCTATATCGGGAAACCGGCGACATTTATTTGGTGGCGGACGTTTTGGGACATAAAGACGTAAATACCACCCGCAAACATTATGCGGCTACCTCCCAGGATAATCGCCGCATTGCAGCCCATGTGATCAAGCTGCGGGACGATTGATCAAAGGCCCTTCCAGCTTAGCCTATTTGTTATCCCCTGGGTCGTCATGCTGCAGGCTTTGGCGACGCTTGCGGATCCCGTGCAAGGAGCGCATATAAGTAAGCCTCTGCTCCGCTTCATAAGCCCGCAGGCGCGCCTCCCATTCTGCCATTAGGGCTGGGTCGATTTGAATGGGTTGGATTTCTTCATGCTCCGGTTCTTCAGCGTCTTCCCAAGCTTCAAAATAATATGCGTCCGCTTCCGCATCCCAATCGCCGATGGAAACGATCTCATCCGTGCGCAACAGGCTGGCTTCTATCTCGTTATAATCCCGATCCATATCCAAGCAGCGGCAGCAGTTGTCGCATATCTTCCCCGGCTCCAGATCGCAAAAGTCCGAATCCCAATCATTTTCCCGTTCCATAATGCTCCTCCATTGTTGCAAACAAATGTGCTATATGTTATACTTTCCTCAACGGATTCCTATATTTATTATACCACAAATTTTGACCATAGGGAGGTTGCTATGGCAAAGGCCGGCGTTACGCGACAAGCAGTCTATGACTACATCCGCTCCTACATTTCCACCCATGCCTTTCCGCCCACAGTCCGGGAAATCTGCACAGCGCTCAACCTAAAATCCACCTCCACTGCCCACATGCATTTACAAAAGCTAGAAGATGAAGGAAAGATCAAGCGTAATCCTTCCATGCAGCGGTCCATCGAGCTTTGTGAACCCAAGCCGGATCTATGCCGCAATCTACCTTTGGTGGGCGCAGTAGCAGCCGGTTCGCCAATTTTGGCAGTGGATAATATCCAGGAGTACATTTCCTTGCCCGCCGGTCTCCTACATGGCGCGGATGAAGAAGAAGCCTTCCTGCTTCAGGTCAATGGCGAAAGCATGATCCTCGCTGGGATCAACCATGGGGACCTACTGGTGGTGCATCGGGGCCTAAAGGCAGAAAACGGCGATATCGTGGTGGCGCGGGTAGGAGAAGATTCCGCCACGGTTAAGCGGATCTTTTTCGAGCAGGATGCAATTAGGCTCCAGCCGGAAAACCCGTACATGGAGCCTATCTACGCAGGATACCAAGATGTGGCCATCGTTGGCAAGGTCATCGCCTTACTGCGGCGGTATTAAAGGCGCATCTCCCCTGCCTTTACAAGGGCATCCACAGCAAACATAGCGCCCATGCGGCCATGGGCATAGGTGAGGCCGCCCTGGACATAAGCGGTGTAAGGGGCGGTGATGGGGCCATCTGCGCTTAATTCGATGGACGATCCCTGTACAAAGGCGCCGGCAGCCATGATCACCTGGCTTTGATAGCCCGGCATATCCCAGGGTTCCGGGGTGACGAAGCTATCGATGGGGGCCGCTTGCTGAATGCTTTTGCAAAAGGCAATCAGCCCATTGGCATCTTGGAAGCGCAGCGCCTGTACGATATCGCTGCGAGGGGCGTCGCTTGCGGGCATGCTGACTAGCCCGGCCCGTTCAAATACCCCGGCAAAAAGCACGGCGGACTTTAGGCTTTGCGCCACCGTATGGGGGGCCATAAAAAGCCCCTGATAGTAGGGCCGGTAGCTGGCATCATAGCTGCCTACCTCCCTGCCCATACCCGGCACGGTCAAGCGGCCCTGGATCCGGTCGATGGCGGCGCTGGTGCCGGCGATATAGCCGCCGGTGGGCGCGATGCCGCCGCCGGGGTTCTTGATGAGGGAGCCGATCAGCACGTCCGCCCCATAGGCGCTGGGTTCATTAGGCTGGGTAAATTCTCCATAGCAATTGTCCACCACGATAAACGGGGTGGGTTTTTTTTGCCGGATCGCCTGGAAAATTGGCGCCATTTCCTGGGGAAGCAGGGCGTTGCGCCAGGCATAGCCCCGGGAACGCTGCAAATAGACCACCCTTATGCTAGAATCTTCCAGGGCTGCCAGAACCTTGGGCAGGTCAATGGCATCTTCCGTTAGATCCACCTGCCGGTATTGGATACCCAGCCGCTTTAAAGAGCCCGGCTCGTCCCCGGCAATGCCAATGGCCGATTCCAAGGTATCATAGGGCTTGCCGGTGATGGACAACAAGGTATCCCCCGGTTCCAGCAAGCCGGAAAGGGCGGTGAAGATCGCGTGGGTGCCGCTGGTAAAATGGGGCCGCACCAGGGCATCCTGGCATTGGAGGCTATGGGCAAAGACCCGGTCCAGCGTATCCCGGCCGATATCATCGTATCCATAGCCGGTGGTAGGGCTAAAATGCCGCTGGGCAACCCCTTCCTTTTGGAAGGCGGCAAGGACCCGGGCGGTGTTTTCCGCTTCGATGGCCTCTATACGGGCGAATACCGGGGCAAGGCTTGCCTCGGTATCCAATACGAATGCAATGCTCTTCTCCCCCACCCCCAAGGTGCGATAGGGGGTGGTATTGGCATGGTGCTCCATGATTTTATTCTTCCTCCTTCACGGGTTCCTGGTTGGTAAAGACGATGCGCCGCTGGGGCGTAATGGTGGAAACGGCGTGCTTGTAGATGAGCATTTGCTTCCCGTCCACTTCCGCCAGGATCACAAAATTGTCATACCCCAACACGATGGCATGGTTGATTTGGTACCCATTGGTCACATGTATGGTAACCGGGGTCCGCTCCCTTCTGGCAGCATGCAGGAAGGTATCCTGTAAATTGATGGGTTTTGGCATATTAAACCTCCTTGCGGAAGAGCCCGCAGGCCATATCCACCAGGGCTTCCGGGGTATATTGGGTAATATCCAGCCAATGGATGCGGGCATCCCGGCGGAACCAGGTCATCTGCCGTTTGGCAAAGTGCCGGGTCTCCTGCTTGATGGCCGCCACGGCCGCTTCCAAGCTTGTGTTCCCAGCAAAATAGGCGAACAACTGCTTATAACCTAATCCCTGTAGGGCAGGCAAGGCAGGGTCCAACCCCTTTTCCCAAATGGAGCGGGCTTCTTCCACAAGCCCTTGCTCCAGCATCTGGTCCACCCGCTGCTCGATGCGGGCATATAGCAAAGGCCTAGGCATGGTAAGCCCCACCATGGTAAGCGCATAGGGGCACGGCGCAGAGGCAGTTTGAGAAAAGGCTGCGCCAATGGGCTTTCCGGTGAGCTGCTTGACCTCTAACGCGCGAACGATCCGCTTGATGTCGTTGGGGTGTAGCCGCTGGGCAGAAGCAGGGTCCTCTTGCTGAAGCTTGGCGTATAGGCTGCCGGGCTCCCGCTGCTCCTGGGCTTGCAGGGCTTGGCGCAGGGTTTCATCCCCTGGGGTTTCTGTAAAATCCAGCGGACTGGTCAGGGCGGAAATATACAACCCCGTCCCCCCCACCACCAGCGGAAAGATATGGGCTTGCTGCAATCTGCGGATGATGGCCGTTGCTTGCTGCTGGTAGGCAGCCACGCTGAATTTTGCTCCATCTACTTCGGCTACATCCAGCATATGATGGGGGACCCCCTCCATCTCTTCGCGGGTGGGTTTGGCAGATCCAATGTCCAGCCCTCGATAGATCTGAATGGAATCTGCGGAGATGACCTCCCCGCCCAGGCGTTTTGCCACCTGCACCCCCAAGCTGGTCTTGCCGCTGGCGGTAGGCCCCAGGATGATCCCTAGGGGCGCTTTGTTTGTCTGTTCCATATGGTTATAATACCCGCTTAAAGAGCTTTTCAAATTCCAACCGGGTCATCTGGATCATCACAGGTCGGCCGTGGGGGCAAGTCATGGGAACCCCTTGGGCCGCATATTGGGCCAACAACGCCTCGATCTCATCCGGCGCCAGCCTATCCCCCGCCTTGACGGCATGTTTGCAGGCCATCTGGATAAGGGCGCCTCGCTTAAGATCCGTCGCCCGCACGCTGCCTTGGCGTTCCAGATACGCCAACGCCTCCCGAAGGAAGTCTCCAGCATCCGCCCCTTCTCCCATAAAGGAAGGGACTGCCAAGATCCGCACGGTAAGGGCGCCAAACTCCTGGAGCTGGAATCCCAGCTCCTCAAAGGCAGCTAGGTTATCCAGCAGCAGGGCGAAGGGGCCCGGCTGAAGTTTGACCTGGATGGGCAGCAACAGCATCTGGGACGCGCCGGCCAGTTGGCCGGCCATGAGGGATTCATACAGCCTACGCTCATGGGCTGCGTGCTGATCGATGAAGAATACCCGATCCCCCTGCTGTACCGCCCAGTAGCATTCGAATAATTGCCCCACCACCCGATAGGGCGCAATGCCAAAGTCCATAGCTTCCTGGACAGGCGGCTCTGCCGGTTCTGGCGGAAGGACCTCCTGCTGGGGCGCAGGCGTCACCGGGGATTGGGACGCTGGTTCGTTGGCATATCCCTTTGGCGAAAGTATGGGCAAAGCCTCCCGTCGCCATTCTTGGGACACCCCCGGTTCCCCTAATAACCCATCGAATTGGGAGGTGGTACGAGCTGTTCCCAGCTTTTCCTGCAATTCCTTCAGCTCTGCGGTGGACATGGTGGAAAAGGCAGAGCCGGGGGTTGGCTTCTCCTTGTTTTCTTCGGGGAAATGGCTGACCATTTTGCGGAAGGGGGCTACGTCCGTTTCCCGAACCAAGGGGGCAACGGTATCCCCCAGGGCCATGCGGGTGGCAACGGTCACAGCCCGGAATACCTGCTCTTCGTCCTTAAAACGGACTTCCATCTTTTGGGGATGCACGTTCACATCCACGGCTTCCCAGGGGATGCTGAGATCCAGCACATAGAAGGGGAACTTTCCGCTCATGAGCCGGGTCTCAAAGGCCCGCTGCACCGCAAAAGAGATCCGCTGGGAACGAATATACCGGCCGTTCACAAACAGGGATTGGTGCAAGCGGTTGGGCCGGGCTAGCTGCTCGGTGCCTACAAAGCCGGAAACCTCCAGTTGGCCGTAGCGGTAGCTGACAGGCCGAAGGTTGGCCAGCACCTCGCTGCCGTATACGCAGTGTATGGCATGTTTTAGCTGGCCGTCCCCGGCGCTTTGGTAGACCTGCTTGCCGCTGTTTAGGAAGCGAAAGGAAATATGGGGCTTGGCCAGGATGATGCGGGACAATAGATCCCCAATGGCAGCGGCTTCCGCCCGCTGGCTTTTCAAAAACTTCCTGCGGGCGGGCACGTTATAAAATACGTCCTCTACCTCAATGCTGGTGCCCCCGGCGCAGGCGGCCGGTTGGCAGGAGCGCACCTCGCCCCCATGGATCACGATGTTGGTGCCGGATTCCGCCTGCTGGGTACGGGTGGTCAAAGATACCTTAGATACCGCTGCAATGGACGCCAAGGCTTCCCCCCGGAATCCCAAAGTCTGGATCTGGTCCAGATCCGCCGCGCTGGCGATCTTGCTGGTGGCATGGCGTAAAAAGGCCACGGGCACCTGGTCGGCTTCGATACCGGCGCCATTGTCCGTTACCCGCAAATAGGATATCCCGCCCTCTTGGATCTCCACCGTGATGGTGGTAGCGCCTGCGTCGATGGCGTTTTCCACCAGCTCCTTCACAATGGAAGCTGGCCGTTCCACCACCTCGCCGGCAGCGATCTGGTTGGCGATCTGTTGGCTTAATACCTGGATCTTTTGCATGAATTACCGCAGCTTTGCACGCATGTGCAGGTCGTAAAGGGTATTAAGGGCCTCCATGGGGGTCAGGGCGTTGATGTCCAACCCTTGCAGGTCCTTGATGATGTCATCGGAGCCGGCAGAGCCGAACAGGGTCAATTGCTGATCCGGTTCCTCCCCCTGGGCCGATTCTAAAATGGCCCGGTGGTTGATATCCGAAGCCTCCAACTGGGCCAGGATCTCCTTAGCCCGGGCGATCACCTCATCGGGCAGCCCGGCCAGCCTAGCCACCTGGATGCCAAAGCTCTTATCCGCGCCCCCTCGGACGATTTTGCGTAGGAAGATGATATCCTCCCCCACCTCTTTCACCGAGACCCTGTAGTTTTTAACGCCGGGGATCTTGCCTTCCAGCTCTGTCAGCTCGTGATAGTGGGTGGCAAACAGGGTCTTGGCGCCGCACTTTCCCCGGTCTGCAATGTGCTCCAGCACCGCCCAAGCGATGCTCAGGCCATCGAAGGTACTGGTGCCCCGGCCGATCTCGTCGATGATGAGGAGGCTGTTTTCTGTGGCATGGCGCAGGATGTTGCTCATCTCGCTCATTTCCACCATAAAGGTGCTTTGTCCTGCGGCCAAGCTATCAGAAGCGCCGATCCGGGTAAAGATCCGATCCGTAATGGGGATGGACGCGGCGGTGGCGGGAACGAAACTGCCGATATGGGCCATTAAGGTGATCAGGGCCACCTGGCGCATATAGGTGCTCTTGCCCGCCATATTGGGGCCTGTAAGGATCAAAAGCCGGTTATCCCGTTTATCCAGCAGGGTGTTGTTGGGAATAAATCCCCCCTTCATCCCCTGCTCCACCACAGGATGGCGGCCGCCAGTGATCTCCAGCCGGCCCTTCATTTGCAGTTGGGGCCGGGTATAGCCGTGCAGGAACGCCGCCTGGGCCAAGCTATAGTAGGCGTCCAGGGTGGAAAGCAGCCGGGCGTTCTCCTGCAAGCGTTCCATGCAGGCGCCAAGGGTCTGGCGGATCTCCAAAAAGAGGGTGTATTCTAAGGCAATGGCCTTCTCCTCTGCTCCCAGGATGGTATCCTCCAGTTCCTTTAGCTCCGGGGTGATATAGCGTTCGCAATTGGCCAGGGTCTGCTTGCGCTGGTAGGAATAGGGCACCTGATCCGCAGCGGCCCGGCTTACCTCGATATAGTATCCGAATACCCGGTTATAGCCGATCTTTAGGGTCTTGATGCCGGTGCTAGCCCGCTCGTCGGCCTCCATTTTGGAAAGCCAATCCTTGCCGTTGCGGGAGGCGGCCCGGTAGGCATCCAACTTTTCGTCGTAGCCGTCCCGGATAAAGCCCCCCTCCTTTACGCTCACCGGCACATCGTCGTCGATGGCCCGGCGAAGCAGGGTTGCGATATCCTCCATGGGGTCTAAAGCATCCCGAATGCGCCCCAATTCCCCGGAATGCAGCATCCCCAGGATAGGCAGCAGCTCGGGTATCCGCTCCAGGGAACGGGCTAAAGCCTGGCAGTCCCTGGCGTTTACAGAGCCATAGGCGATACGGCTGCACAGCCGTTCGATGTCATATACCGAGGAAAGAGCTTTGCCCAGGGCATCCCGTTCCACGGGATGGGAATAGAGGGCCTCCACTGCGTCCAGCCGGCTGTTGATGATGGCAATATTCTGTAAGGGCTGTTCGATCCAGGCCCGCAGCTTGCGGCCGCCCATGGCGGTAGCGGTCTGATCCAGAAGGTATAGCAGGGTATGTTTTTTGCTTCCATCCGCCCGCAAAGGGGTAGTCAGCTCCAGATTCCGGCGGGAGGCGGCGTCGATGCGCATATATTTGCCTGGGGAAACCACCCGGACGTTACGGATGTGGGTCAAAGCATTCTTCTGGGTGTCTTCCAAATAGGACAGCAACGCCCCAGCGGCGGAAATGCCACAAGTGATCCCATCGCAGCCCAATTCCTTAAGGTTAGCCTTTTGGAAATGCCGCAGCATACGGCTTCCTGCCAGGCTTTCGTCAAAGGCGTCGCTGCCTAGGCACTGGAGATAATAGCTGCTTTGCAGCCGCTTTACCAACAGCTCCTGCAAAAACAAGGCGTCGTTTGCCACCAGTTCCGTTGGCTGGATCCGGGCCAGCTCGTCCATCAGCTCACCCGCCCAGTTGCTCCCGTGGAGTTCCAGCACATAAAACCCGCCGGTGGATACATCGCAATAGGCCATGCCCAGATCCGTTTCAGATAGATATAGGGCCGCCAAATAATTGTTTTCCCGCTCGGAAAGCATGCTTTCTTCAATGACTGTACCCGGCGTGATCACCCGGATCACATCCCGTTCCACCAGGCCTTTGCTCTCCTTTGGATCGGTCATCTGCTCGCAGATGGCCACCTTATAGCCCTTGGAAATAAGCCGGTTTACATACATTTCCACCGCGTGGAAGGGTACGCCGCACATGGGCGCACGCTCAGCAAGGCCGCAATCCCGCCCCGTGAGCACGATTTCCAGCTCCTTGGAGGCGGTGAGGGCGTCCTCGAAAAACATCTCATAGAAATCTCCCAGCCGATACATCAGGATGCAGTCCGGATATTGCTCCTTTACCTGCATGTATTGCTGCATCATAGGGGTCAGTTTCGCGGGCATAGGTCTCCTATTCTCAGTTTTTTCAGTGCTTACAGCCTGGGCAAGTGGCGCAACTGCCGGTGCAAGAGGCGTCCTGATTGGCGTCCAGGTCCGGGTCCTCCATGCCGATGCAGGCAGCGATGGTCTTATTCACCTGCCGCATGAGGAATTGAAAATTCTGTTGCGCTTCCACCATGGCTTGGAAAATGGGATCTGTTAATAGGGTGCTTTGGATCTCGTCCAATTCCCTGCCCAGCTCCATGAGGGTATCCTTGTCCCCCTGGTCCTGCTCCATCATGGAAACGATGGTCTCCCGCTTTTGGGTATATTGTTCCATCAAGGCTTGGATGCCTGCGTTGGCGTCCACAGCGGCCTGAGCGTCCATCATGGCGCGGAATTCTTCGGATTCGCTTAACGCGAGACCCAATTCTTGGGCTTTTTCTATAATCATAAACCTTGTTCCCTTTCTGAAGATACCTTATATTATAGTAGCTCGCCTAGAAGCGAATTTGCCTGGGTTGCGGTAATGCGGACCCGCCGAAGCTGGCCCAGCATGGTTTCATCTCCTGGGAAGTACACCATTTTAAAGCATGGGAGCTTGCCAAAGGCCATGATCTGCGTGCCGCGCCGGTCATAGCCCTCCACCAGCACCTCCCCCTCCTGGCCTAGGAAATGGACGTTGTGCTGCTGCAAGGTGGCGGCGATCGCCTCGTTGAGCCGGGCCAAACGCTCCTTTTTGATTTCCTCAGGGATCTGATCCTCCATACGGGCGGCAACCGTGCCTTCCCGGGGCGAATACATAAAGGTATAGGCGGCGCTGAAGCCCACCTCTTCCACCAGGCGCAGGGTGTCCTGGAAATCCGCTTCCGTCTCCCCAGGAAACCCTACGATGAAATCCGTGGTGATCTCTATGCCGTCCACCCGTTTGCGCAGGGCGTCCACCAGCCCCAAGTATTTCTCCCGGGTATAGCGGCGATTCATAGCTTGCAAGATCCTGGTGCTGCCGGATTGGACCGGCAGATGGATGTGGTTGCAGACCTTAGGAAGGCTGCCCATGGCCTCGATGAGGGCGGGCGACAGGTCCTTAGGATGGGAGGTCATAAACCGGATCCGAGAGATGCCTTCCACCGGATGGAGCTTATGTAGCAACGCCGGAAAATCCATGGCCCCCCCGTCCCCCTGATAGGAGTTAACGTTTTGTCCCAACAAGGTGATCTCCTGGTAGCCGGCCTTCGCCAGGCCCTGGACCTCCTCTAAAATGCTATCGCTGCGCCTGGAGCGCTCCCTCCCCCGCACATAGGGGACGATGCAATAGGTGCAAAAATTATCGCACCCATACATGATGGTCACATTGGTGGAAAAGCGGCTCTCCCGCAGGACAGGAAGCCCCTCGGCGATCTCCCCATCGCTTTGGGTCACCGAAAGCACCCGCTTGCCGGACAGGGCTTCTTCCAATAGGATGGGAAAGCGGTGGAGCTCATTGGTGCCAAATATCATATCCACAAAGGGAAAGCGCTTATAAAGCCGGGCGGCTACATCCTTTTGCTGCATCATACAGCCGCAAACGGCAATGCAAAGGGAAGGGTTCTCGTCCTTTTGTTTTTTCAGGGCCCCCACGTTGCCAAAGACCCGCTTTTCCGCGTGCTCCCGGATGCAGCAGGTATTGAACAGGATAAAATCTGCCTCCTCCTTAGAAGGGGCAGGTTGAAACCCTGCTTCACACAGCATGCCTGCCAGCTTTTCGCTATCGTGGTCGTTCATCTGGCAGCCGTAGGATTCGATATAATAACGGAGCAACCTGCCCTTGAGGGCTTCGCGCAGCCGAAGGGCGGCGGCCCTGCTTTGGGCAAGGGATTCTTGGGAAACAAAAACAGGTTCGCGCATATAAACTCCTTTTTACAGAATCATCCATGATTATTATAGCCGGTTTCCCCATGTCACGCAAGCGCGCATCCTCCATCCTGCCCTTGTGAGATCCTTAATCAGCCGAAGAAAAAAGCCCAACTTTTCATGACAAAGAGCCGAAAAGACAGCACAGATAAATATAAAATAGAAGCAAAAAAACCACCCGCAAAAAAATAAAAAAACAACCAGTTTTTTAAAAAACGATATTGACAACGGCAAAAAAATGCTGTATATTTGTAAACGTCGCGTGACGCACAAAGTAATGCAGCGGGGTGTAGCGCAGTCTGGTAGCGCACGTGCTTTGGGAGCATGGGGCCGGGGGTTCAAATCCCTTCACCCCGACCATATTTGGCCCCTTGGTCAAGCGGTTAAGACACCGCCCTTTCACGGCGGTAACAGGAGTTCGAGTCTCCTAGGGGTCACCACTTTAAACGCGCATGGGCCTTTAGCTCAGTTGGTCAGAGCGGTCGGCTCATAACCGATTGGTCCGGGGTTCGAGTCCCTGAAGGCCCACCA
>UQRU01000047.1 GCA_900543475.1 uncultured Eubacteriales bacterium
CCCGCGGTGGTGCTGGGCGGCGTGGCCATGTCCGGCGGCGTGGGCACCATCGGCGGCATGATCCTGGGCGTATTCATCATGCAGTGCTTCAACACGGGCTTGATCATGGCCCAGGTGCCCGTATTCTGGCAAACCGTCGCCCGGGGCCTGCTGCTGCTGTTCGCCTTGATCTTTGACTTCTACCGGCGGAAGAACTATGAAAAGAAGATGCTCCTGCAGAGCATCCAGGTAACCGAAGAGGCGAAAAAGGCCTAAATCCATCGTTCGCTCATGCGCCTTGCGCGCATTGCGATAGAACCCGGAACACATCAACATAAAAAAAGGAGGAAAGAACATGAAGAAACTTTTGAGCATCCTGCTGGTAGCGATCATCGCCCTGTCCGCTTTTGTAGGCTGCCAGGCCGCGCCTGCGGAAGCCCCTGCCGAGGAAGCCCCAGCTGCGGAAGCCCCCGCCGAGGAAGCGCCCGCTGAAGAAGCCCCTGCCGAGGAAGCCCCCGCAGAAGAAGCTGCACCGGCTGCCACCGGCGAACTCATCGACGTGAACGGAGACGGTAAGATCACCGTTGCCGGCATCCACAAATTCGGCGACAGCCTGTGGTTTGTAAACGAGAGCGCCGCCACGGAGGCCCGGCTCAAGGAGTTGGGCGTGGATGAGTACACCTTTATGGACGCCAAGGACGACGGTAACCTGTTCCTCCAGATGATCGATACCGCAATCGCCCAGGGCGTGGACGGCGTGATCACCACGCCTCCTGATCAGACCCTGTCCCAGGTGGCGGTGGATAAGCTGGCGGAAGCGGGCATCCCGGTGCTGGCCTCCGACGACCCCCTCCAGACTGACGATGGGACCCTCCTTGCGCCCTGCGTGGTGATCGACGCCTATAGCACCGGCGTGGAAAGCGCCCGCTGGATCATCGACTACATGAAGGAGAACGGCCTTGACACGGACGAGGAGTGCGGCATCATGCTGATGACCACCGATACGGTCACTAGCGCGGTACCCCGGACCGAAGGCCAGGAAGACACCATTGCGGAGCTGCTGCCCGATTTCCCCGCGGAGCGTATCTTCTACACCGACTATAAGATCGACCTGAACGTGGCCTATACGGCTGCCAACTCCATCATCGTAGCCAATCCTCAGATCAAGAAGTGGATGGTCCTCTCCACGGCGGATGAAGGCACCATCGGCGCCACCCGCGCCCTGGAGCAGGCCGGCCTGGATAAGGAATCCTGCACGGTAGCCCTGGGCGGCTATCTGGCCCCCGCCGAGTTTGAGAAGGGCACCTGCTGCAAGGCGACGGTTTACTTCTCCGCCGGCGAGATCGGCACCCATGCCGCGGAAAACCTGGTGATGATGATGAAGGGCGAGACCCCGGATCAGCAGTACATGGTAGGCTGCACCATCGCCACGCCGGAAAATCACGTGGAAGTCATGCCTGAGTATCAATAATCGATCCATACCGTAACGTATCGGGGCGCAGCCGCAAACGTGAGGCCGGCTGCGCCCCACCCCAGGCATAGCCGGGGTTACGGGGCGGATCAGAACAGAGGTGTTGTGGGCTTTGGTTCAGGAATTGCCAGAAAAATATAAAGAATTGGCTGTAGCGTTTACCCAGGAATTGGTGCGGCGTGATAGCTCCAATCCCCCGGGAAACGAGCTGGAAACCGCCATATATGCAGTTCAAGCCCTCCAGGCATATGGGATCGAGGCTGTGCTGGATGAGTTTGAACCGGGACGCTGTAATGTTACAGCAACGTATGGCGGTTGTCGGGATACCGGCATCCTTTTTTTAGGGCATATGGACGTGGTGCCAGCCAAAGGCTGCTGGGAACACGGCAAATTTGACCCGGAGATCGTAGAGGGCCGCATGTACGGCCGGGGTACGGCGGATATGAAAGGCGGCATCGGGGCCATGATGGCCGCTGTGGTGGCTATGGCCCAGGCGGGGGTCCCCCTGGCCAAAAACGTCCAGCTGCTGCTGGACAGCGACGAGGAGAACACCAACAAGGGGATCAACCGGGCCTGCAGCACATACAAGATCCAGGCGGATTGCGCCATCGTGGGGGAGCCCAGCGATATGCAGCTGCTGCTGGGCAATAAGGGCTACGCCTCCTTTTATGTGAAGACCCAAGGGATATCCTGCCACGCCAGCGAGCCGGCCCACGGAAAAAACGCCATCTATGAGATGGCAAGGGCCATCCAAAAGCTGGAAGCCTATGCAGACGGCCTGTCCGCGTATGCGGACCCCTACCTGGGCAGCGCCACCCTGTCCGTGGGCACCATCCACGGGGGCGTGCGGGTGAACATCGTGCCGGACGCCTGCGTGTGCGAGGTGGAGCGCCGGGCACTTCCAGGGGAGACGCTGGATTCCATTTGCCGGGAGCTACAGCATACCCTGGGCGACCTGGCGGAGGTGTCCCCCCGGAACCAATTTACACCGGCCAGCCTGCTGCCCCGGGACCATGCCTTTACCCGGCGCACCGAGGCGTTGCTGGCGGCCGTGCTGCAAAGGGAGCCTGTCTTGGGGGTATTCCATGGGGGGACCGAAGCGGCGTATGTATCCCAGTTTGGCATTCCCACGTTGATCGTAGGGCCGGGCTCCCTGGAGCAGGCCCACCGGGTAGACGAGTATGCCCCCGTTGAACAGATCATGCAATGCGCGGATCTGTATTTCCGATTGATGCAAAGCCTTTGCTGCCCTGGGGCCGCACAGTGACCCCATTGGCGCAGGAGCAGAAGGAGAAAGAAGAACCATGATTATTTCCATGCAAGACGTGGCGGAGGCGCGGCGCCTGATCACCCCGTACATCCATCACACCCCCCTGGTGCATTCTACCATGCTTTCCAAAATGTGCGGGGCGGAATTTTACATGAAGTGCGAGAACCTACAGAAAACAGGGGCCTTTAAGGTCCGGGGCGGCATGAACAACCTGCTGCACCTGACCCCGGAGGAGCGGGCCCGGGGGGTGGTGACCGCCTCTTCCGGCAACCACGCCCAAGGGGTGGCCTATGCGGCCCAGATGTTCCATACCCACTGCACCCTATGCATGCAGGATTGGTCCAGCCCCGCCAAGATCGCCGCCTGCAAAGGCTATCAGGCTGAGATCAAGCTTATCCATGGGGATTCCGTGGATACCCTGGTGGAGGCGGAGCGGCTGCGGGACGAATGCGGGTATATTTACCTGCATCCCTTCAATTCCGCTTGGACCATTGCCGGGCAGGGTACCATTGCCTTTGAAATCTTAGAGGACCTGGCCCAGGTGGATACCATCGTGTTGCCGGTGGCGGGGGGCGGGCTTGCCAGCGGCGTGGGCATGGTGATGAAGGAGCTATATCCCCATATCAAGGTATACGGGGTGCAGGCGAAAAACTGCGCCGCCATGTACGAGTCCTTAAAGGCTGGGCGCCTGGTGAAGCTGGAGAAATGCGATACCTGCTGCGACGGCTTGGCAGCCATGATGGTAGGGGACGCCACATTGGAGATGGTGGGCCACTATCTGGACGATGTCATTACCCTCACCGAAGAGGAGATCCGGGAAGCGGTGGTGACCACCCTTTCCTATATGAAGATGCTTATTGAGCCTTCCTCCGCCACCACGGTGGCAGCCATTTTGGGGAAGAAGGTGCCGGTGAAGGGCAACGTGGTGGCCATCGCCACCGGCGGCAATTGCAGCCCCCAGCTGCTGGCCAGCATCCTTACGGAATATCAGGAAAAACACTAAAAATTTTTATAAGAAGGAATGTATGATGACAAACGTTGAAAAAACACTGTTGGAAAAGAATTTGGTGATCCCTGCATGTCCCGTCCCCATTGCAAGCTACGTGCCGGCCCGGGTGGAGGGTAGGTTCGTATATCTGTCCGGGCAGACCGCCTGGGTGGACGGCGTATTGCAGTATAAGGGCAAGTTGGGAGAGGAGATCTCCACGGAGGACGGCTATGAGTCGGCAAAACTGGCGGCTTTGCGCTGCATTAGCGAGCTGCGCTCCGTGGCGGATCTGGACAAGGTCCGCATCGTCAAGGTGACGGGCTATGTAAACAGCACCGCAGATTATGGGGAGCAGCCCAAGGTGGTCAACGGCGCTTCCGATCTGTTTGTGCTGGCTTTTGGGGAAAAGGGCCGCCATGCCCGGGCAGCCATCGGCATGAGCGCATTGCCGGACGGGGCCTCGGTGGAAGTGGAAGCCATCGCCTATATTGAGGAGTGACGGCCGATCCCGCTGGGAAAGCCTAAGAAATGCCTGGGGGTGTATGAAATGGGATATGATTTGGTTTGCCGGGCTTGTGGGCGGCATACGAAACAGGATGTGTTTCGCTGCCCCCATTGCAACGGGATTTTGGATTGCCGGTTCGATTTAGAAGACCCGCCCCGGTATCGATCCATCTTACAGGGGGCAAAGGGATTTTGGGATTACCGGCCCTTTTTCCCGGTGGCAGGGGAACGACCCGTTAGCCTGGGGGAGGGGAATACGCCCCTGGTGGCCGCCCCGCGCCTGGCCAGCCAGCTGGGAATGCAAGGGGTCTATGTGAAGAACGAAGGGATGAACCCCAGCGGCACCTTTAAGGACCGGTGCCAGAGCATCGCCTATACAAAGGCCCAGGAAATGGCTGCCCCCGCCACCATCATCGGTTCCGCCGGGAACGCGGGGGCCGCTGCGGCGGCCTATGCCGCCGCCAGCGGCATCCCGTGCTTTGTGGTGGTGCCGGCGGATACCAATATGGAGCGCTTGGCCCAGACCCTGCAATACGGGGCCAATCTGATCCGGGTTCAGGGCAACGTAAGCGACTGCATCGAGCTGCTGGAAACCGTATGCAAGGAACGGGGCTGGCAGGATATGACCACCGCCCACAGCCACAACCCCTTCCAGGGGGAGGGGACTAAAACCATCGCTTACGAGCTGGCCCGGGATATGGAATGGGATGTGCCGGATTGGATCATCGTACCCATTGGCGGCGGCGGCATCCTGTCCAGCATTTACAAGGGGTATCAGGAGATGTATACCCTGGGGCTGATCCAGCGTATGCCAAAGATGGCGGGGGTACAGGAAGCCGGGTGCGCGGCGGTGGCGGAAGCCTTTGAGAAGGGGGCTGCCCCCCAGACGATCCAGCGGGTCCAGAATCCCACCGGCGTTGCCGTTGCCATCAAGGACGCCTACCCCCTGGATGGGGAAACGGCCTTACAGGCCATCTATGATTCCGGCGGGGTAGCGGCTCGGGTCACGGCGGGGCAGATCGCCCAGGCCCAGGGGGAGCTGGGCCGGTCCTGCGGCGTGTTCGCGGAACCCGCCAGCGCCGCCACGGTGGCCGCGCTGTTTAAGCTGCGGGAAGCGGGCGTGGTGCAAAAAGAAGACCGGGCGGTATGCATCATAACGGGAAATGGATTGAAGGACGCGGGGTTTGCCTTGCAGCAGATCCTGCAACCCCCGGCCATCCCCATGTCCCAGGCGGCGTTGAACGCCCAGATCGACCAGCTTTTAGGGAACTAGGGCAAAAAGGAGCTTGCGCATGAAATTGACGAATCATATCTCCCTGGTTGCTTCAGGGAACAACGGGCTATCCCTGACCCATCCGCTGGATTGCAACGTATATTATGTGGATACAGGGGCCGGCGGGATCCTGATCGACACAGGGGCTGGGGCGGATAACCAGGCCATCCTCCGGGAGATCCAAAAGGACGGCTACCGGGTGGAGGATATCCAATATGTGGTCATCACCCACGCCCACGGGGATCACGGGGCGGCAGCGGACTTTTTCCGGGACGCGGCCCATGCCAAGCTGGTGACCTCCGGCTATGAGGCGGGGGTGCTGGCGGACAAGGCGCGCATGGAACGCACCATGGCCCAATACATCGCCACGGGGCTGTATCCGGCGGATTACCGCTTCCCCAGCGTAGAAGTGGATGTGAAGTTGGAGGAGGGGGATTGCTTGCAGCTGGGCGGGGTATGCTTACAGGCCGTGATCACCCCGGGGCATACGGGAGGCGGCCTCTGCCTATATGGGGAGATCGACGGAAAAAATGTACTGTTTTCAGGGGATACGGTGTTTTTCGATGGGAAGATCAACCTGATGAGCATCTTTGACGGGGATCTGCTGGCCTATCGGGATACCCTGTATAAGCTGGAGCAATTGCCTGTGCAGATGCTGCTGCCCGGGCACTTGCAGCCCATCATGGACCGGGGCGCAGCGCATATTCAAAAGGCGGCGGCCGCCTTCCATCGTTTCAGCGTCCCGCCTTCCATCTGCTAGATACCTGTTAGGCAAAGGGGGCCTATTCGGATGAAATCGCTTTCCCAACGGACTAAATTGCAGGAATCCGGCATCCGCCGCATGTACGACCTTGCAAAAACCAAGCAGGACGTCATCAGCTTCGTGCTGGGGGAACCGGATTTTACCACGCCCCGGCATATTATACAGGCCGCAAAAAACGCCCTGGACCAGGGATTGACCCATTATACGGACAATGCGGGTATCCTGCCCTTGCGCAAAGCCATCGCCAACTATTTGGAACGGCAGGATGGCATAACCTACGATCCCGTAGGGGAGATTATGGTAAGCACCGGGGCCATGGAGATCATATTCCTTTGCTTTTCCGCCCTATTGGACCCAGGGGACGAGGTGTTGATCACCGACCCCTGCTACGCCAATTATTATGGCCAGATCTCCATGAACAACGGGGTACCGGTACCGGTGCCGGTCTACGAGGACAACGGCTTCCACTTTACCTATGAAAGCCTGAAGGCTCACGTCACCCCGAAGACCAAGGCCATCCTGCTCAATTCCCCCTGCAATCCCACCGGGGGCGTAGCGGATCTGGCCACCATGGAGTCCATTGCCAGGATCGCCAGGGAGTATGACCTGTATGTGGTGTACGATGCGGTATACCGGCATTTCACCTACGAGGGGAGCCGCTTCTATAATTTGGCGGCCCTAACGGGGATGCGGGAGCGCACCCTGTATGTGGATTCCTTCTCGAAGACCTATGCCATGACCGGCTGGCGGCTGGGCTATGCGGCGGGCCCCAGGGAGATCATCTCCCTGCTGCCGAAGCTGCATGAGTTCATGCCCTCCTGCGTGCCGGAATTTTTGCAGCTGGGGGCTGCGGAGGCGCTGGAACATGGGGAAGGGGACATTGCCGCCATGCACCGGGAATACAGCAAGCGCCGGGCCATTCTGCTGGATTGGATCAACGGGATCCACGGCCTGTCCTGCCGGGCGCCGGGCGGGGCCTTTTACGCCTTCTTGAATATCCAGCAAACCGGGCTATCCTCGGTGGAATTCGCCGAGCGCCTGCTGTCGGAGCAGGGGGTGGTGGCGGCCCCCGGCGACGCCTTTGGCGCCCATGGAGAGGGCTTCATCCGCATTTCCTACGCCACATCCATTGCGAACATTCAAAAGGGCATGGATCGCATGGAAGCCTTTGTGGGCGCATTGTTATCCTGATCCAGCCAAACATAAGGAGAAAGGGGCGGTGGTTAGCCTTAATGCCACCGCCCCTTTTTTTGTTCACGCCCCCCTGAAGCAGATAAAAATCAGCCTCCCTTTTTGCAACGAAAACGTGCGGATTTCGCCGCTTCTTTCCGCTATATCGATTGCTATAATATATCTGAAAGGATTCCCTACAGATTTCGACTGGATTTTTATGCAGAAATAGAGAATACATCAGTCCACCTGCCAAAGTGGTATGTAAAATAAATACATACCAGATCGAAATTGGACGGATATTTGATTTTTTATTGCATTACAAAAAATATTTATTACACTTAATATTGCAAGAATAGCATGCTATTGGGCTATTCAGAATATCTATCAGCTTATCTGTTTTGCCTTTCCTATCTTGACTATAAAATCTATATGAATTGCGAGGGGATTTACATGAAGGGGAATCGAAAAACAAGAGTTTGGCTGTTGTTGATCCTGGCGTTGCTTCTGGTGTTGCCTTCCGGCTTATCCGTAGCCGCTGCTGCGGAGCCGGAGGCGGAAGAGGAAGAAATCGTATGGGAAGTATGGCGTGAAGAAAATTTCCAGGAAGCACCTGCTGTGCCGAATACCTGGACGCCGGATAATTATGACATCCAGGACGATTACTTCTTTGGCGAAAAGGGCTATGGGATCGAGGAGCTGTTCCGGGTCGTAGGCGGGGAGGAAGCCGTTGCAAAATACAGGGAAGACCTGATTGCCTTCAAGGCGTTCCGTCAATCCTATACCTATGGCGAGGAGGGCTGGCTTACCATTGAGGCTTACGGCATCAGCAAGGATGGGGGCGATCAGCCTGACTCCGGCGGCCAATTCGTGCTGCTGGAAAATGGCGGCGGCGCAAAGTTGGTTTGCCAGGAGCATACGGACGCCATCATCATCCGTTCCACAACCGAATTGCCCCAGACCTATAAGCTGGAGGTAAAGGTAAAGAACATCGATTTAGGCGGCAAAAAACAGGATGCGCAGGGCCACGATATCCCGGACCGGACCCAAGAGGCCTGGACCGTGGATGGAAAGATGAACGGCTACGACGAGGACACCGCCATGTCCCTGCGGGCAGGCCCCTGGCGTCCCAATGGGGAAACCTGGAACCCGGACGACCCCTATGCCACGGCGTACGATCAAAATGGCGGCTACTTCCTCAGCATCGTGGATTATGAAAATCCCAAGCCCCACAACAACATCTTCATCCACCACCATCGGAAGGTGGCCATGGATACGGACAACAACATCGACTTTGGGGAAGGCGGCACCTGGTCCAAGGTGTGGAACGGCACGGAATATGTAGACGACGGCTCCCGGTATATTTCCATGCTGTGGGCAAACGGCAACCATCCCGACCTGTATGATGAAGCGGGGAACCTTGACCGGCATAAGTGGATCCAGTACCTGGCCACCGGCCAGAAATTCTACTCTTTTTGCCCGAAAACCAAAGAGGCTCGGGTCAATACGGTGGAAATGGTGGACAAGTACATCCCCGGCGAGACCTATACCTTCACCATCATCCGGACGCCGGAATATTACGAGATGTCCGTAAGCGGAATTTTCTATTATGGCGGAGACACCACCTATTGCCATAAAAAGTACCACTTGCCGGATGAACAGAACAAGGGCGTATATACCTGGCACTTTAACCAGAAAACAGAAGAGCTGCAGGGTCAAACCCCGCCCACGGACACCTTCCAGCTGAGCGGCCAGCTTTTGGATACCTGGCCGGCCGAGGCAACGTATCCCGATTATTTCTTCACCGGTATGCCCCATATCAACTATTATGCGGGCAGCATGACCTATACCAACTTGACACTGTCCGTGCCCCAGGGAACCATCCCAACGGAATAACCGAATTCCTGCAGGCTGGTTGACACGCGGGAGCCGGTCAATAGGAAAGGGAGGGGCAGCCAAGGGGCCGCCCTTGGTATCTTTACCCCGCCGCTTCCCAAAGGGGGGGACGCCGTTCGCTATGGTTTTATAGGGCGTTATTTTGGGAAACGGGGGAAATGATTTTGGCCGATCATGCCGGCCTTTCCTATGGCAATGCAAGCGAAAAAGCCCTTGGGATACAAGGGCTTTTCTTTGTATAAAAAAGGGGCAAGAGGCGCGGAAGGATCCAGGCCATTGGAGAAAGCTGCGTAAGCTGGCGCCGGTCACAGGGCGGCGGCGTAATTTTTTGCCGTGGTTAAGAAGGCGTGCAAGGCGGTGTTTTTGTAGGCGTTCGCCGGATAGGAAAGGCTTACAACATAGCGGGCCAAGGGGTTGGAGAGATGGAAGCAATGCATCCCGGAGATGGGCGCCCCGGCATTGGTTGGATGCAATTCAGCCAGGTACATCTTGGGACAGAACATGGCGCCCAACCCGGCTTTGCACATAGTATACAGGGTGTCCAAATGCTCCGCATAGGCGCTGACCACGGGATGTATTCTACTTTCCTCTAAAATTTGATCCCCAATGGTGCGCACCAGATCCCCCTCCTTGAGCAGCAGGAAAGGGCAGCCGGCCAGCATGGCCAGGTCTAGGCATTGGGGCGGGGGAGATTTAACCTCCTTTCCGGATTTTTGCAATAAGGAGGTCCATACTGTATCCGCCATTACCACCACCACCTCTTCCGTAAACAATGGGAAGCTTACGATCCCGGCGGTGGTGGGGGTGCCCCGGGCGATAACGCAATCCAACTGGCCGTTTAACAGCTGCTTGTAAACCCCGGAATTGCAGCTTTCAAATAGGTTGAGCTGAATTTCCGGATATTGGGCATGAAAGGCTGAAAACAGGCTGGCGGCCAGGAATTTACCCCGGGTGTGGGCCACGCCGATATTCAGGGCCTGTTGACAGGCGATGGCTGCATCCTGCAATTCCCCTTCCATGTCCTGTAAAAGCTGTAGCAGGGAGCCCGCATAGCGGGCCACGATCCGCCCCTCCCGGGTCAAGCGGGGCGGCGTGGTCCGCTGGAAAAGGGAAACCTGCAGCTCCTTTTCCAGGCAGGCTACCTGTTTGCTGACCGCCTGCTGGGAGATAAATAGCTGTTTGGCAGCTAGGGTGAAGCTTTGGTGCTCGACGATTTTCAAAAAGGATTCTAAATAGGATGTTTGCATGCCTTCCTCCCCACGCATTTGAATGCTTGCTTCTATTGTACAAAAGGAGCCGGCCAACCACAACAAAAAGTTGTGGACAACAACAAAGAAATGTTGGAAGGGCGAGAGGCTTATCTTTATAATGAAATCAAAAATACATAGTATATTCTAAACTTTTCATTTTATTTATCATGGGAGGAGGAGGGAAAAGGGAATATAATACAAGTTGCCCAAAGAACAATTCAACAATGAAAAAGGGTGAGGAGCGTAAACCATGGAAAACGACAAAACCATCAAAGAGATGAAAAAGCCCCTTGTAGACCGTTGCCTGGATGCGGTGGAACGCGCCTGCAATAAGCTGCCCCCGCCAGCCATCTTGTTTGTTTGGCTGTTTGTATTTGTGGCGGTACTCAGCGCCATTTTGGCATGGTGCGGCGTTAGCAGCGTCAATCCTGCCACCGGCGAAACCGTTGTGGTCAACAGCCTGTTTTCAAAGGACGGCGTCCAGTGGCTGCTGGCCAATATGCTGACCAACTTCACGGATTTTGCCCCCTTGGGCCTGGTGGTGGTGCTGGGGATCGGCATCGGTATCTGTGAAAATTCCGGCCTGATCAAGGCGCTGCTGCATTCCAGCCTGAAAAAAGTGCCGGCAAGCCTTGCGGTTTTCGTTTTGACATTCATCGCCGTATGCGGTAACATTGCCTCGGATACGGCCATTATCGTCCTTCCGCCCCTGGCCGCCATTCTATACATGAGCATCGGCAAGAATCCGGTCCTGGGCATGATCACCGCCTATGCAGGCGCCCAGGCGGGCTTTACCGCCAACGTGATGATCTCCGGTACCGACGCCACCTTGGCGGGCATCACCAACAGCGCCATTACAGGCTTTATGCCGGATAGCGGCATTACGGCGGACGTGACGGGCAACTGGTATTTCATGATTACCTCCACCTTCCTGGTCACCATGGTCATCGCCCTGGTTTCCGAAAAGATCGTGGCGCCCCGCTTCGGCATATATACCGGCAATACGGAGGAGGGGAAGATCCAGCTTTCCCCCGAGGAGCATAAGGGCCTCCGGGCTGCCGGCATTACCTCCCTGCTCTTCCTGGCCTTGGTGCTGCTCAGCTTCTTTACCGGCATCACCGCCGGGGAGGACGGCGCGTTTATCGGCTCGCCCCTTTTGAAGAATATCACCGTGGTGCTGTTCCTGCTGGCCACGGCGGCAGGCTTGGCCTTTGGATTTGCTTCGGGCAAATTCCGCAGCTCCCACGATGTGAACGCTTCCATGGTCAACGCTACCAAGAACCTTTCCAGCTTTATCCTCTTCTGCTTTATCTGCGGCCAGTTCTCCGGCTTGTTCGCCTGGAGCAACCTGGGAACGCTGCTGGCCATCGGCGGCGCCAACTTCCTCCAAAGCATCAATTTCACCGGCATGGGCATGTGCGTGGTGTTCATCATCATCAGCGCCCTGGTGAATATCCTGGTATACTCCGGCTCCGCAAAATGGGCCATTTTTGCCCCGGTATTCGTCCCCATGTTCATGATGCTGGGCTATCATCCCAGCTTCGCCCAGCTGCTCTATCGGCTCGGCGATTCCCCTGTGGATTGCTTGACCCCCATGTGCCCCTATATCTGGATGCTGCTGGAAACCGCAAAGGAAAAATACGATCCCAAGCTTAAAATCGGCACGGTGGTGGCCAGTATGGTACCCATCGCGTTGATCTTGCAGGTGGTGTGGATCCTGTTCCTGCTGCTGTGGATGGCGTTGGACCTGCCCATCGGGCCGGGCGTTTCCATCAACCTGCCCTGATGAGACGGCAACCCGCTGAACTGTTTGCAAAAAGGAGACCTGCATGAACCTTTTGTTTGAACACGGATGTATCATTACCGAGAACCCCCAGGAAGAAGTGATTCGGGATGGGTGGCTCCTGGTGTCCGAGGGGAAGATCCTTGGGCTGGGGGAGGGGGATTACCCAGGCCCTATCCTGCCGGATCGACGGGTCCAGGCCGCAGGCCATGCGATTTTGCCAGGGATCGTGGATTACCATACCCATGTATGCGGCTCCCTGTTCAAGGGCTTGACCGAGGATGTGGACAATGGCTTTTATAAGCTGGCCCTGCCCATGGAAGATGTGCTGACCCACGATGCCGTATATACCATGAGCCTGTTGGGCATCCTGGAGGCCCTAAAGGGGGGCGTGACCCTGATCAACGACCTGTACCACTATATGGATGCCACAGCCCAGGCGGTGGCGGATATGGGCGTCCGGGGGGTGCTGGCCCATAAGATCATCGAGCGGAACCTGGCGAACCTATGCCGGCAAGACTATACCCTCTTGCCGGAGGAGGGGCAGCGCCGGCTGGCCGATGGGGTAGCCCTGGTGGAAAAGTGGCACAACACCCACAACGGCAGGATCCTGTGCAAGCTGGGTCCCCATGCCACCGACACCATTTCTGTGGCGTTGGCAAAGCAAATCGTAGACGAAGGCCATAGGCTGGGAGTCGGGTTCCATATCCATGTATCCCAAAAGCAGCAGGAGTTAAATTTCCTTCGGGAGACCTATGGCTTGACCCCTGTGGAATATTTAGAGGAAACCGGCCTTTTAGGCCCGGATACGGTGGCGGCCCATTGCAAATTTCTCACCCCCCATGATATGCAGTTGCTCCGGGAAAGCGGCCTGGTATTTGCCCACTGCTGCGAGACCTCGGGGAAGCGGGGGGCGCTGCCACCCATGAAGGCGGTCATGGACGCGGGCGTAGGGTTCTGCTTGGGTACAGATTGGCTTACCACCGATCCCTGGACCAATATGCGGATCACCGTCATTGCGGACCGGCTATTGGGCTGTACCACCCAGGATATGAACGCAGCCAAAGCATTGCGCAAATCCACCATTGAGGCTGCCTGCGCCTTGGGCCTGGGGGATAAGATCGGCTCCCTGGAGGCGGGGAAGGAGGCGGATCTGGTCATGCTGTCCCTGCGATCCCCCAACCTGGTGCCCATGTATGAGGACCCGGTGGCCACCATCGTGTACAATGCAAACCGCCACGATGTGAAGTTGGTGATGGTACAGGGGGAGATCCTGGTGGAGGATGGCGCCCTGACCCGTATGGACGAAGGACAGATCCTGGCGGAAGGCCAGCAGGTAGCCACCTGCCTATACCACCAACATGTGGGCTAAAGAGAAGAACCCCTAAAATAGAAGGGGCCAGTCGGAATCCATCTCCGGCTGGCCTAATTTTATGTCTGGCTTTCCGTCCCCTTACATACCGACGACTGGGCTTTGCCCCTCGTCCCGCGGCAAGGGGCATATAGCCCGGCTTCCACGCCCCGCCCTATTTTAAATCGTTATTTAAAAAGGAGGTGCGAAATTCCCGGGGCGATAAACCGGTAGCTTCCTTGAACACCTTGCAGAAGTACTTGGGAGAATCGAATCCGGCCAAATAGCTAACCTGCTCGATGGATGCATTGGAGGTCACCAGGATATGGGTCGCAGCGTTTATCCGGGTTTTATTGATATATTTTACAATGGTGGTGCCGGTCAGCTGCTTGAAACGCCTGCTTAAATAGGATTCGCTGCAATGGTCGATTTCCGCCAGCTGGGAGATGGTGATCTTCTCCGAAAAATTGTTATGGATATACTGGCGGATCTTTTCGATGCTGTCGTTGTTGGAGGACGCGATGGAATTCCTGACAATCAATATCAGCAATGCTTTTATATAATTGGAAAGGAGGCTGGGGCATAAATTCGAGTTTTTGGATTCCATGTGGATGCTCTCGAACAGCCAACGGAGCTGGCCGTTTGAATCGCAGACGTGAATAGAGGAATCCAGCACAATTTCCGGCGCATCAATCCATAAAACAATGACTTCATGGCGCTTGTTGGATATCAGCGACTCCTGATGGAACATATAACGCGGATAGATGATGGCGTCAAAAAGGGAGACGTTCATCTTTTCGTTTTGAATGTTGATGTTGGCCTTCCCGTCTAAAAAATACATCAACTCAAGGTATGGATGATTGTGGCAGGTAAAATTCCATATATTGCTGTTTCCGTCAAACCGTTCGCAAAACACCAAGTGCGCGTCCGCCTTTTCTGTAACCTTGCAGAAGTTGTTGAAATCCATTTGATCCACTCCTTACTTTACCCATCGTGCACAAGGGGATAGCGGGCTTGCAGCCCGGCCGCTTTGCAACACGTGATCGCGGCCGCTTGCGCTGTGGTCCGCCATGGCCGGCCTGTTCCAAGGGGCCGGACCGAAAGGCATTTCCGGCTGGAAAGGGCCTGCCGGGGCCCCGCTGAAGGCGCCGGCCCACCCGGAACGCGGAGGGGCGACAAGGGGAAGCGGGGCGAATGCAGGCCGCAGGCCCATCGGCGCGGGAATACCTAGGGGATATAATAACAATATAATAAATTATAATTAAAGTAAATATGCTCTTTTCACCTGGCAGCCTGCCAGCATAGGGGATTCAGGCCAAAACTTAAGGGGAACAAAGCGGGCGCGCCCTCCGGCCCCTTTGCTTTGTGTACTCCCCTCCTGTGGGAACCCTATGCCGCTTTCCATGTGGCAACCCTATGCCGACGGGGAAATTGAGGAGAGGGGAGCCATTATTTTGCACGAATTGGTTATAATGTTATACCCTTAGTGTTCCCAGTGGCAGCCCGTTCGATGTCCCAGGTGCAAAATGGATGAAATCCCGACAAGAAAACGGAATCAAAAAGGAGTCGAGACATTTCAGAATTGTGGAGGTCTGTGCACGATCTGTGGGTTGAATCGGGTTAAGAAGACAAAGTATAATCATTACATTGAAAACGATAGCACAGACAACATCTATATGGCCTTTGCCCAAGAAAAACATGCCAAAGCAAGGGACGCAACAGAAGCAAGAGAAAGGCTGATTCGGGAAAGAAACATAGCGCGCACTTGCGCAACAGCTGCTGAAGGAGCGGCGTTCTCCTGGCCGGGGCGGGCGCAAAGGCGAAAAACCCAAGGATTTTTGGGGGTTTCGCAAAATGCGCGAACCGTGCGCCCCACAATCTGCAACAGGAAGAAAAGGGCCGGCTTACATGCAAAGGGAGGGCAGCGAAAGCAGGGCGGCGCATTTATGAGAGGGAAAAATAAAAAAATCATGGTGAAGAACGCGGATAACAGGCGCGCGTTCCCGTGTTCAGTTATGTATATTTATTCATTATAAAAGCGAGGGATATATGCATGTATACCCTGGAAATAGTTTATAAAAACTTTGAATAATGCAAACTTGTATTTTTTTATTTAATTTTTCCGGAAAATTGATATTTTAGGGCATAATTTCGGTGTGATTGCGGCATCCGGGCTTATATCTGCATATTTTTAATCAGCATATTATGAAATAGGATTGTGATATCATAGTAAATTTTTTATATTGTTAAATATATACTAATAATGATAAATATTGATTTTATTATTAGTATGGCTATGTCACAACAAACAGTTGATAAATAGCCATTTTTATAGGGGAGTATCAGAACTCCCCTACAAACTGTTATT
>UQRU01000048.1 GCA_900543475.1 uncultured Eubacteriales bacterium
TGGGGGATCATCACGTATTCCAGAGCGTTGACCCGGCGGCGGGTCTTTTCGATCTCATCCGCCAGGCGGTTACAGATCTTTTCCACCTCCGCCAGCTGGATCAATAGGGGCAGCACCTGGGCAAAGGCCTGCACTGCGCCGTCCAGCTCCGCGCTGGTGGTCATGAAGCCATAGGGGTAATCGAAGCCGCCCTGGGTATCCAGCTGGAGTTTGGGCACCTGGATGGACAATACATGCTGGGTGTCCACCTGGATGGTGACGGGCTGGGCGGGATAGCACAGGGCCTCTTCGATGGCCTCGGTGCTCATAGAAGCCCGGGCCAACACAAACCCTTGCATGGCCTTGGCCAGCTTTTCCTCCACTTCTTGCCGCAGTTCCTTGTTTTTGCGGATGTAGAGGATAAACCGGCGGACCATTTCATCCCGTTTGTCCTTCATGAGCTTATGGCCCCGCACAGCCACTTTCCGTTTTTTCTTCAGGTTGGAAAGCTCCATGCGGGTGGGTTTTACTTGCAGGGCTGCCATAGGCTACGCCTCCTCTTTTTTAGGAAGGTATTTATCCAGATAAACGTCCTTGATACGTTTGAGCTCGCTCCTGGGCAGGATGGAGAGCAGTTCCCAGCCGAGGTCCAGGGTTTCCTCGATGCTCCGGTTGGTATAGAAGCCCTGGGAGATGTATTTCTCCTCAAAGGCGTCGGAGAACTTGGCGTAGAGCTTATCCACATCGGACAGGGCGGCGTCGCCCAGGATGACCGCCAGCTCCTTGGCGTCCTTACCGCGGGAATAGGCGGCGAAGAGCTGGTTCATGGTATCCGCGTGATCCTCCCGGGTCTTGCCCTTGCCAATGCCCTTATCCTTCAGACGGGACAGGGAGGGGAGCACGTTGATGGGAGGCGTAATGCCCCGGCGGTGCAGATCCCGGGAGAGGATGATCTGGCCCTCGGTGATGTAACCGGTCAGGTCGGGGATGGGGTGGGTGATGTCATCCTCAGGCATGGACAGGATGGGGATCATGGTGATGGAGCCCGCATTGCCCTTGATCCGGCCGGCCCGCTCATACATGGTGGCAAGGTCGGTGTACAGGTAGCCCGGGTAGCCGCGGCGGCCGGGGACCTCCTTACGGGCGGCGGAGACCTCCCGGAGGGCTTCGGCGTAGTTGGTGATGTCCGTGATGATGACCAGCACGTGCATCCCCAGGTCATAGGCCAGATATTCCGCGGCGGTCAATGCCATACGGGGGGTGGCGATACGCTCGATGGCCGGGTCGTTGGCCAGGTTGATAAAGGTCACCGTCCGGTCGATGGCGCCGGTGGCGCGGAAGTCGCTGATGAAGAAGTCGGCTTCTTCAAAGGTGATACCCACGGCGGCGAACACCACGGCAAAGCTCTCATCCGTGCCCCGCACCCGGGCTTGCCGGGCGATCTGGGCGGCCAGGTTGGCGTGGGGCAGGCCGGAGCCGGAGAACACCGGCAGCTTCTGGCCCCGCACCAGGGTATTCAGGCCGTCGATGGCGGAGATACCGGTCTGGATGAACTCGTTGGGATAGTCCCGGGCCGCCGGGTTGATGGGGGCGCCGTTCATATCCAGCATCTTTTCCGGGATCAGGGCGGGGCCGCCGTCCTTGGGACGGCCCATGCCGTCGAACACCCGGCCCAGCATATCTGGCGCCACCGCCAGCTCGATGGAGCGGCCCAGGAACCGGGCTTTGGAATCCGAAATACGCAGGCCCTGGGAGCCTTCGAACAGCTGCAACAGGGCTTTATCCCCGTTGATCTCCAGCACCCGGCCCCGGCGCAATTCGCCGTTGGCCTGTTCGATCTCCACCAGCTCGTCGTATTTTACGCCTTCCACCTGCTCCACCAGCATCAGGGGGCCGGCGACTTCTTTTATGGTACGATATTCTTTACGCATCCTCGTTACCTCCCTCGGTCAGTGCGCGGATCTGCTTATCCAGCTCGGCCAAGAGCGCCTGGTAACGGGCCGGACATTCCTCTTCGGGCACATATTTGAAACGGCCCAGCTCCTCCCGCACAGGCAGGGAAGCCAGCTTGCTGAAGGAGGCGTCCTTTTCCAGGGCGTCCAGGCTCTTTTCGTAGTAAGCTAGGATCAGCTTGAGCATCATGGCCTGCTTGGCCGGGGACGCGTAGGTGTCCACCTCGTGGAAGGCGTTCTGGTGCAGATAGTCCTCGCGGATGGAACGGGTGGCCTCCAGGGTCAGCCGGTCCTTATAGCTCAGGGCGTCGATGCCCACCAAGCGGACGATCTCTTCCAGCTCGCTTTCCTCTTGGAGCATGGCCATGACCTTTTGCACCATGGAGGACCAGTCGGGATCCACCGCTTTATTGAACCAAGGCTCCAGCCGGTCCAGGTATAGGGAATAGCTGGTCAGCCAGTCGATGGCGGGGAAGTGGCGGGCGTAGGCCAGTTTGGAGCTCAAGCCCCAGAATACCTTAACGGTACGCAGGGTCGCCTGGGATACCGGCTCGGAAATATCGCCGCCCGGAGGGGACACGGCGCCGATGGCGGTAACCGCGCCCTCCTTGCCCTGGCTGCCCAAGGTGATCACGGCGCCGGCCCGCTCGTAGAACTCGGCAAGACGGCTGCTCAGATAGGCGGGGTAGCCTTCTTCACCGGGCATTTCCTCCAAGCGGCCGCTCATCTCTCTAAGGGCCTCCGCCCAACGGGAGGTGGAGTCCGCCATGATGGCCACCTTATAGCCCATATCCCGGAAGTATTCCGCGATGGTGATGCCGGTGTAGATGGAAGCCTCCCGGGCTGCCACCGGCATGTCGGAGGTATTGGCGATAAGCACCGTGCGCTTCATCAGGGAAAGGCCGGTGCGGGGGTCCTTCAATTCCGGGAACTCCATGAGCACGTCGGTCATCTCGTTGCCCCGCTCGCCGCAGCCCACATAAACGATGATGTCCGCATCCGCCCACTTGGCCAGCTGGTGCTGCACCACGGTCTTACCGCTGCCGAAGGGGCCGGGCACCGCGGCCACGCCGCCCTTGGCCACCGGGAACAGGGTATCGATGACCCGCTGGCCGGTGATCATGGGCTCCTTGGGGGCCAGCTTCTGGGCATAGGGACGGCCCCGGCGGACCGGCCACTTCTGGAGCATGGGCAGCTCCACCTCGCCCTTATCGGTCTTCAGCTTGGCGATGGGGGTCACGATGTTGTATTCCCCCTGGCCGATCCAGGTGAGCTCCCCTGCATAGCCCGGGGGCACCATCACCTTGTGGAGCACGGCCTCGGTCTCCTGTACCGTGCCCAGCACGTCCCCGGCGGTGAGCTGGTCGCCCACCTTGGCCACGGGCTCAAAATTCCACAACCGGCTATGGTCCAACGAATCCACCACGATACCGCGGGTGATCCGGTCGCCGGCCTGGGCCCGCACCTTATCCAAGGGCCGCTGGATGCCGTCGTATATGGATTCGATCAGCCCTGGGCCCAGCTCCACGGACAGGGGCGCGCCGGTGGATTCCACCGGCTCCCCGGGGCCGATGCCGCCGGTCTCCTCATATACCTGGATGGAGGCCCGGTCGCCCCGCAGCTCGATCACCTCGCCGATCAGCTGCTTTTCCGAAACGCGCACCACGTCGAACATCTGCACGTCCGCCATGCCGCTGGCAACGATCAGCGGGCCGGAAACTTTCACTATGGTTCCTTGTACTGCCATCTATTTCTCCTCCGCAAAAAGTATATCCGCGCCAATCGCCTTTTCCACATTGGCCTTGATGTTGGCCATGGCAACGCCGGACGTCCCATGGGAATCCGGGATGGGGATGATGGCGGGGAAGGTTTCGGATTTGTATTGGGCCACCGCCTCCCCACAGGCCGCAAACAAAGGCTCTGTCAGGAAAATGACCTTATATTCCTCCCGGGCCAGCCGATGGATTAGGCGGCTGGCCTTTTCCGGGTCCGTCTCGTCGAATACCGCCAGGCCCACGGCCTTGGCCAGCAGGACGGAGTCCCGGTCGCCGATAATTGCAAGATCGCCTTTTTTACCAGCCATATAATCCACGCAGCCTTTCTGTGATGATGCTATCCGGCAGCCCGTTCCGCTTTACCGTAATGATCAGGCGGATGCAGGCGGCCTCCTGCTCCCTGCCCAACAGATAGGCCAGCAGGGGGGCCACGGAATCGTTGTCGAACCGGGCGCTCTGGAACAGGTCCATCAGGTAATTGTCCCGTTCCCGCTCCATGGGGGCGATGCCCTCGCCCTTTTGCAGCCCTTCCAGGCCCTTGAGGATAGCCTGCCGGGCGGGGCCTATGGCCACCAGCCGGCCCAAGGCCTCCACCGGCGCTTCCAGGGCGCCCAGTAGGGCGGCTTGGGGGATATCCCCCGGGGGCAGCAGCAGGGCTGCGAACCGGTCCGGGTCCGCCTGCATCTGCCGGGCCCGGAGCAGGGTCAGCACGTTGTCAAAATCCGCCAGGGCCTTGAAGTAATCCCGCACCTGGGCGGGCAGCTTACTGGCATAGGCGTGCTGGATATAGGCGCTGTCCAGGGCCGTGGAGATCCGGGCGGGGTCCACCCGCACCTGGAAGCTTTGCTCCAGGGCGTCCAGGGCTTCTTGGAAGGCGGGGGGCAGCTGCTTATATTCCCCAGCTTCCACCATATGGCTGAGGGCTTCTACGCTATAGATCCCCCCGGGAAGCAGCACGGGGGTCTCCTTGCTGCCTGTGAGCCGGAGCTTGAGCAGCACCTTCAGGTTGTGCACGTCCGCCTTCATAAGGAACAGGTCCGTGACAGCCGGCTGGAAGGATACCTCCTTTACCAGGGCATAGGCGGCGGCCAGTTCATTGGCGATCATCTGTTCCGCATCCGCCACGGTGGCATCGGGCAGGCCGCCATACCCCATATCCACCAGCTGGCGCACCGCTTCTTCCGCGTTGCCGTCCAGCATCCGCTGCAGCCGGGCCGGCCCCAGCAGGTTTTTCTCGTGGCAGCGTATGCGACTTACGCCGTAAATGACGCTATCCTGTGGCATAGCAACTACCTCTCTTTATCCGAATAATAGGTCGGCCACCTTGCTCACTTCGGTTTCCCGCAGATCCCGGAGCAGGGCTTCAAAGGAGCAATTCAGCTCGTAGCTGGCCCCCACCAGGAAGAACCCGCCCTGGATCCCCGGCCGGGGATCTCCCATTGTCAAGGGCGCCTTGCCCCCCTGGGCCAAGGTTTGGTTCACCGCCGGCAGCAGCTGGGCCAAGCTGGCCGCGTCCCCTTGGGCCGGGCTGATACATTCCCCGCCCTCGGCGTTTTCCAGCAGCAGCTTTTTCAGTAGATCCTTCCGCGCCGCCTCGTCCAGTTGGCACATGGCCGTTAGGGCCTCCTCAAAGGCCGCATCCACCACTGCCCGCCGCTGGGCCAGGGCCGCCTTGCGGGCGTCCAGGCCCGCGTTGGTGCGGCTGCGCTCCAGCACGTCCGTTCGGGCAGCCATGGCCTTGGCCTCCGCCTCCTGGGCGATGCGGGCGGCTTCCGCCTGGGCTTCCGCCTGGATCGCCCCTGCCCGTTCCTTACCCTGGGCCAATATGGCGTCCGCTTCCGCCCGGGCGCTGTCCAATATGGAGGACAGCAGCCGTTCGCTGTTTTTTACATCCATAGCCATGCGTGTTTCTCCCTTATCCTACGGGCTGCATTAAAGCTGCACGCCGTTGACCATCAGGAAGGAGAACAGCAGGGCCAGCACGGCATAGGTCTCAACCATGACGGTGAAGATAATGCCCTTACCAGCTTCTTCCGGCCGCTTGCCAACCATCATGATGCCGGCGGAAGCGGCTTTGGCCTGGGCGATGGCGGAGAGCAGGCCGCCAAAGGCGATGGGCAGGGAGGCGAAGAGGAGCTGCATGCCCGCCGCGGCAGATACTACCACGTCGCTGGCCCCCAGCAGGCCCGCCTTCTGGGCAATAACGAAGCCGATGAGCAGGCCGTAAATACCCTGGGTACCGGGCAGGAGCTGGAGCACCAGCACGGAGCCGAACAGATCCGGGTTTTCCGAAATGACGGCGGCGCCCGCCTGGCCTGCCTTGCCAACGCCAATGGCGGAGCCGATGCCGGCGAACATGGCAGCGCATACCGCGCCGATTGCTGCAAGAAGCTGTCCGTTGTTGCTCAGGAATTCGAAGAATGTCATTGTAAGAAACCTCCAGAATTATTTCTTAGTTTGGTAGGATGCGTATGTTTTCCGGCGGGAAGCCGCCGGTTCCCGCTGGGTTAGCGAACCTGTACGTGCTTGGTCTTATAGGACAGGGGCCGGAAAGGCTTGCCGGAACCATCATAAAACTTGCCGAAGAACTCCACATATTGCAGCCTGGCCGTATGGACAAAGCAGCCCAGGGCGCTGATGAGCATCATGAACACATGGAGGAACACCAGCATCACGGCCGTGAGCAAAAAGCCCAGGATCTGCAGGGCCATATTCCCTTGGAAGGCGCTGTAGAGCATCCCACCCAGGGTATTGAGCACCAGGCCGATGACCGCGGTGGACAGGCCCAGGGCGAAGATACGGGAATAGGAGAGCACGTCTCCCAGCCAGCTGGTGATGTCGTACAGCTTCCCGGCGCCGCTGATGAACCGGCCCACAGTCCAGCCCTTGGAACGGGCGGAGAACAGGAACACCACCACCGCGCAGAGGATGGCCAGCCACTGGCCCACCGTACCCAAGGCGGCAGGCAGGTTCAGCATGGGGGAGGCCAGCAACAGCAGGCCGATGATGATCAGGGGCCAGCACAGGTTATCCACAAAGGCGCCTGCCCAATCTCCCTTTTTGATGCACTGCCAGGCGGCGATGAACACCCCGTAGAACATATGCACGATCCCCAGGGCAAAGCATAGGATCAGCATGGAAATGGGGTCGGTGGAGCTGTCGATAAAGGGGAATACGTTCTCCAGGGCGGTGCCTGCAAATACCGTGGGCCAGCTCAAGCCGGCGAAGGTACCTACGAACAGGCCCATGATGATGGTGGAGATACCCCCCTGGAACAACACCAGGGCCAGGTCCCGCATCATGCCCGTAGGCTTGAGCTTCTTCAAAAAGGCCAGGCACCCCAAACTCAGCACGATGCCATAAGCGGAATCCGAAAGCATCATGCCGAAGAAAATAAAATAGAAGGGGGCGAACAGGGGGGTGGCGTCCACGGAGCCGTAGCCCGGCAGGGAATATAGGTTGGTGACCGCCTCATAGGGGGCGACCAGGGGCTTGTTCTTGAGCACCGTGGGGGGCGTCTCATCCTCTGCAGGGTCCCGCAGATCCAGATAATACACCTCCGTCACCTGATCCAGGGTCTTTTGGATCTCCTCCACCTGGTCCGAACGGACCCAGCCTTCCAGGATGAAGGTGGCGTCCGTGGTGGCTAGCAGGGTGCGCCCGATCTCCAGTTCCCGCTGGATGATGGCCGCGTCTTGGCCCCGGAGCAGGGCGTCCCGCTCCTTGCCCAGCGCCGCCAGGGCCTGCTGATGGGCTTCCGTCTGGGCGCTCAGCGCGTCGATCTCCCCCTGGAGCGCCGTCAGGTTTTCCTGGACCGTACCCTGGATCTGGGGGAAGGCGTATTCCTTGAACCGCAGCTCCTTAGCAAGGCTGCTCACCTGGGCATAGTCCCCTTCCAGGCAGGCGATCAGCACGGCGGCTTCCTTCTCGCCGCCGCAGACCTCCACCACAGCCCCGGCATCCTCTAGGGCTGGGATCTGCTCTTTTTGCATAAACCCGGTGATATACCGGACCCCCGCCCGGGGATGGATATCCTCCACCCGGCAGCTAAGCCCTTCCCAAGGCTGTAGCTGGGCCATTAAGGACCGGCGTTTATCCGCCTCCGCCTGGCTGGCGGATACGGCCCGCTCCAATTCCTCCACCTGGTCGCATAGGCGCAGGGAATCCTCCAGCCCATCCGCCAGCTCCTGGGCCGTGGCCTGGGGCTTGGGACCTAGCCCCTGTTTGGGCGCAAAGGGCCGCAGGGCCAGCTGGGCGCTGTTGAGCCGCTGCACCCGGCTTTCCAGCTGGGCCACCCGCTCGCTCTCCCGGCCTTCCTCCGGAGGCAGGATCTGCACCGCTTTTATGGCCTGTAAGGCCTGTAGCAGCGCCGACTCATCCTCCTTGAGGCCGATGAGGGTCAGCCGTTTCATGGGTACAATCATGCTTTCACCCTTTCCAGAATATAGGCCACTGCCTGGGGCAGCGCTTCCCGGGCGCGCTGGCTGGAAGCCGTTGCTTTGGCCGCCTCTTGGTCACATATCTCTTGGGCGATATGCTTGCCCTCCTCCTCGGCCTCGGCAATGGCCGCCGCCACCCGGTTCCGGCCTGCCTCTTGGGCCGCCTGGATCTGCGCCTGGGCGTCTTGCCGGGCTGCGGCTTCCATTTCTTTGGCTTGCCGCTCCGCGTCTTTTTTCAAGGATAAAGCTTCTGCCTCCGCTTGGGAGACCATGTCGATAATGGATGGCAACTCCCTTACCTCCCTTTTATAAAATTGAATGCCTTCGATCTGGTTGGATGGCGGACGCCGCGAGAAGAGGATGGCGCCCGATGCCAAAAATATAGAAACCCAACACGATATGGGGTTATTCTATCATTGTACCCCCTATAGAGAGAAAGGGCAATACATGGCTGACGAACTTCGTTATAAAATTATCATATAATCCGCTGAAAAAATTTTTGGTCGCTGGGCCCAAAAGCAGGGGCCTTCCCCGGGCTTGGCCGGGGAAGGCAACGGCGCGTTACTGGGTTATTTGGTGCCGAACAGCCGGTCCCCTGCGTCCCCCAGGCCGGGGACGATATAGCCGTGGTCATTGAGGCATTGATCCACCGAAGCCACGAAAATATCCACGTCCGGATGGGCCTTTTGCACCACTTCGATGCCCTCGGGGGCCGCGATGAGGCACACCAGCTTAATGTTTTTGCAGCCCGCCCGCTTCACCACGTTGATGCCTTCCACCGCGGAACCGCCGGTCGCCAGCATGGGGTCCACGATGAGCATGTCCCGCTCGCTGGCATCGGCAGGGAGCTTGCAGTAATAGTCCACCGGCTGCAAGGTGTCCGGATCCCGATACATGCCGATATGGCCCACCTTGGCAGCGGGCACCAGGCTCATCATGCCTTCCACCATCCCTAGGCCCGCCCGCAGGATGGGGACGATGCCCAGCTTTTTACCGGCCAGCACATAGCTTTTCGCATCGGCTACAGGGGTATGGACCGTGATCTCCTTTAGGGGCAGATCCCGGGTGGCCTCATAGGTGAGGAGCATGGCCAGCTCGCTGACCAGTTCCCGGAACTCCTTGGAGCCGGTTTTCGTATCCCGCAGGTAGGAGAGCTTGTGCTGGACCAACGGATGATCGATGACGGTGACTTTTCCCATTATAAATGAAATCTCCTTTCGGTTATTCAAGAGGATCAAGGGGGCTAGCCCCCTATAAAACAAAAGCCAAATGAAACGGGGCATCCGGGAATTGGCCCGGGAAGGCCGGCGTCTCTTCGGCTTGGCCAAGGCGCCGGCAGGGCGGGAAGCCCTTAGCGGTTCGCCTCATATTGTGCGATTTTATCGATGCGGGTTTTGTGTCTGCCCCCGGAAAATTCCGTGGAAAGAAACACCTGGACAATGCCCTTGGCTAGCTCGATGCCGATGATGCGGCCGCCCATGGCCAGCATGTTGGCGTCGTTGTGTTCCCGGGTGAGCCGGGCCATCACCGGGTCGGTGCACAGGGCGCAGCGGATGCCAGGCACCTTGTTGGCAGAAATGGAAATGCCGATCCCCGTGCCGCAGATCACCACCCCCCGGTCCGCCTCCCCCCTGGCCACCGCCTGGGCGCAGGGAATGCCATAATCCGGATAGTCCACGCTGGCAGGGCCATGGCATCCCAGGTCGAGCACCTGGTGTCCCAAGGATTCGATATAGGGGATCAGTTCCTGTTTATAATCGTAGCCGCCATGGTCGCTGGCAATGGCAATTTTCATGGGACGTCACTCCTTTTCTTCCCCGTGGGGATGCGTAAGGGCAGGCAGCAGGGCCGCAATGGCGCCGGCCAGCTGCTCCAATACAAAATCATAGGTGCTTTGGGACCCGCCATAAGGATCGCTTATATCATATGCAACCAGCCGCTTTGCCTTGGCCTGGGGAAAGCGTTCCAGCAGGGCGGCAAGGTGGGCCTGGGTCATGCAAACGATCAGGTCCGCCTCCTGCACCATGGGCCAGGTCAGCCCCCGGGCCCGGTGCTGGGAACCGTCCAAGGCACGCTTGGCCAGGGCCCGCCGGGCGCCAGGGCTCATGGGGGCGTCCACGGCATAGAGGCCGGCGGAGGTAGCCCGCCAGGCCAGCCCCTGCCGGGCGGCGGCCTGGTTAAACAGGTATTCCGCCATGGGGCTGCGGCAGGTATTGCCTGTACACACAAAAAGAACCTGCTGCATCATGCTTCCTCCAACCATTGGAATCCAGCGGCCCGAAGCAGGCGGTTCATATAGGCGAGGCCCATCTCCTGCTGGGGGAGGGCTTCGCACAGGACCAGATCCACATCGTCCCCATACTGGCGCAGGGCTGAGAACAGGCTGGCGCACAGGGTGGCGGGATCCTCCCTGTCGCCTATTATAACATACTTGCGCTGCCGATAAAAGGCTTGGGTCTGCCTGGTAGCAAAAATCATGCAGGTTTTTCCTTCCAGGCTTGCAATATCGTAGGCGGTGCAGATGTTTTCCGCGGCCTGGCGGGGGCTTCCGCCGGCGATGCGCACCTGGGCGTTGGGTGCGTAATGCTTATACTTCATGCCCGGGGAGGGGGCGGCGCCATCCCCCTTTAGGGGGGCGAGCACGGCGCTGGAAACCTGGACGCTGCCCATGACCGCCTCCAGCATTTCCCGGGTGACCCCGCCGGGCCGCAGGATGGTGGGCGTCCCGCACAGGGAGAGCACCGTGGATTCCAGCCCCACCCGGCAGGGGCCGCCATCCAGGATCAGGTCGATGCGGCCCTCCAGATCCGCCTTCACGTGCTGGGCGGTGGTGGGGCTGGGCCGGCCGGACAAATTGGCGCTGGGAGCGGCGATGGGCACCCCGGCGGCCCGGATCAAGGCCAGGGCGGTTTTGTGGTCCGGCATGCGCACCGCCACGGTGGGCAGCCCCGCAGCCACCTGGTCCGGCACCAGGCTGCTCCGGTTGAAGATCAGGGTCAGGGGCCCGGGCCAAAAGGCGTCCATCAACAGCCGGGCCTCCTCAGGCACCCGGGTCCATAGGTCCTTCACATCGCTTTTTTTGGCCACATGGAGGATCAGGGGATTGTCCGAAGGCCGGCCCTTGGCACGGAAGATGCCTTCCACCGCCGCCGGGTCCAAGCCGTTGGCCCCCAAGCCGTATACGGTCTCCGTGGGAAAGGCCACCAGCCCGCCCGAACGGATGATGGAACCTGCCAGCCGCACCCCGTTTTCCTTTTGGGTCACGGCGTTGAAATACTGGGTCTGCATAGTGGGGTTACTTCCCTTCTCCGTCCCCGGAAAGCTGGGCCGCCCGGTCTGCGATGATCAGGGCGTCGATCACCTCGTCCATGTCCCCGTCCAGGAAGGATTCCAACCGGTACAGGGTCAGATTGATCCGGTGGTCCGTCACCCGGCCCTGGGGGAAGTTGTAGGTGCGGATCCGCTCGCTCCGGTCCCCGCTGCCCACCATGGATTTCCGGGCGCCTGCTTCTTTGGCTTCCTTCTCGGATTGATAAAGCTCCAATAGCCGGCTTTTGAGCACCCGCATGGCCTTTTCCTTGTTCTTCAGCTGGCTGCGCTCGTCCTGACACTGGACCACCAGGCCCGTGGGCAGATGGGTGATCCGTATGGCGCTTTCGGTCTTATTGACATGCTGGCCCCCGGCCCCGCCGCTGCGGTAGGTGTCGATCTGCAGGTCCTTGGGGTCGATCTGCACCTCCACGTCCTCGGCCTCCGGCAGCACCGCCACCGTGGCCGCGCTGGTGTGGATGCGGCCCTGGGACTCGGTTTCCGGTACCCGCTGCACCCGATGCACCCCTCTCTCGTATTTCATGCGGGAATAGGCCCCCCGGCCGGATAGGGACAGCACCACTTCCTTCACGCCACCCATCTCGGTGAGGTTTTCGTTGAGCAGCTCCCCCTTGAAGCCGTGGCGCTCCGCATACCGCTGGTACATGCGCAGCAGGTCCGCCCCAAACAGCGCCGCCTCGTCCCCGCCGGTGCCCGCCCGGATCTCGATGATCACGTTCTTGTCGTCGTTGGGGTCCTTGGGCAGGAGCATGATCTTCAATTGCTCGGTAAGGGCCTCGGCCTTCTGGCTCAGCTCGCTCAGCTCCCCGTGCACCAGCTCCCGCATCTCCCCATCCAGATGCTCTGTGAGCATTTCCTTGCAATCCTCGGCAGCCTGGACCGCCTTGGTATATTCGTCGAACACCGTTACGATCTCCTCCAGCTGGGCGTGCTCCTTCACCATGTCCCGCCAGGCCGCCTGGTCCGCCATGGCTTCCGGCCGGCTCAGGGTATGGGTGAGCTCCTCGTAACGGGCTTTGATTCCTTGCAGCTTGTTCAGCATGGGTCCTCCTCATGTTCCAACAAAATCACGCGGTCGTGGCCGCAAACATCCTTCACGGCGGTCCCGCCCCCAAACAGGGCCTGTACCGCCGGGAATTGCCCGGCCCCCAGCTCCAGGGCCAGCAGGCCCCCCGGGGCCAAATGCGCCCTGTATCCTTGGGCGATGCGCCGGTAAAAGGCCAGGCCATCCGGCCCCCCGTCCAGGGCCAGCCGGGGCTCGCGGCCCACCTCCCGCTGTAGGCCGGGGATCTCCCCGGCGGGAATATAGGGGGGATTGGCGCAGATCACCCCAAAGGTTTCCCCCTGGGGCAGGGCGGCAAACAGGTCCCCCTGGAAAAACCGGGCTTCCACCTGGTTCAGCCGGGCGTTCCGTTGGGCCAGGGCCAGGCATTGGGGGCTGATATCCGTCAGGGTGGGTGCAAACCCGCCCAGCTTCCCCAGGCTCAGGCCGATGCATCCGGTACCGCAGCAAAGGTCCAGCAGCTTTACGCCCCGGCCCTTGGGCCGCCAGGCTAGCACAGCCTCGCATAGGGTCTCCGTATCCGGCCGGGGGATCAGGGCCACCGGCCCTACATAAAAGGGCAGGCCCATAAATTCCCACTGCCCCAGAATGTATTGCAGGGGCTCCCCTGCAAGCCGCCGCTCCAGCGATTCCCGATACGCCGCTTCCTGGGCTGGGGATAGGGAAGCATCCAGGGAAAGGGGCAGACGCGCCAACCCCATCCCATGGGCCAACAGCTGCCGGGCCTCAAACCGGGCGCTTTCCCCGCTGGTGGCTTCCAGGGCCGCTGTCCCCATGGCCAGGGCTTGCCACAGGGTCACTCCGCCGCCTCCTGGGCCGGGCCGTCCGCCCCTTGGGCGGGCCTCTCCGGGGCCGCTTCTTCTGAGGCAGGCGCTTCCGCGCCGGAGGGTCCCTCCTGGGCGGCCGTTTCGGGGGCGGGTCTCCCTTCCCCAGGGGCTCCCCCCTGGGCGGCCTGGGCTTCCCGGGCGGCCTTCTGCGCCTGGTTTTCCTTTACCGCGGCCAAGGCTTCCTCCTCCGGCAGCATGGCCAGATGGAAGGCCGCAATGGCCACCTCCAGCATATCCCGGGTGGGCTCCTTGGTGGTGATGTATTGCAGCGCCATGCCCGGCGCACGGATGATCCGGGTCAGCAGGTTGTCATACTTGGCGGCAAAGCGCAGCAGCTCATAGCTCAACCCCGCCACCAGGGGCAAAAACAGCAGCCGGCTCAACAGCCGCACCCAGAAATTGGCGTTCCAGCCCACCACTGCAAAGAACAAAATGGATACCGCCATGACCAAAAACAGGTAATTGGTGCCGCACCGGGGGTGCAGACGGGTATAGTGCATGGCGTTTTCCGGGGTAAGCTCCGCCTCCGCTTCATAGCAGGCGATGGTCTTATGCTCCGCACCGTGGTACATGAAGATCCGGCGTACATCCTTCACGCTGGCGCAAAAGAGGATATAGCCGATGAAGATCAGCAGCCGTACCAGCCCTTCGGTGAGGCTTTTGCCCAGATCGCTCCCGGGCAGCAGGGAGAAAATGCCGGAGCTGATCAGCTGGGGCAGCAGGAAAAACAGCCCCACCGACAGCACGACAGCCAAAATCACCGCCAGGGCGATGATTACCTTTTCCAAAGATTTCCCCAGCTTTTCCGCCAACCATTTTTCAAACTTGGAGGGTTCCTCCTCTATGGATTCGCCAGCCAGCTCCGCCGAACGGGTCAGGGTGCCCATGCCCTCGCTGATGGCTTCCACAAAGGCCACCACCCCCCGCACGATGGGCAGCCCTAAAAAGGTGCCCTTTTTTGCCCTGCTGGCAAAGGGCCGATACTCCAGGGCAATGTTGCCATCCGGCTCCCGCACCGCCATGGCGATGCCGGTGGGGGATTTCATCATCACGCCTTCCATGACGGCCTGGCCGCCAACGGTACATTTTTTCATATTGGTTCGTCGTTCCTTTCCGGCCCGGTGGACATGCGCCTACCAAACCATTCTATATTATAGCATAGAAGCCCCCCTGGTGTATGCCCAGAAATGTGAAAATGTATGGGGATACGGCCTTTGTGTCAATACTATTGGCGAGGTGATAACTGCATGGAAGGATCAAACAAAAATACATTCGCCAATTGGAAGGAAACGGCCCGGCGCTTTTTGCGGGAAAAGGGCCTGTATGTAGCCGCCCTGGCCGGCCTGGCGGCGGCGGGGGGCGGGCTGTGGCTGGCCAATGCCCCCGCCAAGGAGCAAACTCCCGCCCCCACCCCTACCCCGGCCCAGGTATCCCTCTCCCAGGACCAGCGGCTGGAGGAGGCCAAGGCGTCTCCCACCCCGGCTGCGCCCAGCCCCAGCCCTTCCCCTTCGCCGGCGGAGGAGACTCCCGCGCCAGCGGCTACCCCCGTGCCTAAACCCAAAAAAGAAAAAGCCAGCGCCCCAGTAAAGGGTACGCTGCAATGGCCCTTTGCCATGGATGAGCTGGTATATTCTGAGACCCTGGGCCAGTGGATGACCCATAGCGGCATCGACATCGCCGCGCCCAAGGGTACCGCTGTATACGCCGTATGGGGCGGCCGGGTGGACCGGGTCTACACGGACGACGCCCTGGGGGTGATGGTGGAGCTGGATCACGGGGATGGCCGTATCAGCGTTTACGGCAACCTGGACCCGGATCTCCCCGTGGAGGAGGGCCAGCGCCTGCAAGCCGGGGACCTGGTGGGAGTCGTTGGGGATACGGCGGTGGCGGAATGCGGCGCGGCCGCCCATCTGCACTATGAGCTGTATGTGGACGGCAAGGCCGTGGACCCCTTGGAGTATGTCCTGCTGATCGAGGAATAAGGAACGGGTTTGGGTTTTGCGCCCGTTCCCTTGGGGAGGTGGTCCCCGTTTAGGCCCCGGGGGGGCGGCGGGGGGGGGGGCCCCCCCCCAAGGGGGGGGGGGGGCGCGCGGCCCGGGCCCGCGCGGAGAGGTGGTTTTGGCGCGCCGGGGC
>UQRU01000049.1 GCA_900543475.1 uncultured Eubacteriales bacterium
GCCCCCACCGGCGTTATGTTGTTCACAAGGCGGCAGCCGGACTAGCCTGCTACCGCCCTGAATCAATTTTGCTCTATGCGCACCTCAAATGGTGTTTACACAGAATTGGGGATTGACCCAGACAAGATTTACCTCAATACATAGGATAAGAGCAGCCTCAGGGGAGGGCTTCTCCAGACTGTCGGAAAAGTGGCTTTAGGCCACTTTTTCGAGGTTTCCCTGCATGGCTTCCTTGCGCCTAAGGCGCGGCTAGGGAGCCGTGCAGGGGAGCCCTTGCTGCGTAAGGCTTTAATCGGATTTGCCGCACATCCCCCGGGGCCTTCTCCTGTCCCTTCGGGACAGTTCACCTTGTGCCGCAAAATCCCATTAAAGCATCCGGGAGTTGCAGCCCCCAACCCCCAGGGCTTCTCAGCTTGCTGAAAAACTCTTAAGGAAGCGGAGCCGTAACCACGATCGGTTCTAATCGGAATTGGTAACATGTGGAGAAAATTCGCAAAGATATTGCGTTACTATGGACGCCTCCATCAGCGCCCCAGCAGGCTACAAACGACCATAGCTTTCCGCTGAGAGGCGGATATTTTATAAAATAGGTGACAAAAAGACAATCAGAATTATGAGCTATACGCTTTTTTCTGAACCAATGACTCGTCGGCTTGTTTCATCCTAACACCTACTTTCTGATGCGCAACGAGGTGGTTAAGAAGATCGAGGTTTACCATGGGGAGAAAATTGACAGCGTATGGGAGCAGCGGCATGAGCGCGCTCTGACTTATAAAATAAGTCGGAGCAAGCGATACAAAGCTTGCTCCGACGTGGTGCCGGTGGTGGGACTCGAACCCACACGGTGTCGCCACCAACGGATTTTGAGTCCGTCACGTCTGCCAATTCCATCACACCGGCAATCTCTTTACCATGTGTGATTGTACCATAAAATTCTTCACTTTGCAAACCGTTTTTACGCGGTACCATCCATCCTGCCTGTAGCCTCCCCGCCGCCTCGGTAAAACATCCGCAGCCGACAGGCCGCCACCCCGATGAATTTGGAATTCCCCGGCGGCGTTTCATAATCCCGTCCTAAAAGTTGTCCCAATGCCCGCCGGTCCTGATCCTGCCATAGGGCGGCGATCAGGGTGCGGATGCTCCGCTCTACGCTGGCCGCGCTTACACCCCATCGCTGGGCAATCGCTGGATATACCTGGGTGGTGATATTCCGCCCTGCCTCCGGCTTATCCCATACCAGCAGGATGCTGTCCAATAGATAGGGATATCCTACATATTCCGGCGTTGCCCCGATCCGCAGCAGCCGATTTTCCACATATTCTGATCTTTCCATGACGTTCCTCCCATTGTTTTCCTGTTTGTGCCGTTGTGTTATGTCTTATTTTGCCATATTCTCTGACAGAAGCAAGCAATTCGAGAAAAGTACACATTGTCTACCAAGCGCCTTCAATTTTCGACAGTAGTTATTTTTCACCGATTCCAAAATCATTTCATTTATAGCCTTTTTTATGATTTTATACTGTTAACTTCCCTATCTCCCATTGGGTATATAAAAAGACCGCCTTGCTTTTTTCCGAATAAGACAGTTCAAAGCAAGACGGCCCTATGGATGTAATTGTTAGGTTTCCTGGCGCGGGCGTTATTCCAGCATGGATTTGCCCCGCAGATCCTCCATGCTCAGCTGCCGCTCAAAGCTCATGGTAAGCATGCGGCGGCTGGGATTGTCGAACAGGTTGCTCATGGGGATCCGGTCGTGAATATGCCGCACCGCTTCCGCAAACATGGGAGCGGCGGATAGGATCTTGATCTTTTCGCTTTGCCGGGCAGCCGGGCAATCCACCGTGTCCGTGGAAACCAGCAGCTCAATGGGGCTATCCTCGATCTTTTTGACGGCCTTCTCCTGCAGCACCACATGGGACAGGAACGCATAGATGTTCTTCGCCCCTTTATCCTTTAGGCCGTGGGCCACGTCTACCAGCGTGCCGCCGGAAATGGTGAAGTCGTCTACGATGATGCAGTTCTTCCCCTTCACCTCGCCAATGATCTCCAGCACTTTGGCGTTTTCATCGTGCCCGGCCCGCATCTTATCCCCAATGGCCACCGCACAGCCCAGCTCATTGGCCATGCTCCTGGCACGTTTGGCGCTGCCCGCATCCGGGGAGACCACCACCAGGTTGTCGTCCACAATGTTTAGCCGCCGGGCATAGGCGCAAAGCAGGGACTGGGCGTATAGATGATCCACCGGCTTCTTGAAGAAGCCCTGTACCTGGGCCGCATGCAGATCCATGGTTACCACCCGGTCCGCCCCGGCCAATTCAATGCACTCGGCGCAGACCCGCGCCCGAATGGATACCCGGGGCTCGTCCTTCTTATCGCCTTTGGCATAGCTGAAATACGGGATAATGGCCGTTACCGAGTTGGCGCTGGCCCGCTTGAAGGCGTCCAAAAAGAACAGTAACTCCGCAAACTCGTTGTTGGGGTCCAGCCCCAAGGTCTGCACAAAGTATACGTCCTTATCCCGGATGCTCTCATTGATACGCACAAAAGTGTTGCCCTCGGAAAAGATGATGGTGCTGCAATCCCCCATTTGCGTACCCAGATAATCGCACATCTTTTGCGCAAACCCTTTGCTGGCCGTTCCTGCGAAGATGCGGATTATCCCGTCTGTGCCGGACATAATGGTTTTCCTCCATGTTGCTTATATTTGTCATGGGACATTTCGCCCCGTATAAAGTATACCAGAACCTGATGCATGCTGCAATGCGAGAACTTAACTTACATGCAGGAAAGATTGCAGATCCCATAAGCGCCTATTATATTGTTCCTTCGTTATATTTATAACATACCTGCTATCCAAAGGAAAATCCGACGCTATCCACCCTTTGCTCCTAAAAAATGACGGCAGGGGCTGCAAAAACTATTATGGCCCTGGGACGTTTTGCGCGGTATACTGTGAGTAGCGGCACAGTCCCATTGCCGCGGAGAAGGAGGCCAGAAATGGAATATCGCATCCTGATCGTCGAGGATGACACTGTAATTGCCCATGGGATCGCGGCTTATTTAAAGAGCTGGGGATTTGTGGCGGAGCAGGTAAAGGATTTTCGCCAGGTAATGGAAGCCGTTGCCGCCCTGGAACCACACCTGGTGTTAATGGACGTGTCCCTGCCCTATTTCAATGGGTTTTACTGGTGCGCCCAGCTGCGTAAAACCAGCGCGGTGCCGGTGATTTTCATCTCCTCCCGCACCGAGGATATGGACATCGTCATGGCCATGAATACCGGCGGGGACGACTATATCACCAAGCCCCTGTCCATGGAGGTGCTGCTGGCCAAAATACAGGCCATGCTGCGCCGCAGCTATGATTATGAGATACAGCAGCCCCTACCCCGGCTTCGGGACGCGGTGCTGGATGCAGGGGGCAGCTGCCTGATACGGGATGGGGCCCGGATCGAGCTAACGAAAAACGAGGCGCGTATTTTACAGCTCCTATTGGAAAAGCCCGGCCAGATCGTATCCCGGGAAGCCATCATGCTGCGGCTATGGGACAGCGACGTGTTTGTGGACGACAACACCCTGACCGTCAACATCAACCGGCTGCGGCGCACCCTTCGGGAGGCGGGCTTGGGAGAAGACTGCATCACGACCCACAAGGGACAGGGGTATAGCATTCATGGATAATATTTTTGCCTATCTTCGCAGCCGTTGGCAGCTGCTGCTGTTTTACGGGATCGTCCTGGCCATCCTGCTGCTCACCGCTTTTTTAGGAAACCAGGATATGGGCCTTGCCCTATACGCAGCCGCCATGCTCACCTTTATGCTGGTGCTTCTGCTGCTTGCGGAAGGCAGCCGTTTTTGCGGCAGGCTTCGGCTGCTCCAACGGTTGCTCCAGCGGCTGGGCGCCCTGCCATCCGGCCTGCCCAGGCCGGATGGGGCCATGGAGGCTGCCTACGGCGCCCTGATCGAGGAGCTGTCCCAGCAAGGGGCAGCCTTGCGTCGGGCGTTGGAGAAAAACCAGGCGGATAGCCTGGCTTATTATACCCTGTGGGTCCACCAGATCAAAACCCCCATCGCCGCCATGGAACTGGTGCTGCGGCAGGATACCAGCACCCAGGCGGAGGTGCTCCGGCAGGAGCTATTCAAGATACAGCGTTATGTGGAGCTGGCCCTGCAATACAACAAGCTTCAGGACCTGGCCTCCGATCTGGTGATCACCCCCTGCGACCTAGCGGCCATCCTCCGGGAATGCGTTAAAAAATATGCCCTGCTGTTCATCCACCAGGGCTTGTCGGTGGAGATCGGCCCCCTGGCCGAAACCGTGGTAAGCGACAAAAAGTGGCTGAGCTTCCTGCTGGAACAGATCATCTCCAACGGGGCAAAATATACCCATACCGGCGGGATGCGGATCTATATGGAAGGGGAACGGCTGGTGCTGGAGGATACGGGCATCGGCATCCGTCCCGAGGACCTGCCCCGGATCTTTGAGCGGGGCTATACCGGCTACAACGGTAGGCTGGATAGCCGGGCTAGCGGCATCGGCCTGTATATGGCCAAACGGGTAGCGGACGCCCTGGGCATCGCCCTGGCGGTGGAAAGCCAGCTGGATCAAGGCACCCGGGTATTTCTCCGGTTCCCGGACAGGGACGCCTTCCGGTTCATGTGACAAAAATGTAAGGCTCCCCCAATGGGATGTAAGGCAGCGCCATGGCAGCCGCCTTTGGGCGCGGCCTATAATGGCAGTATCCGATACAAGGAGGTCAGCCATGGAGCTTTTACAGATTCAAAATGTTAAAAAAGTATATACCACCAAATTGGGGCTAACGCAATGCGTAGCCCTGAAAAACATTAGCTTCACCGTACAGGAAGGGGAATTTATGGCCATCATGGGGGCCAGCGGCAGCGGTAAGACCACCCTGCTGAACATCATCGCTTCCCTGGACCGACCCACCGCCGGCCAGATCTTCCTAAACGGCACTCCCTTTTCTTCGGTGCGGGACCGGGATCTTGCCAAATTCCGCCGGGAAAACCTGGGGTTTGTGTTCCAGGAATTTAACCTATTGGATACCTTCTCCATTCGGGATAACATTCTTTTGCCCCTGGTGCTCTCCCAAGTCCCCGTCAAAGAAATGGAAGCCCGGCTCCAGCCGGTGGCCAAGATGCTGGATATTACGACCCTGCTGGATAAATTCCCCTACGAGGTGTCCGGCGGGGAAAAACAGCGGGCCGCCGTGGCCCGAGCGGTGATCACAGATCCTCAGATCCTCCTGGCGGACGAACCCACCGGCGCCCTGGATTCCCGCTCGTCGGTGGAGCTTTTGCAGAATTTCGCCCGGCTCAACCGGGAGGTGGGACGTACCATCCTCATGGTGACCCACAGCGCCATGGCCGCCAGCTATGCCAGCCGGGTGCTGTTCATCAAGGATGGGGAGATCTTCGCCCAGCTCTATCGGGGGGACGGGGACAACCGGGCCTTTTTCGACCGGATCGTCAGCAATCTGTCCGTCCTTTCGGAGGGGGGTGCGGATGTTGGGTAACGGCTTCTATCGCAAAATGGCCGCAGACAACATCCGCCGCAGCCGGGAAGTCTATCTCCCCTACCTGCTGGCGGCAGCCATCATCGGCTGCGTATATTTCCTGGTGGTGAGCATGTCCTTTGCCGAAAACTTGACCGGGGTCCCCGGCGGCGAAACCGCCCGGCTCATGTTTGCCATGGGGACCGTTGTGTTCACCATTTTCGCCTTCTGCTTCCTGCTGTCTATCAACCGCTTCCTCATCAAGCAGCGAAAAAAGGAATTCGGCCTGTATGGGGTATTGGGGCTTTCCAAGGGCCACGTAGGCCGGATCCTCGTATGGGAAAACGCCATGGTGCTGCTGGGGGGCCTATGCCTGGGGCTGGTGTTTGCCCTGATGTTCGGCAAGCTGCTCTTTTTGGTCCTGCTCAAGCTTATGCGCAGCCTCCCCAGCCTGGATTTCTCCCCCTCGCCTTTGGCATACCTTGCGGTGATCGGGCTGTTCCTGGCGGTGTTCGTATGCACCTGCCTGTATAACCTGGCCCAGGTCCATCTTTCCAACCCCATCCAGCTCATGCAGAGCCAGCGCCAGGGGGAAAAGGATAGCCGCCTGGTGGTTCCAAAGGCCATCCTGGGCCTGCTGCTCCTGGGCGCCGCCTATTACTTTGCCTGGACCATCCAAAAGCCCGGCATGGCCATGGGCATCTTTTTCCTGCTGGTACTCATGGTGATCGTCGCCACCTATTTCCTTTTCCAGGCGGGCAGCATCGCCATTTTGCGGCTGCTGCGGGCCAATAAGAATTTCTATTACCAGCCCAGCCACTTTGTCTCGGTTGCCAGCATGTTCCACCGGATGCGGCAAAACGCCAGCAGCTTGGCCGGGATCTGCATCCTGTCCACCATGCTTACCGTGACCCTCACCGGCACCCTCGCCCTTTATCTAGGCCAGGAGGAGACCTTAAAGCCCCTATATCCCTACAACGTATGCTATCACATCATCCAAAACGAGGAAAACCCAGACCCTCAAATGACCCCCGAAGCCATCGACGCCTTTCTGGCGGAACAGGCCCAGGCCCAAGGGTTGACCATGTCCGCCCAGACCGATGGACGGTTGGTACATACGGAAAACACCCAGAACGAAGGCTATAGCGAGCCCCTGGTTGGATTTCTGGTGGTCTACGCAGACTCCACCTGCCAGACGCTGCCCCATTCCATCCTGCTGGACGACTACCTATATTTCGACCTGGCGGGGCCAGAGGACGCCTGCCTGGACTTTGTGGAGCAGATCCCAGCCAGGGTAGCGGCGGCCTTTGGATTGCCGGAGGAGAGTTTCGGGCAGGTCCGAGACATTTTTTCCGCCCGGCAGACGGGCTATGGCACCTACGGCGGACTTCTATTCCTGGGCGCTTTCTTCAGCATCCTATTCCTGGCGGTGGCAGTGCTGATGCTCTATTTCAAGCAGATCACCGAGGGCAACGAGGACCGGGAACGCTTCGCCTTGCTGCAAAAGGTGGGCATGGATCAAACGCAGGTGCATCGCGTCATCAATTCCCAGGTGCTGTGGGTTTTCTTCCTACCCCTGGGGGCTACCTTGCTACATATGGTATTTGCCAGCCGTATCCTCTCCAGAATGCTGGGCGCTTTCAATATGTCGGACTTTGGGCTGGCCATTACCTGCGCCGGGTTTGTCTCCCTGGGCTTTGCCCTGCTGTATTGGATCGCCTACCGGCTCACCGCCCGGGTGTATTACCGGATCGTCCGGTGGGGTACGGAGGGTCGCCCATGCTAAAGACCCATCTCCCTTATCTGTTCCTGCTGTTGGGCGTGTTCCTGCTGTTTGTGGTGCTGCTGCCCAAGGCCCTGGATACGGTGGGGCAAGATCATCTGTTGGCCTTTTATAGCCAAGCTGTGGAGCAAGCAGGGGCCCTGGCCTTGGCGCCCCCGGAGGAAACGCCCGGTATTCTGGAGCGGGACCCGGATGGCTATACCGGCAGCTACCAGGCCTCCCTTTCCGGTTATACCGGCCAGCTGACTCTCTTTGGCGGTACCAGCATCCAGCCGGAAACGGAAGCCCTATCCCTGCATAGCCAGATCCAGGGCCAGAACGGAACCGCCCAGCTCCTTTACCAAATGGGCAGCGGCGCGCCTGAGATCCTGCTCTCCGACTCCGGGGAATATGCGGGCCAGCTGACTGCCCCGGCTGGCAGCTGCTACCTGACCCTGGACCTACAGGATTTCTCCGGGGATATCTCCATAACCGTGCAACCCCTGGAAGAATGTGCTATAATGTAGGCTGATTCGCGGCGCATCCTGCGCCGCGCCATTTCAAATGAGGAGGCTGTCTGACCCATGCGCTTGATCGGCAACATTCTCTGGTTCCTGTTCGGCGGGTTCCTTCTGGGACTGAGCTGGTTTTTTGCCGGTATCCTTTGGTGCGTCACCATCATCGGCATCCCCTGGGGGCTCCAATGCTTTAAGTTTGCCAAGCTGACCTTCTGGCCCTTTGGCAAGGACATCCAATACGGCGGCGGGGCCATGTCCCTATTGGCCAACATCATCTGGCTGCTGATCAGCGGCCTGCCCCTGGCTATCGAAGCCTTTGTGTTTGGCTGCCTGTGGTGCATCACCATCATCGGCATCCCTTGGGGGAAACAGTACTTTAAGTTGGCAAAGCTGGCGCTGATGCCCTTCGGCGCCACCGTGGGCGCCATTCGCTAGGCCCCCTGCTCCCCTTCTGCGAGCCACACGCTGTGCGGCTCGCTGTTTTGTTTGGTAAAACCTATGCGGCCTACCACCGGTAGGGCTGCATTGGCCTGGCCCCGCGGGGGGGCGGCGGGGGCGCGAAGCGCACACAAAGGGCGCAGGGGCCTTTGGCCCCTGCGCCCTTTGGTTTGGCGGCCCGGAGGGCCGCCAAACGCCGCCGCCCCCCCCGCGGGGCCAGGCCACCCCCAGGCAAAGCCGCAGGCCGCCCCCCATGTTCGCGCAAAAAGCCGCTGTCCACCCAAGAGACAGCGGCAGGGAAAACAGAGGGAGGCGACCCGGCCTTTTATCCGGCATGGCCGTGGGGCGACGATAGGTATCAGATTAGGAACGCTGGAGCAACCAGGTGTACACAGGTTCCAGCAAGGGGGATTGTTGCCAAGTACAGCCCAACCTGTTGTCCGGCCGGTTATCCCCGTGGAAATCGCTGCCGCAGGTAAGAAGCATACCATACTGCTGGGCCATGGAGATATAGGTGTCCCGCTGGCCGGGGGTGGCGGTGGGATAGAAGGCTTCCAGGCCGTCCAACCCTGCCGGATGGAGGCGGGCCACCAGGGCGGCCACATCCGCCTTGACCTTGCAGGGATGGGCCAACACCGCAAGCCCCCCTGCCTGGTGGATCAAGGCGATGGCGTCCTCGGGGAGGATCCGCTTGGTTTCCACATAGCCAGGGGTTCCCCGGAAGAGATAGTTTCGAAACGCTTCCCCGATCGTAGGGGCAAAGCCGCCGGCCACCAGGGCCAGGGCCACATGCAGCCGGGTAGGCGTGCCGTGCTGGGCGGGAAAAAAGGGCCTTACATCCACCCCGGCCGCCGCCAGCTGGTTCAGGATCGCTTCGTTGCGGGCTTGGCGGCGCTGGGCGTTGCGGGCGGCAAACTCCTGTAAGGCAGGGTGCTGGGGGTCCACCCCCAACCCCAGCATGTGCAGCTCCGTGTGGAACTCCGTATCCAGCTCCAGGCCGGGGATCACCCGTATCCCCAGGCGGGCGCCTGCATCCATGGCTTCCGGAATGCCCTGGATGCAGTCGTGGTCCGTCAGGGCCACGATGCCCAAACCCGCTGCCTTGGCCTTTTCCACCAGAAGACTGGGGGTACAGGTGCCATCCGACATATTGGAATGGGTATGCAGGTCCATGGGTTCCATCGAGTCCCTTCCTCCTTGTTCCATAGGGTTTCAATGCCGCGGTAAGAAACAGGCTCCGTCTGGCGCCATGGCCTAGGCCATGGGGAAGGCGGAGCCTTGGGATCGCATTTGTTTTTAGCGGACGGCAGGCTATGGGCCCGGCCTTGGCTTATTTCTCGTCCGGCTGTTCGGGCTGTTCCGGTTGCGCAGGCTGTTCCGGAGCCGTGGGGGGGACTTGTGGCTCCTGGGCAGCGGCTTGAGCCTGCTCCTGGGCCAGGACCTCTTCATCCGGCTTTTCCAGGTCCGCCTTGCGGTCCTTGTAGCTGCGGATCTCGATGGGCTCCCCGTTGAAGATCTTGATGAACTGATCCCCATCGATGCGCTCGTACTCCAGCAGGGCCTTCACCACCCGATCCATGGCCTCCCGATTTTCTTCCAGCACAGCCTTGGCCCGGTCGAATTGTTCCTCCAGGATGCGGCGCATTTCCGCGTCCACCTTGGCGGCTACTTCCTCGGAATAGTTCCGCTGATGGCCCCAATCCTTGGCGATGAACACCTCCGTGTCCCCGCCCAGGAACACCGGGCCAATGGCGTCGCTCATGCCGAACTCGATCACCATGCGCCGGGCCAGCTCGCTGGCCCGCTTCAGGTCGCCGATGGCGCCGGTACATACGTCGTCCAAGGCGATGCTTTCGGCCACCCGGCCGCCCATGCACATGCAGATCTCATCCAGGATCTTGCCCCGGGAGACATGGTTGTCGTCCGTATCCGGCATGGTCATGGTATAGCCGGCCGCAGCGCCCCGGGGGATGATGGAAACCTCGTGTACCGGGTCGCAATGGGGCATTTTCAGCGCCACGATGGCATGGCCCGCCTCATGGTAAGCGGTGACCTTTTTATCCTCGTCCGTGACCACCCGGCTCTTCTTTTCCGGGCCCACCACCGTCCGGGTGATGGCCTCCTCCAGCTCCAGCATGGTGATCTTCTTTTTCTTATAGCGGGCCGCCAGGATGGCCGCCTCGTTCAATACGTTTTCCAGATCCGCCCCGGTAAAGCCGCTGGTCCGCTTGGCCAGCACCGCCAGGGACACGTCCTCCGCCAGGGGCTTGCCCTTGGCGTGGACCTTGAGGATCTCCTCCCGGCCCTTTACGTCGGGATAGTTTACGGTGATCTGCCGGTCGAACCGGCCGGGCCGCAACAGGGCGGGGTCCAGGATATCCGGCCGGTTGGTGGCGGCCAATACGATGATGCCCTCGTTGATGGCAAAGCCGTCCATTTCCACCAGGAGCTGGTTCAAGGTCTGTTCCCGCTCATCATGGCCGCCACCTAGGCCTGCGCCCCGCTGGCGGCCCACCGCGTCGATCTCATCGATGAATACCACGGCAGGTGCGCATTTCTTGGCGGTGCTGAACAGATCCCGCACCCGGCTGGCGCCCACGCCCACGAACATCTCCACAAAGTCGGAACCCGAAATGGAGAAGAAGGGTGCGCCGGCTTCCCCGGCCACCGCCTTGGCCAGCAAGGTCTTACCGGTGCCTGGCGGGCCCACCAGCAGCACGCCCTTGGGGATACGGGCGCCCATTTCCGTGAAGCGTTTGGGGGAGCGCATAAACTCCACCACTTCCCGCAGTTCTTCCTTTTCCTCATCTGCGCCGGCCACGTCGGCAAAGGTGACCTTTTTGCCAGGGTCCATCTGGGTGCGAGCCCGGCTCTTGCCGAAGTTCATCACGCTGTTGCCGCCGCCCTGGGAACGGAACATGAAATAATACAGCACCGCCAGCGCGCCGATCATGAGCACATAGGGAAGCAACCCTTCCCAAATGGAGGGCTTGGGGGTGGGGTTGGCCATGGACTCCACCGGGAAATCCGCATTGGTCACCTGATCCCGGGGGATGCCCTTGAGCTCCTCGGTAAGGATGGTCATATCCTCCCGGTAAGCTTCCAGGGAGGGGATATAGGTATAGAAATCATACTTGGCTGGGAAGGTTTCCTCGGACAATTCGCTATCGACATATAAGCCAACCAACTGCAAGTCTGTGATGTCCACATAGGACACCTTTTCATCCCGCACCAGCTGGATAAAGTCGTTATAGCTCACCTCTTCCGCCGTATTCCCCCTGGGGTCAAAGCCGGATACCAACGCGATGATGACCACCAGCAATACCAGGTAGATCAGCGGGGTGGAAAGATTTTTTTTCAAGTTTGTACCTCCATGGGTATGCAAAAATGCAGTCCTGCAAACAGCATACCACGTTTAAGCATATCGTATCCTACTAATAGTAGCACAAAAGGTTTACCACTTCAAACCCCAATCCGCTGAAAAAGGTGAAAAAACCGTGAAGGGATGCTTTACAAACCGGTTTCTTTTCACTAATATAAAGGTACCGGCTCTATGCGGGGCGGCTTGGCTCCCCGTGGGCTCGTATTCGGGCCGGAGCAAACAATCCACAAGCAGGAGAAGCATCATGTACAAAAAGGTTTCCACAACCCTGGATTTCGCAGGCCGCGAAAAGGATACCCTGGCCTTCTGGAAGCAGGCGCGTATCTTTGAAAAGAGCGTGGAGCTGCGTCGGGGCGCGCCCGCCTATACCTTCTACGATGGCCCCCCCACCGCCAATGGCAAGCCCCATATCGGCCATATCCTCACCCGTTCCATCAAGGACATCATTCCCCGCTATCGCACCATGAAGGGCTACGATGTGCTACGCAAGGCGGGCTGGGATACCCATGGCCTTCCTGTGGAGCTGGAGGTGGAAAAAGAACTGGGCCTGGACGGCAAGGAGCAGATCGAGGCCTATGGGGTGACCCCCTTTATCCAGAAGTGCAAGGAATCCGTCTGGAAATACAAGGGCGAATGGGAAGAGATGAGCGACCGTGTAGGCTTCTGGGCCGACATGGAAGATCCCTATATCACCTATGAAGACAATTACATCGAATCCGAATGGTGGGCCCTCAAGACCATCCATGAAAAGGGCCTGCTCTATAAGGGCCATAAGATCGTCCCCTATTGCCCCCGCTGCGGCACGGCCCTTTCCTCCCACGAGGTAGCCCAGGGCTATAAGGATATAAAGGAAACCAGCGCCACCGTCCGCTTCCGCTGCGCGGATGAGGACGCCTATTACCTGGCCTGGACCACCACCCCCTGGACGCTGCCCAGCAACGTGTGCCTGTGCGTAAACGCCCACGTGGAATACTGCCGCGCCCGCAAGGATGGGGAGACCTTCATCCTGGCCCGGGACCTGGTGGAAAGCGTATTGGGCGAGGGGGCTGAGATCCTGGATGTGTTCCCCGGCAGCGACCTGGTGGACCGGGACTATGAGCCCCTGTTCCCCTGCACCGGGGCCGCCTGCGCCAAAACCGGCAAACGGGGCCATTACGTGATCGCGGACGACTACGTTACCACCACCGACGGTACCGGCATCGTCCACAACGCCCCTGCCTTCGGCGAGGACGACGCCCGGGTGTGCAAGGAACACGACATGCCCTTTATCCAGCTGGTGGATACCCGGGGCAATATGTGCGGCGGCACCCCCTGGGACGGCGCCTTTGTAAAGGATGCGGACAAGCTGATCCTCCGTGACCTGAGGGAAGCGGGCCTGCTGTTTGCGGCGCCGGAGTTTGAGCATAGCTATCCCTTCTGCTGGCGCTGCGACACCCCCTTGATCTATTACGCCCGCCAGAGCTGGTTCATCAAGATGACCGCCATCCGGGACCGGCTCATGGAATACAACCGGCGCATCAACTGGATCCCCGAGACCATCAAGGAAGGCCGCATGGGCAACTTCCTGGAAAACGTCATCGATTGGGGCATCAGCCGGGAGCGTTATTGGGGCACCCCCCTGCCTGTGTGGGTGTGCAAGGATTGCGGCCACGTCCATGTGATCGGCAGCCGCAAGGAGCTGTGTCAGCTGGCCCCCGGCACCCCGGAGGACCTGGAGCTCCACAAGCCCTTCCTGGATCCCATCACCTTCCCCTGCGAAAAGTGCGGCGGCGAAATGCGCCGGGAGCCCGTGGTGATCGACTGCTGGTTCGATAGCGGCTCCATGCCCTTTGCCCAGTGGCACTATCCCTTTGAAAACAAGGAGCTCTTTGCCCGCCGCTACCCCGCCAATTTCATTAGCGAGGCCGTGGACCAAACCCGGGGCTGGTTCTATACCCTCCTGGCCATCTCCACCTGCCTGTTCGATGAGCCCAGCTTCCAAAATTGCCTGGTGCTGGGCCTGGTCCAGGATAAGGACGGCCTGAAGATGAGCAAGCACAAGGGCAACGTGGTGGATCCCTGGTCCGTATTGGATAAGCAGGGGGCCGACGCGGTGCGTTGGTATTTCTATACCGGCTCCATGCCCTGGCTGCCCAGCCGCTTCTCCCCGGAAGCCGTATCCGAAGCCCAACGGAAATTCATGGGTACTTTCTGGAACACCTATGCCTTCTATGTCCTCTATGCGGACATCGACGGCTTTGATCCCACCGCCCATACCCTCTGCCGGGAAAACCTTTCCCCCATGGATAAGTGGATCCTCTCCCGGCTCAATTCCCTGGTCAAGGCTGTGGACGCCTACCTGGGGGATATCCGCATCACCGAGGCCGGCCGGGAGCTCCAGCGGTTTATCGACGACCTGTCCAACTGGTATGTCCGCCGCTGCCGCGACCGCTACTGGGGCAAGGATATGACCCCGGATAAAGAGGCCGCTTACATGACCCTCTTTACCGTTCTTAAGACCCTGAGCTTGATCTCCGCCCCCTTTATCCCCTTCATGACTGAGGAGATCTACCAGAACATCGTCCGTACCGTGGACAAGGACGCCCCGGAGAGCATCCACCTGTGCGATTGGCCCGCTGTGGACGAGAGCTTCATCGATCCCCAGCTGGAAGCCCACATGGACCAGGTGCTGGACGTGGTGGTGCTGGGCCGCAGCGCCCGCAATACCGCCAACATCAAAAACCGGCAGCCCTTGCCCGCCATGTTCATCCAGGGCCCGGCCCTGCCGGCGCTGTATTCCGCCATCATCGCCGAGGAGCTGAACGTGAAGGCCGTGGAATATGTCAGCGACGCTTCCTCCTTCATCACCTACAACGTGAAGCCCCAGCTCAAGACCCTTGGGCCCCGCTATGGCAAGCTGCTGCCCAAGATCAACGCCTATCTGGCCCAGAGCGGCGTGGGCGACCAGGTGGTAGCCGCCCACAAGGCAGGCGATCCCTATACCTTCCAGCTGGAGGGCGCGTCCGTCAGCCTCGCCCCCGAGGATGTGCTGGTGTCCACCGGCCAGAAGGAAGGCTTTGTGGCGGAGTCCGACCGGGATACCTCCGTGGTGCTGGATATCCGTCTGACCCCTGCCCTCGTTGAAGAAGGCTTCGTCCGGGAGCTGGTCAGCAAGATCCAGACCATGCGCAAGGAGGCGGATTTTGCAGTGACCGACCATATCGCCGTCTATTACCAGGGCAGCGATACCATCGCCGACATCTTCGCCCGCTACGGCGACGCCATCGCCGCCGATACCTTGGCCGATCAGCTTCACAACGCCCAGCCCCAGGGCTATTCCAAGGACTGGGACGTGAACGGCGAAGCCGTTTCCCTGGGCGTACAAAAACGCTAGGTCCTACGGTGCTACGCGCACGGCGATCGTCGCGCAACAGCGGGTGAGGTTGTCTGATGATAGTATCCCGCGGCAGGCGGATGAAGCCGCCGCTGCCCGTAGGGCATGGGCAGCGGCTTTGCCCCAGGGGGCGGGGCCGTTGCCGCGTCTCTTCCTACCATGGATTGGTTGCCCGGCCCCGTAGAGCGTGGGGCCGGGCTTTTTCTGTCCCTTTGGCGGCGGATGCCCTAGGGGCCCGCGGGGGGGGGGGGGGGGGGGGGGGGGGGGGGGGGGGGGGGGGGGGGGGGGGGCGGCGGCGCCCCCCCACCCCGCCGCGCCGGGGGGGCCCCCGCCGCC